>NZ_LATD01000269.1 GCF_000981895.1 Streptomyces odonnellii | reverse complement strand
GGGTCGGAGGAGGTGCGTGGCCGGACACTAAAGCGTGATGTGTGGCGCCAGGACGCGTGATACTCCGTACGCCTCAGGGCGCCGTAAATCATGCCGTCCGGACATCCGCCTCCGCAGGCCCCGGCCCCCGCACCCACCACGCAGCACACCCCGGTGCCGGCCAGCACAACCAAGCCCGTCCGGCGTTTGAGGACGGAACCGTCCGCCCCGGCGCCGGAGGCCGGTCCGTGCCGCCCGGCACAATTAAGCCCGTCCGGCAATTGAGGACGGACCGGCACCCCGGGCGGGCCCGGGAAAGCACCGCGCCCCGCACCCGCTAAATGCCCGCCGCCACCGCCATGTCCCGCTTCAGCGCGCCCAGTACCTCCGCCGCCGCAGACCTCGCTCCCGCCAGCCCCGTCGCGTCCGCCACCGGGATCACCACCTCCAGGTAGCACTTGAGCTTCGGTTCCGTGCCGCTCGGGCGGACGATGACGCGGGCCCGGTACGCGCCCGACAGGTGGTAGCGAAGGCCGTCCGTCGGCGGGAGTGTCGCCGAGCCCTCCGCCAGGTCCTCCGTGGAGACGACGGACAGGCCCGCCAGCTCCACCGGCGGACGCTCCCGCAGCCGCCGCATCGCGTCCGCGATCAGTGACAGGTCCTTGACGCGGACCGAGAGCTGGCCGGTCGCGTGCAGGCCGTGCGTCACGGCCAGGTCGTCGAGGAGGTCGGCCAGCGTACGGCCCTGCGCCTTCAGTTCGGACGCCAGCTCCGCCACCAGCAGCGCCGCCGTGATCCCGTCCTTGTCCTTCACGCCCTCGGGGTCGACGCAGTAGCCGAGCGCCTCCTCGTACCCGTACCGCAGTCCCTCGACCCGGGCGATCCACTTGAAGCCGGTCAGCGTCTCCTCGTACCCCAGCTCCGCCGCCTCGGCGATCCGGCCGAGCAGCGACGACGAGACGATCGACTCGGCGAAGGTGCCGCGCGCGCCCTTGTGGACGAGATGCGCGGCGAGCAGCGCGCCGGTCTCGTCCCCGCTGAGCATCCGCCAGCCCGCGCCGCCCTCGGCGGACTCGTCCGGCACGGCCACCGCGCACCGGTCCGCGTCCGGGTCATTGGCGATGACCAGGTCGGGCTGGACGTGCCGGGCCGTCGCGAAGGCCAGATCCATCGCGCCGGGCTCCTCCGGGTTGGGGAACGCGACGGTCGGGAACGCCGGATCGGGCTCGGCCTGCTCCGGCACCGGGACCGGCGCGGGGAAGCCGGCGCGCGCGAAGGCCGCCAGCAGGGTTTCCGTACCGACGCCGTGCAGCGCCGTGTGGACGGTCCGGGCGGTACGGGGCGTGCCGGGCGTCAGAACCGTGTCCGTACGTTCCAGATACGCCGTCAGGACCTCTTCCCCGAGGATCTCCCAGCCGCGGTCCGGACGCGGTACGGAAGCGAGCGGGCCGACCGCGTCGATCCGGGCCGCGATCTCGCCGTCCGCGGGCGGCACGATCTGGGAGCCGCCGCCCAGATAGACCTTGTAGCCGTTGTCCCGGGGCGGGTTGTGGCTCGCGGTGACCTCCACCCCGGCCACGGCCCCCAGATGCCGTACGGCGAAGGCCAGTACAGGGGTGGGCAGTGCCCGGGGCAGGACGGCCGCGCGCAGCCCCGCGCCGGTCATCACGGCGGCGGTGTCCCGCGCGAACTCCTCCGACTTGTAGCGCGCGTCGTAGCCGATGACGACCAGTCCGCCGCCGTCGCCGCGGTCCGTCAGATACTCGGCCAGGCCGGCCGCCGCCCGGATGACCACGGCCCGGTTCATCCGCATGGGCCCGGCGCCCAGCTCCCCGCGCAGCCCGGCCGTGCCGAAGCGGAGGGTGCCGGAGAACCGTTCGGTGAGCGAGTCCAGATCCCCGGCCTCGATGATCCGGGCTAGTTCCTCGCGGGTCTCGCCGTCCGGGTCCTCGGCCAGCCAGGCCCTGGCCCGGGTGATGACGTCCTGCTCCATGGGGTCCTGCTGCTGCACGGTAGGGGGAACCTCCTTGCGCCCTGGACGGGCGCCGTTCTCGCGGAGGTGGTCCGCCCCCGCTTCCGGTTGCTCAGTGCTCAGCTTGGTGAGCGGTGCTCTGTCCGGTGGCCAGTGCTCTGCCGCTCTGTTCTGTGAGCGGTGCTCCGCCCGGTGGCCGGTGCTCTGCTCGGTGCTTGCGCCGCGCCACCCGCGCGGCGCCGGGACCGTGGTGGCCGCGCCCTGCCGGCCGCACCGTCCCGGCCAGATCTTCTTCCCTGCCGGGGCGGTGCTCAGACGCGTTCGAGCACCCGGGCCAGCAGCGCGCCCATCTGCGTCGCCGAGTCACGGCCCGCCTGGAGGACCTCCTCGTGGTTGAGGGGCTCGCCCGACAGGCCCGCGGCCAGATTGGTGACCAGCGAGATCCCCAGCACCTCGGCGCCAGCCTCGCGCGCCGCGATGGCCTCCAGGACCGTGGACATGCCGACGAGATCGCCGCCCATCACCCGGACCATGTTGATCTCGGCGGGCGTCTCGTAGTGCGGCCCGGGGAACTGTACGTACACCCCCTCCTCCAGCTCCGGGTCGATCTCCTTGCACAGCGCGCGCAGCCGCGGCGAGTACAGGTCCGTCAGATCGACGAAGTTCGCCCCGACGATCGGCGAGACGGCCGTCAGATTGATGTGGTCGCTGATCAGTACGGGCTGGCCCGGGCGCATGCCCTCGCGCAGCCCGCCGCAGCCGTTGGTCAGGACGACGGTCTTGCAGCCCGCGGCGACGGCGGTACGTACCCCGTGCGCCACCGCCGCCACATCGCGGCGCTCGTAGAAGTGCGTGCGGCCGAGGAAGACCAGGGCGCGCTTGTCGGCGATCTTGTACGAGCGGATCAGCCCGCCGTGGCCCGCCACGGCGGGCGGGGGGAACCCCGGCAGCTCCGTCACGGGAAACTCCGCCTCGGGCTCGCCGAGCGCTTCGACGGCCGGTGCCCAGCCGGAGCCCATCACAAGGACGACGTCATGGGTCTCGGCGCCGGTCAGCTCGCGCAGGCGCGCGGCGGCGGCGCCTGCGGCGGCCAGGGGGTCGGGTCCGTCGGCGTTGGCCGGGATAACAAATGCGTTCACGCGGATGAGGGTAGCCGGTCATTCCCTACGCGCGTAGATGATGTCCATATGCTCTTGACATCGTTGTGCTGTCGTTTCCGACAAAAGAAGTGACCGCGCGGGTCCGTACGAGTGACCGGGTGTCCGGTCTGTGCGGGTATGTCCGTCACTTTCCGGCCGGACACCCACTGCTTCCGGACGCCGGCTCAGCAGGGACGCTTGCGCAGTTCCATCACATAGTCGTGCGGGGCTCCCGCCGATTCCGCCGCGTCCGCCAGCTCACCCAGATAGCGGGCGGAGGGCAGCCCGCCCTCGTACGCGTTCAGTACGTACATCCAGGCCGGTTCCTCGCCGTCCAGGGTGTGCACGCGGATCCGCATCCGGCGGTATATGTCGAGCCCCACACCCTCCCAGCGGTCCATGGAGTCCTCGTCCATCGGGGCGATGTCGTACAGCGCGACGAAGACCTGCGAGCGCGGCGCCTCCACCACCGTGACCAGCGCGCCCTCCCAGCCCATCTGCTCGCCGCCGAAGGTGAGCCGCCAGCCGTTGAGCCAGCCGGTGCCGCGCAGCGGGGAATGCGGGGCGCGGCGGGACATCAGCCGCGCGTCGAGGTTGCCGGCGTACGCGGCGTAGAGCGACATGAGGTTGAGGGTACGGGAGGTACGGGCGTGGCCGACGGTCCACCGGCCCGGGGGTCCCGGATGGCGCCCGGGGGTTTCCCGATGGAGGGCCCCGGGGCGAAGCTGGGGTGAGCGTACGGGACACTGGAGTACGTACTGCATCCCCCGGGGGACTCCCCCGGAACCCCGGCCGGGGTGGCAGACGGGCCGGGTTGACAACGCGAGGCGGATTTTTTCGTGACCCGGATCGTGATCATCGGTGGCGGACCCGGCGGCTATGAGGCGGCCCTGGTCGGAGCCCAGCTCGGCGCGGAGGTGACCGTCGTGGACTGCGACGGCCTCGGCGGGGCGTCGGTGCTCACCGACTGCGTGCCGTCGAAGACCCTCATCGCCACGGCCGAGGTGATGACCACCTTCGACTCCTCGTACGAGGAGCTGGGCATCATCGTCGCGGACGACACGCCTCCGCTGGAGCGGTCGGCCCGGGTCGTCGGCGTCGACCTCGGCAAGGTCAACCGGCGGGTGAAGCGGCTCGCGCTCGCCCAGTCCCACGACATCACCGCCTCCGTGACCCGGGCCGGCGCGCGGGTCATGCGCGGCCGCGGCCGGCTCGACGGGCGGCAGGCCGTGGACGGCTCGCGCCAGGTGATCGTGACCGCGGCCGACGGCAGCGAGGAGTCGCTCACCGCCGACGCCGTGCTGATCGCCACGGGCGCGCACCCCCGGGAGATCCCGGACGCGCGGCCGGACGGCGAGCGCATCCTCAACTGGACGCAGGTGTACGACCTGGACGAGCTGCCCGCGGAACTGATCGTGGTCGGCTCCGGTGTGACGGGTGCCGAGTTCGCGGGCGCCTACCAGGCCCTGGGCTCGCGTGTCACCCTCGTCTCCTCCCGCGACCGGGTGCTGCCCGGCGAGGACCCGGACGCCGCCGCCGTACTGGAGGACGTCTTCCGGCGCCGGGGCATGAACGTGATGTCCCGCTCCCGCGCCGAGGCCGCCAAGCGGGTCGGTGACCGGGTCGAGGTCACCCTCTCCGACGGGCGGATCATCTCCGGTACGCACTGTCTGATGGCGGTCGGCGCGATACCGAACACCGCGGGAATGGGCCTGGAGGAGGCCGGGGTCGTCCTCAAGGAGTCCGGCCACATCAGGACCGACCGGGTCTCCCGTACCTCCGCCCCGGGCGTGTACGCCGCCGGGGACGTCACCGGGATCTTCGCGCTCGCCTCCGTCGCGGCCATGCAGGGCCGGATCGCGATGTACCACTTCCTCGGCGACGCGGTGGCGCCGCTCAACCTCAAGACCGTCTCGTCGAACGTCTTCACCGACCCGGAGATCGCGACCGTCGGCTACAGCCAGGCGGACGTCGACAGCGGCCGGATCGACGCGCGGGTCGTCAAGCTGCCGCTGCTGCGGAACGCGCGCGCCAAGATGCAGGGCGTCAGGGACGGCTTCGTCAAGATATTCGCCCGGCCGGGTACGGGGATCGTCGTCGGCGGTGTGGTCGTCGCGCCCCGCGCGAGCGAGCTGATCCACCCCATCTCGCTCGCCGTCGACAACAGTCTGACCGTCGAGCAGATCGCCAACGCGTTCACCGTGTACCCCTCGCTGTCGGGCTCGATCGCCGAGGTGGCACGGCAGTTGCACACGCGAAAGACGGCGGAGGAGAGCTGAGTCCGCCGCGCCGGGGGCCCCGTACGGGGTGCTGACGGGGGGTCCCGCGCAGGCCCGGGTGGCGGTTCTGTCCGGTGTGGACAGCGTTCGTATCGGCGTATACCACTTCGTGCGCTCGTCTGAGTACAACTTCTGTTATTCGGCGCAAACTGCTGAAAGCAGACGGTCGTTGGGGTTACTGTCAGTTTCGTGTTCGCTGCAGAACGTCGCCAATTGATCCTCGAAATGGTGCGCGCCAACGGAGCCGTGTCGCTCCGGGAGCTCGCCCGCGTCGTCCAGACCTCCGAAGTGACCGTACGGCGGGACGTGCGGGCGCTGGAGGCGGAAGGACTCCTCGACCGCCGGCACGGCGGTGCGGTATTGCCGGGCGGATTCACGCGAGAATCCGGCTTTCCGCAAAAGTCCCATCTCGCAACGGCGGAGAAGACGGCCATCGCCGATCTCGCCGCGAGCTTCGTCGAAGAGGGCGAGGCCGTGGTGGTCGGTGCCGGTACGACCACGCAGGAGCTGGCGCGCCGGCTCGCGCGGATCCCCGGCCTGACCGTCGTCACCAACTCCCTGCTGGTCGCGCAGGCGCTGGCCCATGCCAACCGGGTCGAGGTCGTCATGACCGGCGGCACGCTGCGCGGTTCGAACTACGCGCTGGTCGGCAGCGGGGCGGAGCAGTCCCTCCAGGGGCTGCGCGTCACCCGTGCGTTCCTCTCGGGGAGCGGACTGACGGCCGAGCGCGGTCTCTCCACCTCCAACATGCTGTCGGCGAGCGTCGACCGGGCGCTGGTGCAGGCGGCTGCGGAGGTCGTGGTGCTGGCCGACCATACGAAGCTCGGTACGGACACGATGTTCCAGACGGTGCCCACGGATCTGATCAGCCGTCTGGTGACGGACGAGCCGCCGGCGCACGACGATCGCGCGGGTACGGAGCTCCAGGCGCTGGCGGACCAGGGAGTACAGGTCGCGGTGGCGGGCGCGGGCGCGGGCTCCGCGGGCCCGGGTCCGGGGCCGGGCTCCGGTCCGGCGCCCGGCGCGGGCGGCGACCCGCAGCCACCGGCCCGCCAGCCGCGCCGCGATGTCCCGGTGCCGGGCCAGCGCCGTACGCACGGCGGGCCGCCGGGCGGTACGGCGGGCGGCCCCGGCGCGCAACTGCGCAGCGCGCCGACGTCACTGACGGCACCGGACCCGACGGAACGAGCGGCCCGGGTGGCAGACCTGCGTCGCCGCTAGGGCGTGTCTTCAAAGTCCCGTCTGACCGGCGACGCCTGGCACGCACGCTCGCCGCGTTGTCGGGATCATCCAAGTACGTCCGGGCCATCGACGGTGTTGACCCTCCGCCTTGCGATCGCACGCACCAGACGCCGTCGGCCCCGCCCTTCGGGCGGACGACGCTACTTTGAAGACACGCCCTAGGCCCTGTCCGGCGGCCCTGTCCGGGCGCGTACCACCCCCGGGCCCGCCCGCCCGGCCGGCCGGTCCGTCCTCAATCGCCGGACGGGCTTGATACTGGGCGCGGCGGCAGAGATCAGCCAGCCCGGCGTTTGAGGACGGAGCCGGTGCGCCCGGTGCCGGGGGCACATTTCGGTTGGGCTCCGGCCGAGGCCGGAAAATCAGCCCGTCCGGCGATTGAGGACAGACGCGACCGGCGCCGCGGGCTACGCGGACGGCTTCAGGCCCGTCAGGGTGAGGTTCAGGAGGCGGTCCGCCAGTTCCGGGGCCGACGGGGACTGCTCCGCCGCCAGCGCGATCGCGTTCGTGAGCTGCATCAGATCGTCGATCGACACCTCCGCCCGCACATACCCCGCCTGCTGCGCCCGCACCAGCAGCCGTTCCCCCGCCGCCCGCAGCGGCACGCTGCACTCCGACAGCGCCGAACTCTGGTCGTACGAGACCGACATCAGGGCGCGCGACAGCCCCCGGTACTCGCCCGCGTGCGTGATCAGGGCGCGCAGCCACTCGACCAGGGACGCGCAGGGCGGATCGGCCCTGGAGAGTTCGCGGGAGCGTTCCAGCAGCGCGGCCAGGGCCTCCTGGAAGACCGCGTTCAGCAGCGCGTGGCGGTTGGGGAAGTGGCGGTAGAGCGTACCGATGCCCACACCCGCGCGACGTGCGATGTCCTCCAGCGAGGCGTCCGTGCCGTGCTCCGCGAAGCACGCGCGCGCCTCGGTCAGCAGCCGTTCGTAGTTGCGGCGCGCGTCCGCGCGCATGGGCCGCGGTGTCTGTGCCGTACTGGGCGCCGTACTCGTCGCCATTCGCGGTCCTCCTCCCACCCGGTGGCGTCCAGGATGCCAGGCCCGCGGG
Organism: Streptomyces odonnellii; assembly: GCF_000981895.1. Classification (GTDB taxonomy): domain Bacteria; phylum Actinomycetota; class Actinomycetes; order Streptomycetales; family Streptomycetaceae; genus Streptomyces; species Streptomyces odonnellii. The sequence goes on along the minus strand of NZ_LATD01000269.1, from coordinate 5,832 downwards.
CCGTACCGGGTACGACGAGGTCTGTCCCGCCGCGCGGGGCCTGGGCCGCCGGACCGGATCCGGCGGCCGTCAGCCGTGAGCCGGAGGTCAGTCCTTGATCTCGCAGATCGTCGCGCCCGAGGTGAGTGACGCGCCGACCTCCGCCGAGAGGCCCTTGATGGTGCCCGAACGGTGCGCGTTCAGGGGCTGTTCCATCTTCATCGCCTCCAGCACGACCACCAGATCGCCCTCCTTGACCTGCTGGCCCTCCTCGACCGCGACCTTCACGATCGTGCCCTGCATCGGGGAGGCCAGGGTGTCGCCGGAGGCCGCCGAGGCGGACTTCTTGGCCGCGCGCCGCTTGGGCTTGGCGCCCGCGGCGAGGCCGGTACGGGCCAGGGTCATGCCCAGGCTGGTGGGCAGCGAGACCTCCAGCCGCTTGCCGCCGACCTCGACCACGACCGTCTCACGGCCGGGCTCGTCATCGGTCTCGGCGTCGGCCGGGGCCGCGAAGGCCGGGATGTCGTTGACGAACTCGGTCTCCATCCAGCGGGTGTGGACGCTGAACGGGTTGGACGTGAACGCCGGGTCGGTGACGACCTTGCGGTGGAAGGGGATCGCCGTGGCCATCCCCTCGACGGTGAACTCGTCGAGCGCCCGCGACGCCCGCTGGAGCGCCTGCTCGCGGGTGGCGCCGGTGATGATCAGCTTGGCCAGCAGGGAGTCCCAGGCCGGGCCGATGACCGAGCCCGACTCGACGCCCGCGTCCAGCCGGACACCGGGGCCGGCGGGCGGGGCGAAGGTGGTGACCGTGCCGGGCGCGGGCAGGAAGCCGCGGCCCGGGTCCTCGCCGTTGATACGGAACTCGAAGGAGTGCCCGCGCACCGGCGGGTCGTCGTACCCCAGCGGCTCGCCGTCCGCGATCCGGAACATCTCGCGGACCAGGTCGATCCCGGTGACCTCCTCGGTGACCGGATGCTCCACCTGGAGACGGGTGTTGACCTCCAGGAAGGAGATCGTGCCGTCGGTGCCGACGAGGAACTCGACCGTGCCCGCGCCGACGTACCCCGCCTCCTTGAGGATCGCCTTGGACGCCGCGTACAGCTCGGCGTTCTGCTCGTCGGAGAGGAACGGCGCCGGGGCCTCCTCGACCAGCTTCTGGTGGCGGCGCTGGAGCGAGCAGTCACGGGTGGAGACGACCACCACATGCCCGTGCTTGTCGGCCAGGCACTGGGTCTCGACATGCCGGGGCTTGTCCAGGTAGCGCTCGACGAAGCACTCGCCGCGGCCGAAGGCGGCGACCGCCTCGCGCACGGCCGAGTCGTACAGCTCGGGGATCTCCTCGAGCGTACGGGCGACCTTGAGGCCGCGCCCGCCGCCGCCGAAGGCCGCCTTGATGGCGATCGGCAATCCGTGCTCCTCGGCGAACGCGACGACCTCGCCGGAACCGGAGACCGGGTCGGGGGTGCCCGCCACCAGGGGGGCGCCGGCGCGCTGTGCGATATGGCGGGCGGCGACCTTGTCACCGAGGTCGCGGATGGCCTGCGGCGGCGGGCCGATCCAGGTCAGCCCGGCGTCCAGGACGGCCTGTGCGAATTCCGCGTTCTCGGACAGGAATCCATAGCCCGGATGGATCGCGTCCGCGCCCGAATCCTTCGCCGCCTGGAGCACCTTGGCCATGTCCAGATAGCTGGCCGCCGGGGTGTCACCGCCCAGGGCGAACGCCTCGTCTGCCGCGCGGACGTGCAGGGCGTCCCGGTCCGGGTCGGCGTAGACGGCTACGCTCAGGATCCCGGCATCCCGGCAGGCACGGGCGACGCGGACAGCGATTTCGCCTCGGTTGGCGATGAGCACCTTGCGCACGATGGCTCCCTCCTTGAAACAAGCTGAGTTTAGGGACTGCCGACACGCCCCATCGAACAGTCCCCATTCGTGAGCTTCCCCACACGGAGCGTGTTTCGAGGCCGGCTCAAGTCGCGAAATCCCTTGTGACACCACGGTACGCCGCGATCCACCGTCGCACAGTAGCGTCCTGATGTGGTCCAGCTCTCTGTCCGAGTGCCCCTCGGCGGATCACGATTCTTTGTGGAGTCCCTACGAATGGCCGAATGGTCCGCCGGCTTCGTTCGGGCCCTTGTCCGAAGGTTTACCCGTTAGTAGCGTGCGCGATGTCGTACGTACTGGCGGTAACAGAGAACAAGGGAATGGGGTGGGGAGCTGTGGCGCGGAGACCGGTGGCCTGGGTGGCTGCGGTCGTACTGCTGCTGGAGGCACTCGGCATCGTGTTCGTGAACGGGGTGCTCGCCACGGTGGTCCACAACCAGCGGATGTCCCTGGCGGGGCTCGATCCTGACGCGATGTCCGCCGGAAGCTGGGCGCTGGGCGGGATCCTCGGGGCGCATCTCGTGCTGTGCGCGGCGATCGTGGTGCGTACGGCCATCAGGGACCGGGCACCCGGCCGCTGGGCGCGGTACGCGCTGATCGCCTGCGCGGTGGTGCACGGGGTGCTGGGCGCGCTGACGGTGGGGCTGGTGGGGTGGACGGCCTTCGCGTTCCTGATGGTGGTGCTGGGGATGCTCGTCCTGATCCTGGTGGCGTACGAGCAGCGGGAGGCGGCCGCGGCCTGAGGTCAACCGCCGCGTCGGCGGCGGGAGTCCGGGTCCGGTTCAGGTGTGGGGCCGGTTCGGGTCCGGGGCCGGTTCAGGCCCACAGGTCCGTGATCGTGATGCCGTGCTCGGCGAGCAGCCTGCGCAGCAGGGGCAGCGACAGGCCGATGACATTGCCGTGGTCGCCTTCGATGGAGTCCACGAAGGGCGCGGAGAGGCCGTCCAGGGTGAAGGCGCCCGCGACGAGGAGGGGTTCGCCGGAGGCGACGTACGCGGCGATCTCGTCGTCCGTCGGGCTGCCGAAGCGGACGGTGGTCGAGGCGGTCGCCGAGACGCTGCGGCCGGTCTCGGTGTCGATCACGCAGTGGCCGGTACGGAGGATTCCGGCGCGCCCGCGCATCGACTTCCAGCGGGAGGTCGCCTCCTCCGCGTCGGCGGGCTTGCCGAGCGCCTCGCCGTCCAGCTCCAGCAGGGAGTCGCAGCCGATGACCAGGGCGCCGGCCGCCTCGGGGCGCGCGGCCACGGCGGCGGCCTTGGCCTCGGCGAGTACGAGCACGAGCGCGGCCGCGTCCGGTGCGGAGAGCGCGTCCTCGTCGACCCCGCTGACGATCACCTCGGGCGCGAGCCCCGCCTGCCGGAGCAGATCGAGCCGGGCGGGGGAGGCGGAGGCGAGGACGAGCCGACGGCGCTGATCAGTCATGCGGGCCATGGTAGGTGCCTCCGTACACCCCGGCGAAGGCCGGTCAGTGCAGACCGAGCACGATCATCGCCAGCACCACGGCCAGCGCGAGCAGTATGCCCGCGCGGCGCATCATCGACTGGGCGTCACGCAGTTCCTGGGGCGGCTCGTTCTTGGGGTCGGACCACAGCATGGAGCCGATCCTCCGGCCGCCGGGCCCGGAGCGCCTGAGTACGGGTACTCATCCCCGACGCCCCGACACCGCGGCGGGCCGGGTCGGACCGTCAGCGGAACGCGCCCGCCCGCGCTCCGGCGAGGGCCACCGCCACGGCCCGCTCGGCGTCGGCCGGGGCCAGCGGTTCGCGGCTGACGGCGAAGCGGTAGTAGAGGGGTGCGGAGACGGCGCGCAGGACCTCGGTCGCGTCCGTACCGGCCGGGATCTCGCCCCGTGCGACGGAACGTGCCACCGCCGGGGCCCATTCGCGCAGCCGGGTCGTGTAGAAGCCGTTCAGCGCGGTGGCGCACTCCTCGTCGCAGGCGGCGGAGGCGATGACCGCCTGGAAGACGGGTCCCATCCGGGGGTCGGTGAGCGTCTTCAGTACGAGCAGGGCGTTGGCCCGCAGGTCGCCTTCGAGGTCCCCGGTGTCGGCGGCGGGCAGCGACTGCTCGGCCATGTCGTGCAGGAGGTCGGTGATGAGCCCGATCGGCGATCCCCAGCGCCGGTAGACGGTGGTCTTGCCGACGCCCGCCGCCGCCGCGACCCGGTCCATGTTGAGGGCGTGGAAACCCTGCTCGACCAGGGCGTCCTGGGTGGCCTCCAGGACCGCGGCCCGGACCTTGGCGGTGCGTCCCCCGGGGCGGACGGTCCCGGGAGTGGCCGGGGCGGCCTCCGGGGTGGTCGGCTCGGTGCTCAAACGGGTCTCCTGTTCCATTAACTACTCTCGTCCTGCTACCGTCATGGCATCTTAATGGAACCGGGGGCCCATTTATGGGTTCCGGGGAGGGGTAGAGCCATGACCACAGCCGAGCCGGCGGTGCCGGTCCGCGCGCCGGGAGACCACCGGATGGACGGGCGGGCACGCCTGACCCTGGTGGTGCTCCTGGTCGCTCAGTTCATGCTCGCGGTCGACTTCTCGATCCTCAATGTCGCGCTGCCCGCGATCGGTGAGGGGCTCGGCTTCTCCCTCGCCGGGCTCCAGTGGGTCGCCACCGCCTTCGCCCTGGCCGCCGCGGGTTTCACCCTTCTCTTCGGGCGGATCGCGGATCTCGTCGGGCGGCGCAGGATCTTCCTCGGCGGCATGGTCCTGCTCGGGGTCTCCTCCCTGGCGGGCGGACTCGCGGCGAGCCCCGGAACCCTGCTGGTCGCACGGGCCGCGCAGGGCCTCGCCACCGCCGCCGTCACTCCCGCCGGACTCTCGCTGCTGACCACCGCGTTCCCCGAGGGCCCGGCGCGCGACAGAGCGCTGGGGCTCAACGGCGCGCTCATGTCCGCGGGGTTCACCACCGGCGCGGTCCTCGGCGGCGTACTGACCGATCTGCTCTCCTGGCGCTGGGCGTTCCTGATCAATGTGCCGGTGGCCCTGGCCGTCGTCGCGATCGCCCCCGCCGTGCTGAAGGAGAGCCGCCCGGAGAAGCGGTCCCGGCTCGACATACCGGGCGCCCTCACCGTCACCGGCGGACTGCTCGCCCTGGTGTACGGACTCACCGCCGCCGGTGAGCACGGCTGGAGCAGCCCGTACGCACTCGTCCCGCTCGCCCTCGGCGCCGTATTCCTGACCGGGTTCCTCGCTCTGGAGAAACGGTCCGCCGCGCCGCTCGTACCCGTGCGGATCCTGCGTCGCCGGACCGTCGTCTGGGGCAATCTCGCCGGTCTTGTCGCCTTCGCCACCGAGACCTCGCTGGTCTTCCTGATGACGCTGTACCTCCAGCAGGTCCTCGGCTTCTCACCGCTGGCCGCCGGCTTGTCCTTCGGGGTGCTCGGCGCCGGTACGGTCCTGGGCGGGGTGGTGGCCTCGCGCGTCATCGGCCGGTACGGCACCCGCGCCACGCTGATCGCGGGCGGGCTGCTCCAGGCGGGCGCGACGGCCTCCCTGTTCGCGCTCGGCGACGACCGGGGCTGGCTGGCTCTGCTGCTCGCGGGGACGTTCGCGGGCGGGGTCGGGAACATGCTGGCGATCGTCGGCTTCATGGTCACGGCGACCTCGGGGCTGCCGGACGCGGAGCAGGGCACGGCGACCGGGCTCGCGACGATGACCCAGCAGATCGGGATCACCGTGGGCACACCGGTGATGGCTGCCGTGGTCGTCACCTCGGGCACGCTGCTCACCGGGATCGGGTCGGCGGTCCTGGTCAACGCGGCGCTCGTGCTGGCCGGAGCGATCGCGGCGGGCCTGTTCCTGAAGCGCCCCTGACGCCGGGCACGCCGCGTCCTCAGGCGCCGGACGGGCTGCTGTGCCGTGTCGCCAAACGCCGGACGGGCCGGCGTCGGGCCCCGCGCTTTCAGCCCGGCCAGTACGTCCGTGCCCAGGCCCTCGGGCCCGGGGCCGGGGTGCGGCGGCGGGCGATACG
>NZ_LATD01000268.1 GCF_000981895.1 Streptomyces odonnellii | reverse complement strand
CCCGGAAGGAGCCCCCGCCCCATGGCCACCCCACCGCTGTCGCAGCAGGAGATCGAGGACCGGCTGCGCGAACTGCCCGGCTGGTCCCTGACGGGGAGTCGGATCGCCCGCGCCTACCGCCTCGGCAGCCACTTCGCCGCCACCGCCATGGTCGTCCATATCGCCCGGATCCAGGAGGAGTTGAACCATCACTCCGATCTGACGCTCGGCTACAGGTCCGTTGCTCTCACCGTCCACACCCATGACGCGGGAGGCGCCGTCACCGAGAAGGACTTCACGCTCGCGCGGCGTGTCGAGGAGATTGCCCCGGCACACGGCGCGAACTGATCGGTGCGGCGGCGGATCCGCTCTCCGGTGCATTTACGCTGGTGACCATGGACGTACTCGCCGGACTCCTGGACGGACCGCGGGCCCGGGGGGCTTTTCTGCTGCGCATGGTGATGGAGCCGCCGTGGTCCGTCCGGATCGAGGACCGCGCCCCGCTCTGTCTGATGTGCGTCACTCGCGGCGAGGCGTGGATCGTCCCCGACGGCGGCGCGGAACCGGTGCTGCTGCGCCCCGGGGCCGTGGCGGTCGCCCGCGGCCCCGAGCCGTACACCACCGCCGACAGCCCGGGGACCGCGCCCCGCGCGCTGATCGGACCCGGCGGGGTCTGCCACACCCTGGAGGGCGAGCCGCTCGCCCAGTCCATGCGGCTGGGCGTACGGACCTGGGGCAACGCCTCCGACGGCGGTACGACCGTCCTCATCGGTACGTACCAGATGGACGGTGAGGTCAGCAGACGGCTGCTGGACGCCCTGCCCTCCCTGATCCAGCTCCCCGCCACCGCCTCCAACAGCCCGCTGATGACGGTCCTCGACGAGGAGATCTCCCGGGACGAACCCGGCCAGAGCGTGGTGCTCGACCGGGTGCTGGACCTGATGCTGATAGGTGTGCTCCGGGCGTGGTTCTCGCGGCCGGACGCCGAAGCCCCCGGCTGGTACCGCGCCATGGCCGATCCGGCCGTCGGCAATGCCCTGCGGCTGCTCCAGAGCGAACCGGCCCGCCCCTGGACGGTCGCCGAACTCGCCGCCGCCTGCGGGGTCTCCCGCGCCGGCCTCGCGCGCCGGTTCACCGAACTCGTGGGGGAGCCCCCGATGGCGTATCTCACCGGCTGGCGGCTCGCGCTCGCCGCCGATCTGCTGCGCGGGACGGACGCGACGGTCGAGGCGGTGGCCAGAAAGGTCGGCTACAGCGGCTCGTTCGCGCTGAGCGCGGCCTTCAAGCGGGTACGGGGAGTCAGCCCGCAGGAGTACCGCGCGGGCGCGGCGACGGGCACGTGACACCGTCTGCCGCGGCCGGACCCGCGCGGTGCCTCCCCGGCTCGGAGGCTCCGAAGCCCGGAGGCTCCGAAGCCCGGAGGCTCCGAAGCCCGGAGGCTCGGAAACCCGGAGGCTCAGAAGCCCCGAAGCCCCGAAGCCCGGAGCCTCAGACGCCGAACGTCGCCGGGTGCGGGCCGACCCGCCGCCCCTCGTCCAGCGCCGCGAACGCCGCCAGATCGTCCGCGTCCAGCTCGAAGTCGAACACCTCGATGTTCTCCCGGATCCGGGACGGCGTCACGGACTTGGGGATCGCCACATGCCCGAGCTGGAGATGCCAGCGCAGCACCACCTGGGCCGGCGACCTGTCGTGCTTCCGGGCGACCGCCACCACCGTGGGCACCTCCAGCAGCCCCTTGCCCTGCCCCAGCGGTGACCAGGCCTCGGTGACGATGGAGTGCTGGACGTGGAAGGCACGGGACTCGGCCTGCGCGAGCTGCGGGTGCAGCTCGATCTGATTGACGGCGGGGACCACAGAGGTCTCGCCGATCAGCCGCTCCAGATGCTCGGGAAGGAAGTTCGAGACACCGATGGCCTTGGCGCGGCCGTCCGCGAGGATCTTCTCGAACGCCCTGTAGGTGTCCACGTACATGCCGGCGGCCGGCCTGGGCCAGTGGATGAGATAGAGGTCGACATAGTCCAGGCCGAGCTTCGCCAGCGAGGTGTCGAAGGCGCGCAGGGCCGAGTCGTACCCCTGGTCGGCATTCGACAGCTTGGTGGTGACGAACAGCTCCTCCCGGGGTGTCCCGGAGGCGGCGATGGCCTGGCCCGTGCCCTCTTCATTGCCGTATGCGGCGGCGGTGTCGATGCTGCGGTAGCCGGCCTCCAGCGCGGTGGTGACGGCCTTCACCGCCTCCGAGTCCGGCACCTGCCAGACTCCGAAGCCGAGCTGGGGCATCTCGGTGCCGTTGTTGAGGGTAAGGGTGGGGACCTTGGTCACGAGCGGTCGATCCTAACGTCGTCGGAGGCTGTGCCGTGTTGTCTGCGTCGGCATTTCGACGACCGTTCCAACGATCACAGCGACGGACGGATTCCCGTCCTCCGCCTCAACGGTAGAGCGCTTCGACCTCGGCGGCGTACGCGGTCTCGATCGCCTTGCGCTTGAGTTTGAGCGACGGGGTGAGCAGCCCGAGCTCCTCGGTGAACGGATGCGCCAGGATCCGGAACGTACGGATCGACTCGGCCTGGGACACCGAGGTGTTGGCGGCCACCACCGCCCGCCTGATCTCCGTCTCCAGATCCCGGTCTCGTACCAACTCGGCCGGTTTCAGCAGGGGTTTGCCCTGGACCGAGAGCCAGTGGTCCACCGCTTCCCGGTCCACCGTGACCAGCGCGGCGACATACGGGCGGTCATTGCCGACCACGATGCACTGGGCCACCAGCGGATGCGCCCGTACCCGCTCCTCCAGCGCCTGCGGCGAGACGCTCTTTCCGCCGGAGGTGACCAGGATCTCCTTCTTCCGCCCGGTGATGGTGAGATAGCCGTCCTCGTCGAGCGCGCCCAGATCGCCGGTGGCGAACCAGCCGTCCCGCAGTACGGCGCCGCTGGCCTGCGGGTCGTTGAGATAGCCGGTGAAGACATGGCCGCCGCGCAGCCACACCTCGCTGTCCTCCGCGATACGCACCGAGGTGCCCGGAATCGGCTGGCCCACCGTGCCGTAGCGGGTGCGCTCCGGCGGATTGGCCGTGGCCGCCGCGCTGGACTCCGTCAGCCCGTACCCCTCGTAGATCGTGACCCCCGCGCCCGCGAAGAAGAGCCCGAGCCGCCGGTCCATCGCGGAACCGCCGGACATGGCGTGCCGTACCCGGCCGCCCATCGCCTCGCGCACCTTGCCGTAGACGGCCCTCTCGAAGAACTGGTGCTGTACGCGCAGCGCGGCGGACGGCCCCGGACCGAAGCCGAAGGCCCGCTGCTCCTGCGCCTCCGCGTACCGGACCGCCACCTCGACGGCCTTGTCGAAGGGGCCCGTCTTCCCCTCGGTCTCCGCCTTGCGCCGGGCCGCGCCGTACACCTTCTCGAAGATGTACGGCACCGCCAGGATGAACGACGGCCGGAACGCGGCCAGATCGGGCAGCAGCGCGCTCGCCTGGAGCGCGGGCTGATGGCCCAGCTTCACCCGGCCCCGGATCGCCGCGATCTCTATCATCCGCCCGAAGACATGCGAGAGCGGCAGGAAGAGCAGGGTCGAGGCCTCGTCGCCGGACCTGGTGTGGAAGACCGGTTCCCAGCGGCTCAGTACGGTGTCGGCCTCGAACATGAAGTTGGCGTGGGTGAGCACACAGCCCTTGGGGCGGCCGGTGGTGCCCGAGGTGTAGATGACCGTGGCCACGGAGTCCGGGGTGACCGCCCGGCGGTGCCGGTGCACCATCTCGTCGTGCAGTCCGTCGCCCGCCGCGAACAGTTCCTCGACCGCGTCGGCGTCGAGCTGCCAGAGCCGTTTGAGCCGGGGCAGCCGGTCGATCACCGAGCCCACGGTCATGGCGTGGTCCTCGTGCTCGACCAGACAGGCCGAGACCTCGGCGTCATGGAGCATCCAGTGGACCTGCTCGGCCGAGGACGTGGGGTAGACGGGGACGGGCTGGGCGCCGATGGACCAGAGCGCGAAGTCGAAGAGAGTCCACTCGTAGCGGGTACGGGACATGATCGCGACCCGGTCCCCGAACCGTACGCCCTGTGCGAGCAGTCCCTTCGCCAGCCGGAGCACCTCGTCACGGAAGCCGGCGGAGGTGACGTCCCGCCACCGGCCGTCCTTGTCCTTGCGGCCGAGGGCGACATGGTCCGGGTCGTCGAGCGCATGCGCGAAGACGGCGTCCGCGAGGCCACCGACATGGGGGGCGGCCGGCAGGGAGGGGACGGTGAACTCGTGCAATGACTTGCTCCTTGTGGCGGCTCCTGGGGCGCTCCGCGCAGCGCGGGTGACGGTACCCCACCGCGCGTCCCGGGGGGAGAGTGCGAGCGGAATCCGGGCAGAGCGCTATTGGTGCAGGTCAGAGTGGGAAAGACGGAAGAAGTGGGGGAGTTGACGACGGCGGACGGGCACGGAGCCGGCACGCGGGGCTGGAATCTCCACCGAATCCGTACGGCACTGACACGCGCGCTCTACGGTGCGGGATATTGGTCTCTACCCGTACTGGGCCGGTACGGAGCGGGGCCCGGCCGGTCCGCCGGGTGTCCGCGGGCAGGGCCCGGTCCGGTCCGTCAGATGTCGGAGGGCGGCCGGTGCAGCCGGTCGCCGCCCGCCAGGATCGCCGAGGCCAGCGCGTCCGCGGCCTCCTGGGCCGCCGCCGGCCCGCGGCCCTCGCGGTGCAGCAGTACGTAGTCCACCTCGCCCAGCTCGGGCAGCCCCGCCGAGGCCGGTACGGGCACCAGACCCGGCGGGATCAGCGCGCGCGTATGGGGCATGACGCCAAGGCCGGCGCTGGCCGCCGCGATCTGCCCGCTCAGGCTCGCGCTCGTACATGCCACGCGCCAGCGCCTGCCCTGTGCCTCCAGCACCTCCAGCGCGCGGGCGCGGGTGATGCCCGGCGGCGGGAAGAGGATCAGCGGGAGCGGGCGGTCCGGGTCGATCCGCAGCCGGGGCGCCCCGATCCAGTCGAGGACGGACTGCCGTACCAGCTCGCCATGGGTGTCGCCCCCGCGGCGCTTGGCCAGTACGAGATCGAGACGGCCCGCAGCGAGGCGTGCGTGCAGGCTGCCGGACATCCCGACCGTCAGTTCCAGGTCCACCTCGGGATGGTCGCGCCGGAAGGACTCCAGGATCTCCGGCAGCCGGGTCAGGACGAAGTCCTCCGAGGTGCCGAAGCGGAGCCGGCCGCGCAGCCGCGTACCCGCGAAGTAGGCCGCCGCGCGGTCGTGGGCCGTCAGGATCGTCCCGGCGAAGCCGAGCATGGCCTCGCCGTCCTCCGTCAGCTCCACGCGATGGGTGTCGCGGCTGAACAGCGGCCTGCCCGTGGCCTCCTCCAGGCGGCGGATGTGCTGGCTCACCGTGGACTGGCGCAGCCCCAGCCGGCGGGCGGCCCGAGTGAAGCTCAGGGTCTGCGCCACGGCCAGGAAGGTACGGAGCTGTCCGGGGTCGTACACGCGGCCAGGGTACGCGGTTCTGTCGGTGTTTATCGCGTTGGCCGATAACAGTGAGCGATGTGTACGGCTTTCCCGATCAAGTGGGACGAGTGCAGCATGGGCGGGCGGGTACGCCGTGTACCCGACAACGAGCCAGCAGGGGAGCATATGAACAGCCGCCCTCTCCGCCGCAATTTCCCACGCACGCGGATGCCGTCCCGGCTCCCCGTCGACCCGTTCGTCCTGGCGCTGCTCATGACCGTGGGCCTCGCGGCCCTGCTCCCGGCGTCGGGGCGGGCGGCCGGGGCCGTGGGCGGTGCGACGACCGGTGCGGTGGCGTTGCTGTTCTTCCTGTACGGGGCGCGGCTCTCCACCCGCGAGGTGCTCGACGGGCTGCGGCACTGGCGGCTCCACGTGACCGTTCTGGCCTGTACGTTCGTACTCTTCCCGCTGCTGGGGCTGGCCGCGCGGGGGCTCGTACCGTATCTGCTGACCCCTCAGCTCTACACCGGGGTGCTCTTCCTCTGTCTGGTGGCCTCGACGATGCAGTCGTCGGTGGCGTTCACCTCCATGGCGCGGGGCAATGTGCCGGCGGCGATCTGCGCCGGGTCGTTCTCCAGCCTCGCGGGCATCGTGATCACACCGCTGCTGGCGGCACTGCTGATGAGCGGCGGGGGCGGGCGAATCTCCGCGGGCTCGGTGGCCGGGATCGTGGCACAGCTCCTGTTGCCGTTCCTGGCGGGGCAGTTGCTGCGGCGCCGGGTGTCCGGCTTTGTCGTCCGGCACCGCAAGCTGCTGGGTTCCGTCGACCGGGGGTCGATCCTGCTCGTCGTCTACACGGCGTTCAGCGAAGGCATGACCGCGGGCGTCTGGCACCGGGTGACCCCGGCGGACCTGGCGTCCCTGCTCCTGGTCGAGGCGGCGCTCCTGGCGGCGATGCTGACGCTGAGCTGGTACGGGGCGAAACGCCTGGGCTTCGGCCGGGCGGACGGGATCGCGATCCAGTTCGCGGGTTCGAAGAAGAGCCTGGCGTCGGGGCTCCCGATAGCGAGCGTGCTGTTCGGCCCGCAGGCGAGCCTGGCGGTGCTGCCGCTGATGCTCTTCCACCAGCTCCAGATCATGGTCTGCGCGCTACTGGCACGCCGCCGGGCGTCCTCGCCGCCCGCCGGAAACGCGGACGAGGACCGCGCCCTGCCCCAGGTGCTCGGCGGCGCGGGCTGAACGCAGCCCGGCACCGCCCGCCCGGAACGAAACAACACGCACACACCACTGGCGGCACCGATATCGTCGGTGCCGCCAGTGTGTCGAGTCAGTGCCGGAATGGGCCCGGCCGACGCAGGGGGCGCTCCCCGCCGGCCGGGCCGTCATCCCGTGCAGCGGGGAGTGTCACACCCCGGTGTGCAGGGCGATACGCTCGTCGCCCGCGTACACGTTCATGGACGAGCCGCGCAGAAATCCGACCAGGGTCAGCCCGGTCTCCGCCGCGAGGTCGACGGCGAGCGACGACGGTGCGGACACCGCCGCCAGCACCGGAATCCCCGCCATCACGGCTTTCTGCGCCAGCTCGAAGGAGGCACGGCCCGACACCAGCAGGATCGCCCGGGACAGCGGCAGCAGATCCTGCCGCAGCGCCCGGCCGACCAGCTTGTCGACCGCGTTGTGCCGGCCCACGTCTTCCCGGACGTCCAGCATCTCGCCGGCCTCCGTGAAGAGCGCCGCCGCGTGCAGGCCCCCGGTCCGGTCGAAGACCTGCTGTGCCGCCCGCAGCCGGTCGGGCAGGTCGGCGAGCAGCTCCGGCTCCACCCGGAGCCGGGGGTCGTCACCGATCGGGAAGCGGGCCGTGGTCCGGACGGCGTCCAGGCTGGCCTTGCCGCACAGTCCGCACGACGAGGTCGTGTAGACGTTGCGCTCCAGCGTGATGTCCGGGACCGGGACGCCGGGGGCGAGCTGGACGTCGACCACGTTGTACGTGTTCGAGCCGTCGGCCTTCGCCCCGGCGCAGTACACGATGGACCGTACGTCGGCGTTCGACGCGAGCACGCCCTCGCTCACCAGGAAACCGGCGGCGAGCGCGAAGTCGTCGCCGGGCGTGCGCATCGTGATGGCGAGCGGCTTGCCGTTCAGCCGGATCTCCAGTGGCTCTTCCGCCACCAGAGTGTCGGGCCGGGCAGAGGTGGCCCCGTCCCGGATACGGATGGTGCGACGGCGTTCGGTGACCCGTCCCATGGTGATCAGTCCTACTCGTCTGGCGCTCAGCGCTGCTGTACGTGCTGGAAGCCGAAGCGGCCCTTGATGCACAGGTTTCCGTGCGTCACGGGATTGTCGTGCGGAGAGGTGACCTTGACGATCTCATTCTCCTGCACATGCAGTGTCAGATTGCAGCCGACGCCGCAGTAAGCGCAGATCGTGGTCGTCTCCGTCTGGGCCGATTCGTCCCATGTGCCGGCTTCCCGCATGTCGAATTCCGTCTTGAAGCTGAGTGCTCCGGTCGGACAGACCTCAATGCAGTTGCCACAGTAAACACACGCCGAATCGGTGAGCGGAGTGTCGTGCTCGGTCGAGATACGTGCGTCGAAACCGCGGCCTGCCACCGAGATCGCGAAGGAATTCTGCCACTGCTCGCCACACGCATCGACACATTTGTAACACTGAATGCACTTGTCGTAGTCGCGAACGTACAGATCATTATCAACTTTTGGTTCTTCGTTGAGCCGGGCCGCGTCCTCGCCGAAGCGCTCGGGCTTCGCCTCGTACTCCTTGATCCACTCGGCGGCCCTCGGCGTGGTCGAGAGGTCCGTGGAGGAGGCCAGGAGTTCGAGGACGATCTTCCGGCTGTGCCGGGCCCGCTCGCTGTCCGTACTGACGGTCATACCGGCCTCGGCCTTGCGCGAGCAGGCGGGGGCCAGCACACGCGCGCCCTCGACCTCGACCACACAGACCCGGCAGGCGTTCTTCGGCGTCAGTGTGTCGCCCTCGCAGAGCGTCGGGATGTCCTTGCCCGCGGCCCGGCACGCGTCCAGGATCGTGGAGCCCTCCGGCACCCGGGTCTCCTGGCCGTCGAGCGTGAACTCGATGAGACGGCGCGGCAGTTGCAGCGGTATCGCGGTCACTTGTAGGCCCCCAGACGGTCGATGGCGGACTCGATGGCGTTCCACGCGGTCTGTCCGAGACCGCAGATGGAGGCGTCCTTCATGGCCTGCCCGACCTCGCGCAGCAGCGCGATGTCGCCGGCCGCCGCGGCGCCGGTGCGGTCCACGATCCGGTGCAGCGCCTCCTCCTGGCGCACCGTGCCGACCCGGCAGGGCACACACTGCCCGCAGGACTCGTCACGGAAGAACTCGGCGATACGGAGCAGGATTCTGGGCAGTTCGACGGTGTCGTCCAGCACCAGCACCACCCCCGAGCCGAGTGTGGTGCCCGCGGCCCGGGTGCCCTCGAAGGTGAGCGGGATGTGCAGCTCGTCGGGCCGTACGAAACCGCCCGCCGCGCCGCCCAGCAGGATCGCCCGCATGGTGGGCGAGGGGCCCGCCAGATCGAGCAGCTCGCCGAGGGTGGCGCCGAACGGCAGCTCGTAGATGCCGGGGCGCTCCACATTGCCCGAGACACAGAAGAGCTTGGGGCCCGTGGACTGGGCGGTGCCGATCGCCTTGAACGCCGGGCCGCCCTCGGTGAGGATCGGCAGCACATTGATCAGCGTCTCGACATTGTTCTCGGTGGTGGGCTTGCCGAACAGGCCCTTCTCCACGGGGAACGGAGGCTTGGAGCGCGGCTCGCCCCGGTAGCCCTCGATCGAGTTGAACAGCGCGGTCTCCTCGCCGCAGATGTACGCGCCCGCGCCGCGCCGGATCTCGATGTCGAAGGAGTACCCCTGCCCGAGGATGTCGTCCCCGAGCAGCCCCCGGGCGCGCGCCTGGTCGATCGCGTTCTGGAGGAGGCGCAGGGCGCGCGGGTACTCGCCGCGCAGATAGAGGAAGCCGCGCGACGCGCCGACCGCGTAGCCGGCGACGGTCATCGACTCGATCAGGGAGTACGGGTCGCCCTCCATGACCACCCGGTCCTTGAAGGTGCCGGGCTCCGACTCGTCGGCGTTGCACACCAGATAGTGCGGGTGTGCGGGCTGCGAGGCGGTGGCCTGCCACTTGCGGCCGGTGGGGAAGGCGGCGCCGCCGCGGCCCACCAGACCGGAGTCGGTGACCTCCCGGATGACTCCGGCGGGCCCGAGGTCGAACGCCCGCCGCAGCGCCGTGTAGCCGCCGTGCGCGCGGTAGTCGTCGAGGCTGTACGGATCGACCACCCCGACGCGCCGGAGCAGGGTCAGCCCCGGCTGCCCGGCCTGCGGTACGGCCATGGCGGCGGCCGGTTCGGGAGGTGCCGCCTGGGGCTCCGCCGCCGCGAGTACGAGCGCCTCGGCGGTCGCGGGCGCGATGACGGCCGTCGCGTAGGGCCGGGGCGCGGGCTCCTGGGGCGTGCCCTCGGGACGCCCGCCGTCCTGTGCGCCGTTCACCGCGCCGGCCGGCCGCAGCGGGCCCGCCGGGTCCGCCGCGGCCGGCCAGGAGGGGCGGGCGCCCCAGGGAGCGGGTGCCGGCTCCGCGCCGTCCCGCGCGGAGCCGGCGTCAGGGGTGGCTCGGGAGGGGGCGGCCCCGGAGGGCGCGCCCGCCTGGATCACCAGTGCCGCCGGAGCCCGCTCGCACAGGCCCAGACAGGGACTCGACTGCCAGACCACACCGCCGGAGGCCGAGCCCGCCGCGCCGAGGCGCTCCTCCAGGGCCGCGCAGAGCGCCCCGGAGCCGTGCGCGGCGCAGGCCAGGTCGGTACAGACGTGCAGCACCTTCGCGGGCCGCGGCTTGACGGCGAACATCGCGTAGAACGTGGCGACGCCGTACGCCTCGGCCGGCGGCACCGTGAGCCGTCGGCAGAGATAGTCCAGCGCGCCTTCGCTGATCCAGCCGATCCGGTCGTTGATCGCGTGCAGCCCCGGCAACAGCAGGTCTCGCCGCTCGCGTGCCTCGCGGCCGCCCCGTGCCCAGCGCAGATCCGTGTCCGTACGGTCGTCCGCGCCTTCCCATGCCGTCGACGCCGGGCCGAGCAGCTCGTCGACCGCCGCCCGTTCCTCGTCGGTCGGCTTGCTGTCACCGAAGTGCAGATCCACTGATGTTCAGCTCCTCACGCGGACGCGGACAGGGACGCGGTGCTGGTCACGGGCAGCTTCTCGATCCGGATGGCCGACGCCTTGAACTCGGCGGTGCCCGCGATCGGGCAATTGGCCTCGATGGTGAGCTGGTTGGTGTCCACCTCGTCCGGGAAGTGCATGGTCATGAAGGCCAGTCCCGGCCGCAGTCCCGGGTCGATCCAGACCGGTGCCTGGACGGTGCCGCGCCGGGAGCTGATCCGTACCTCCTCGCCGACCGTCACTCCGTACCGCTCGGCGTCCTCCGGGCACAGCTCCACATACTCGCCGCGCCGCAGCGGGGAGGCGAAACTCCCGCTCTGCACACCGGTGTTGTACGAGTCGAGCCGACGGCCCGTGGTGAGCCTGATCGGGAACTGATCATCCGTCAGATCGACCGGCGGGTCGTGCTTGACGATGCCGAACGGCGCGAGCCTGCCGCGCTTGGCGGGGTCCGCCTCCCACAGCCGGCCGTGCAGATAGGTGGGTTCGAGCTTCTCCGTGTCGGGGCACGGCCACTGGATTCCCTGGTGCTCCTCCAGCCGCTCATAGCTCATCCCGTAGTGGTCGGGGGAGACCGAACGCAGCTCGTTCCAGACCGACTCGGCGTCCGCGTACTTCCAGGGGTGCCCGAGGCGGCCCGCCAGATCGCAGATGATGTCGATGTCCTCGCGGGCCTCGCCCGGCGGCTCGACGGCCTTGCGGACCCGCTGGACCCGGCGCTCGCTGTTGGTGGTGGTGCCGTCGGTCTCGGCCCAGGCGGCCGTGGCGGGCAGGACCACATCGGCGAGTTCGGCGGTCTTGGTGAGGAAGATGTCCTGCACCACCAGGTAGTCGAGCTGTTTCATGCGCTCGACGGCCTGCTCGCTGTCCGCCTCGGACTGGGCGGGGTTCTCACCGATGCAGTAGACGGCTTTGAGGTCGCCGGTCTCCATCGCCTCGAACATGGCCGTCAGGGTCATCCCGTACTGGGGCTGGATGACGGTGTCCCAGGCGGTCTCGAACTTCTGGCGCACGCCCTCCTCCAGGATGTCCTGGAAGCCGGGAAGTCGGTTGGGGATGGCGCCCATGTCGCCGCCGCCCTGCACGTTGTTCTGGCCGCGCAGCGGCTGCACCCCCGAGCCGTACCGGCCGACATGCCCGGTGAGCAGGGCGAGGTTGATCAGCGCCCGTACGTTGTCGGTGCCGTTGTGGTGCTCGGTGATGCCCAGGGTCCAGCAGAGCTGCGCGCGCTCGGCGCGGGCGTAGGCATGGGCCAGGTCGCGAATGGCCTCCGCCGGAACGCCCGTCACCTTCTCGGCGACCGAGAGGGTCCAGGGCTCGACCTCGGCCGCGTACTCCTCGAAGCCGGTGGTCGCCCGCTCGATGAACGACACATTGTGCAGTCCCGCGTGGATGATCTCGCGACCGACCGCATGGGCCAGCGGAATGTCCGTACCGACATTCAGCCCGAGCCAGCTCTCCGCCCATTCCGCGGTGGAGGTACGGCGGGGGTCGACGGCGTACATCCGCGCGCCGTTCCTGATTCCCCGCAGCACGTGCTGGAAGAAGATCGGGTGCGCGAATCGCGCGTTGGAGCCCCACATCACGATCAGATCGGTGTGGTCGACCTCGCCGTACGAGGAAGTGCCGCCACCGGATCCGAAGACCGCGGAGAGCCCGGCCACACTGGGCGCGTGACAGGTCCTGTTGCAGGAATCCACATTGTTGGTGCCCATGACCACGCGGGCGAACTTCTGCGCCACGTAGTTCATCTCATTGGTCGCGCGTGCGCACGAGAACATCCCGAACGCTCCGCGCGCGGCGCCAAGGCCTTGCGCGGCCCGGTCCAGCGCCTCGTCCCAGCTCGCCCTGCGGAGAGGGCCGCCCTTCTCGTCCCGCACCATCGGATAGGTGATACGGGCATATGTCTTCGGTGTCCGGTCTCGCTTCTTCACGCCGCGCTCTCCTCATGAGTGAGGGCCAACTGGCCGCGCCCATTGCATACAGTATTCAGAGGGCGGGTACGCGTGGGAACCCCTCGTAAGGGAATTGACGCGTACCCGCCTGTCGCGAGCGGGGATCAGGTAGGGCCGTGCGGGATCAGGCGGCCGCCCCGCGAGCCAGCAGATCCGAGATCGCTTCCACCGTGCGGAGCGTGGGAACCGGCACCCCGGTGAACTCTGCCAGCTCGACCACGGCGGCGAGCAGGACGTCCAGCTCCAGCGGTTTGCCCTTCTCCAGGTCCTGGAGCGTGGACGTGCGGTGGTCGCCCACCCGCTCGGCCCCCGCCAGCCGCTTCTCGATGGAGATGTCCGGGCGGCAGCCCAGCGCCTCCGCGACGGCCAGGGTCTCGGACATCATGTGCTCGATGACCTGGCGGGTGCTGGAGTGCAGGCACATCTCCCGCATGGTGGCCCTGGTGAGGGCGCTGATCGGGTTGAAGGAGATATTGCCGAGGAGCTTGATCCAGATGTCATGGCGCAACTCGGGCTCGACGGGGCATTTGAGGCCGCCCGTCCGCATTGCTTCGCTGAATTCCAGACACCTCGGCGACACCGAACGGTTGGGTTCGCCGATGGAGAACCGGGTTCCTTCGAGGTGCCGGACGACGCCCGGACCCTCCAGTTCCGTCGCGGCGTAGACCACGCATCCGATGGCACGCTCGGGCGGCAGTACGGCACTGACGGAACCGAGCGGATCCACACTCTCGACCCGGCGGCCGTCATGCGGACCGCCATGGCCGTGGAAATACCACCAGGGGATGCCGTTCTGAGCGGCGATCACCGCGGTGTTCTCCTTGAACAGCGGAGTCACAAGCGGCCCGCACGCCGCGTACGAATTCGCCTTCAGGCCGAGGAACACATAGTCGACCGGACCGATGTCCTCGGGCCGGTCGGTGGCGTGCACCCGCGCGGTGAAATCGCCGCGAGGGCTGAGCACCCTGACTCCGTGCTCTCTCATGGCTGCGAGATGCGGCCCACGGGCGATGAGATGAACGTCGGCGCCCGCTCGATCGAGGGCTGCTCCGACATAGGCGCCGATCGCTCCGGCGCCGACAACTGCGACTTTCACGGTGGGGCTCTCCGTTCGGTTTGAGGGGGACCGAGGGAAGGGTCACACTCTGTTGCTCGCACCCGGATGGGCGATATATTGTCTACAGTATGGAGTTCTGGTCGACAAGGCTCCCGTTCGGTATGCAGTCGGCAAACTCCGCCCCGGATCTTCAAAGGGATCTTCCCTACCGGCTGGTCGGTTCCTAGAGTTCGCGACCATGACCCCACCACTCGCACCCGCCGGCTGGAGCCGCTGGCTGGTGCCCCCCGCCGCGCTGTCGGTGCACCTCTCGATCGGCCAGGCCTATGCCTGGAGTGTGTTCAAACCCGCTCTTGAATCCGCACTCGGTCTCTCCGGCACCGCGAGCGCTCTCCCCTTCCAGCTCGGCATCGTCATGCTGGGCCTGTCGGCCGCGTTCGGCGGCACCCTCGTCGAACGCAACGGGCCTCGCTGGGCGATGACCGTCGCCCTCTGCTGTTTCTCCTCGGGCTTTCTGCTCGCCGCGCTCGGCGCCGCCACCGAGCAGTACTGGCTGATCGTCTTCGGCTACGGATTCGTCGGCGGCATAGGCCTCGGCATCGGCTACATCTCCCCGGTCTCCACCCTGATCAAGTGGTTCCCCGACCGGCCCGGCATGGCCACCGGCATCGCCATCATGGGCTTCGGCGGCGGCGCCCTCATCGCCTCGCCGTGGTCCGCGCAGATGCTGGAGTCGTACGGGACGGACAGCGGCGGCATCGCGCTCGCCTTCCTGACGCACGGTCTGGTGTACGCGGTGTTCATGTCGCTCGGCGTGCTGCTGGTCAGGGTGCCGAGGCCCGGCGACCGGCCCTCCCAGGGCACGGCGCGGCCCGCCGCGGGCGCGCTGATCTCGACCGCCCAGGTCTCGGCGCGCTCCGCCGTGCGCACCCCCCAGTTCTGGTGCCTGTGGGTCGTGCTCTGCATGAACGTCACCGCGGGCATCGGGATCCTGGAGAAGGCCGCCCCGATGATCACCGACTTCTTCGCGAAGACGGACACCCCGGTCTCCGTGTCGGCCGCGGCCGGCTTCGTGGCGCTGCTCTCCGCCGCCAACATGGCCGGGCGCATCGGCTGGTCGTCCACCTCGGACCTGATCGGCCGCAAGAACATGTACCGCGTCTATCTGGGCGTGGGCGCGGTGATGTATCTGCTGATCGCGCTGTTCGGCGACACCGCCAAGCCGCTGTTCGTGCTCTGCGCGCTGGTGATCCTCTCCTTCTACGGAGGCGGCTTCGCGACGATCCCCGCGTACCTCAAGGACCTCTTCGGCACCTACCAGGTCGGCGCCATCCACGGCCGGCTGCTCACCGCGTGGTCGACCGCGGGCGTCCTCGGCCCGCTCATCGTCAACGGGGTCGCGGACAGCCAGGAAGCGGCCGGCAGGAGCGGCTCAGGACTGTACGGACTGTCCTTCACCATCATGATCGGCCTGCTGGTCGTCGGCTTCGTCGCCAATGAACTCGTCAGGCCCGTCAACCCCCGCCACCACGTCCCCACCCCGAACGCCTCGAAGGAGGAAGCGGATGACCAGCTCGCCGACGAACAGCAGCACGACGCCCGGGACCGGGCCGCTTGAGACACCCCGGCGTACCGGTCTGATCATTTTCGCCTGGCTTTGGGTGGGACTCCCGCTCGCGTACGGTGTGTACGAACTGGTCCTCAAGGCCAAGCAGCTCTTCACCGGCTGACAGGGCCTAGGGCCCCTGCCCGGCCGGGAATCCGGTCGGGCGGGCCGGTCTCCCGGGGCCGGTTGATCGGGACTCTCCAAGCGGAGCCGGTGAATCCTGTCGGATCACCTGCCCCGTTACCGGTGAGTCGCTGACAAGACTGGAGCACTCCTGACGTCGACAGCAGAGGGGGTCCCGGGCATGACCGGCACTCGTATCGCCGCGCTCGGGCACTATCAGCCCGCCAAGGTGCTCACCAATCATGATCTGGCGGCCATCGTCGACACGAGTGACGAGTGGATCAGCAGCCGCGTCGGCATCAGGACCCGCCATGTCGCCGGTCCCGACGAGCCCGTGGACGAACTGGCCGCGCAGGCGGGCGCCAAGGCGCTCGCCGCCGCCGGACTCACCCCGGCGGACATCGATCTCGTACTCGTCGCCACCTCCACCGCCGTCGACCGCTCGCCGAACACGGCCGCCCGGGTCGCCGCCCGGCTCTCCATGGGCTCGCCCGCGGTGATGGACCT
Organism: Streptomyces odonnellii; assembly: GCF_000981895.1. Classification (GTDB taxonomy): domain Bacteria; phylum Actinomycetota; class Actinomycetes; order Streptomycetales; family Streptomycetaceae; genus Streptomyces; species Streptomyces odonnellii. The sequence goes on along the minus strand of NZ_LATD01000268.1, from coordinate 33,716 downwards.
CAATGTGGTCTGCGCGGGCTTCACCCATGCCCTGGCCACCGCCGACCACGCCGTGCGAGCCGGCTCCGCGGCCCGGGTGCTGGTGATCGGCGCGGACAAGATGACCGCGGTCACCGACTGGGCGGATCGTTCCACCTGTGTGCTGGTCGGGGACGGCGCGGGCGCGGCGGTGGTCGTGGCGGACGAGACCGCCGGGGAGCCGGGGATCGGCCCGGTGCTCTGGGGCTCGGTGCCGGAGATGGGACATGCCGTACGGATCGAGGGCACTCCGTCCCGGTTCGCCCAGGAGGGCCAGTCCGTCTACCGCTGGGCCACCACCCAGTTGCCGCCGATCGCACGGAAGGTCTGCGAGCGGGCGGGGCTCGCTCCCGAGGATCTGGCCGCGGTCGTACTCCACCAGGCGAACCTGCGGATCATCGAGCCCGTCGCCCAGAAGATCGGCGCGATCAACGCCGTCATCGCCCGGGATGTCGTGGTATCGGGTAACACGTCCGCCGCCTCGATCCCCATGGCCCTGTCCAAGCTCGTGGACCGGCGAGAGGTCGAATCCGGGGCCCCAGCATTGCTTTTCGGTTTCGGGGGGAACCTGTCCTATGCGGGCCAGGTGATCCGGTGCCCATAGTTCCGGCCGTTCTCGTAGACTGTAGACGATAGCCAATGTCTTGAAGTGAGTCGCTACTGTCATTGACACCGCCGGCCAAGAGGGGGACCCGCGATGTTGTCCGCGAAACTGGCACAAGGGGCCGTACCCAAGCTCGAACGACCTGGTCCGCTGCGTGAGCGTGTGTACGAAGCCCTGCTCGAACTCATAACGATCAGGCAGCTCCAGCCGGGCCAGCATCTCGTGGAGAGCGAGCTGGCGGGCCATCTCGGTGTCTCCCGGCAGCCGGTGCGCGAGGCGCTCCAGCGGCTCAACACCGAGGGCTGGGTGGATCTGCGTCCGGCCCAGGGCGCCTTCGTCCATGAGCCGACCGAGGAGGAGGCGGACCAGTTGCTCTCGGTCCGTACGCTTCTGGAGGCGGAGGCCGCCCGGCTCGCCGCCGCCAACTCCGGCTCGGCCGGGATCGCCGCGCTGGAGGCGCTGTGCGCCCAGGGGGAGCAGTCCGTGGCGGACGACGATGTCGATCTGACGGTCGCCACCAACGCGGCCTTCCATGCCAAGGTGATGGAGTTGGCGGGCAATCTCGTACTGGCCGAACTGGCCGCGAGAGTGGACCGCCGGGTGCGCTGGTACTACACGCCGGTCGCCCGGCAGCGAGGCAAACAGTCCTGGATCGAGCACCGGGAGCTGATCGCCGCGATCGCGACGAGGGACGAGAGGCGCGCGGTCGAGGTGATGAAGGCGCACACCGAGCACACCCGTACGACCTACCACCACCGCACCCAGTCACCGTCCCGGCCCTCCTGACCGGCCGGGGCGCGGGCTTTCACCGGCGAGTAGCGGGTCCTCGGCGCTTCTCGGGCATTCGGCACAGTCGAGGCGAGCGGTAACAGGCACGAAAAGACGGACACAAGGCCCCACGGGGTCCCAAAAGGCATGCCAAAAAACAGCTTTGTCCTCGGTGTGGAGAAAGTTGGGACGGATTCCCGCTCAACTTCTTCCCACTGAGGGCAAGCGCTGCTACGTTCCCTCGAAAGCCCGGCAAACATGGCCGAGAAGGCGGGGAGGGGCGCGTGAGACGCATGACGGCACGACCCGCGAACGCCCATCAGGCGCGACTGCTCAGACTGCTGCGCGACGGTGGGCCCAACTCCCGCGCGCAGCTCGGCGACCAGGTGGACCTGTCGCGCTCCAAGCTCGCCGTCGAGGTGGACCGTCTGCTGGAGACCGGACTGGTCGTCGCCGACGGACTCGCCGCCTCGCGCGGCGGCCGGCGTTCCCACAACATCCGGCTGGCGCCCGCCCTGCGCTTCCTCGGGGTCGACATCGGCGCCACATCCATCGATGTGGCCGTGACCAACGCCGAGCTGGAGGTGCTGGGGCATCTCAACCACCCCATGGACGTCCGCGAAGGGCCCGTCGCCATCTTCGAGCAGGTGCTCGCCATGGCGGCCAAGCTCAAGGTCACCGGGCTCGCCGAGGAGTTCGACGGGGCGGGGATCGGTGTCCCCGGTCCTGTCCGCTTCCCCGAGGGCGTGCCCGTCGCGCCGCCGATCATGCCCGGCTGGGACGGCTTTCCGGTACGGGAGGCCCTCAGCCAGGAGCTGGGCTGCCCCGTCATGGTCGACAACGATGTGAACCTGATGGCGATGGGGGAGCAGCACGCGGGCGTCGCGCGCTCCGCGGGGGACTTCCTCTGCATCAAGATCGGCACCGGTATCGGCTGCGGCATCGTCGTCGGCGGCGAGGTCTACCGCGGTACGACCGGCAGCGCCGGGGACATCGGCCATATCCAGGTCGTGGCGGACGGCCGTGCCTGCGCCTGTGGCAACAAGGGCTGTCTGGAGGCCTACTTCAGCGGCGCCGCGCTCGCCCGTGACGCCGAGGACGCGGCGCGCACCGGGCGCTCGCCCGAACTGGCCGCCCGGCTGGAGGAGTCGGGCCGGCTGACCGCGGTGGATGTCGCCGCGGCGGCGGCCGCCGGAGACCCCACCGCGCTCGACCTCATCCGCGAGGGCGGGAACCGGGTCGGCCAGGTGATCGCCGGACTCGTCAGCTTCTTCAACCCGGCGCTGGTCGTGATCGGCGGCGGGGTGACCGGCCTCGGCCACACGCTGCTGGCCAGCGTGCGTACCCAGGTCTACCGGCAGTCGCTGCCGCTGGCCACCGGCAATCTCCCCATAGTCCTGGGCGAGTTGGGCCCGACCGCCGGGGTCACCGGCGCGGCCCGGCTCATCAGCGACCACCTGTTCTCACCGGCCTAGGCCGGTACCGCACCACGCACCACCGGGCACCACCGCACCACCCCGTACGAACCGCACCACCCGCACGAGCCGCGCCACCCGCAAGAGCCGCACCACCAGCACCGCCGGGCACCACCCGTACGAGCCGCCCCACCGGCACCCCTGCACCGCCGGGCACCACCCCGTACCGGACCGGACGCACCACCCGAACGACCAGCACGAGCCGTACCACCCGCACCACCCCGTACGAGCCGCACCCGCATCCGAAGTCGCTGCGCTCCCGCGAGCCGCAGCACCCGTACGAGCCGCACACCACCCATCACAGCGCCGCCGCACCTGGCTCCGCCCTGCCCTTGTCCAGTCCTGCCCGCGGGGCGGGCCGCATCCGCCGAGGGGATACGCCATGGCACCAGCACCACCAGAAACCCTTCTGCTCACCATGTCCGGCATCATCAAGACGTTTCCCGGTGTCCGCGCGCTCGACGGTGTGGACCTGGAGGTCCAGGCGGGCGAGGTCCACTGCCTGCTCGGCCAGAACGGCGCCGGCAAGTCCACCCTCATCAAGGTGCTCGCCGGGGCCCACCAGCCCGACGGCGGAGTGATCACCTGGCGGGGCGAAGCGGTCACACTCAAGTCGCCCATCGCCGCCATGCGGCTGGGCATCGCGACCATCTACCAGGAACTCGACCTGGTCGAGGGCCTGTCCGTCGCCGAGAACATCTTCCTCGGCCATGAGCCCACCAGCGCCGGCTTCGTCATCAAGGGCCGGGAGGCCAGGGCCGCGGCGACCGCGCTGCTCAAGCGGCTCGGCCACCCCGAGATCCAGGCGCACACGCCCGTCGGTGAACTCTCCGCCGCCCAGCAGCAGATCGTGTCCATGGCCCGCGCGCTCTCCCACGACGTACGGCTCATCGTGATGGACGAACCGTCCGCCGCCCTCGACCCCGACGAGGTCGACAACCTCTTCCGGGTCGTCTCCACCCTGACCGCCGACGGTGTGGCCGTCATCTACATCTCCCACCGGCTGGAGGAGATCCGGCGCATCGGCGACCGGGTCACCGTCATCAAGGACGGCCGTACGGTGGCCGTCGCGCTGCCGGCGAAGGAGACCCCGACGCGCGAGGTCGTCGCCCTGATGACCGGCCGCAACGTCGAGTACGTCTTCCCCGAGCGGCCCGCCGCGCCCCCCTCCGCCGACGCCGAGCCCGTACTGCGGGTCGAAGGCCTCACCAGGACCGGGGAGTTCGAGCCGGTCGACCTCGAACTGCGGCCCGGCGAGATCGTTGGACTCGCGGGGCTCGTGGGCTCGGGACGCTCCGAGATCCTGGAGACCATCTACGGGGCGCGCAAGCCCACCGCGGGGCGTGTCCTCGTCGGCGGCGCCCCGCTGCGGCCCGGCAGCGTACCCTCCGCCGTCCGCGCGGGACTCGGTCTGGCGCCCGAGGAGCGCAAGGCCCAGGCCCTGCTGATGCTCGAATCGGTCACCCGCAATGTGTCGGTGTCCTCGCTCCCGCGGTTCGCGCGGATCGGCTGGCTCGACCGCTCGGCCGAGCGGACCGCGGCCAGGAAGGCCACCAGGGAACTCTCCCTGCGCCCCGACAACCCCGAGGCCCGGATCCGCACCCTCTCCGGCGGCAACCAGCAGAAGGCGGTCCTCGCCCGCTGGCTGCTCCGCGGCTGCCGGGTCCTGCTGCTCGACGAACCCACCCGGGGCGTCGACGTCGGCGCCCGCGCCGAGCTGTACGCCGTGATCCGCCGGCTGGCCGACGAAGGCCTCGCCGTGCTGCTCGTCTCCAGCGAGGTCCCCGAAGTACTGGGCCTCGCCGACCGGGTGCTGGTGCTCCGGGAGGGCCGGGTCGTCCACCGGGCGCCCGCCCAGGAGCTCGACGAGCACCGTGTACTCGACCTTGTGATGGAAGGGAGCCCGACGCCATGAAACAGCCTGCCTCCGAGGCACAGCAGGGCGGGCCCGAAGCCGCGCCCGAGCCGCCCGTCCTGTCCGCGTCCACAGCCAAGTCCGCGGAGGAGAAGGGCGGTTGGCGAAGCCTCGGGCTGCGTCTCGACGTCCGTAACCTCTCGCTGCTCGGGGTGCTCGCCGCGCTGATCGTGGTCGGCGGCATCACCAAGCCCGAGCAGTTCCTGGACACCAACAACCTCCAGCTCGTCCTCACCCAGGCCTCGGTCATCGGTGTGGTCACGGTCGGCATGACCTTTGTGATCACCAGCGGCGGCATCGACCTGTCGGTCGGCGCCATCGTGGCCCTCTCCTCGGTCTGGGCGACCACGCTCGCCACCCAGCAGTACGGCTTCGCCGGCATCCTGTTCACCGCGGTGGTGGTCGGTCTGGGCTGCGGTCTGGTGAACGGGCTGCTCATCGCGTACGGCGGGATGGTGCCGTTCATCGCCACCCTCGCGATGCTGGCCTCCGCCCGGGGCCTCGCCCTCCAGATCACCGAGGGCAAGACCCAGATCGTCACCGTGAACTCGGTGCTCGATCTCGGCATACCCGACTCGTACGTCCTGGGCGTCCCGCCGCTCGTGCTGGTCTTCGCGGCCGTCACGGTGATCGGCTGGCTGGTGCTGAACCGTACGACCTTCGGGCGGCGCACCGTCGCCGTCGGCGGCAACGCCGAGGCCGCCAGGCTCGCCGGTATCGACGTACGGCGCCAGCGGCTCTATCTCTATCTGCTCTCCGGGCTCTGCTGCGGTATCGCGGCCTTCCTGCTGATCATCCTGGCCGGCTCGGGACAGAACACCAACGGAAACCTGTACGAGCTGGACGCCATCGCCGCCGCGATCATCGGCGGCACCCTGCTCAGCGGCGGCCGCGGCACCATCGTCGGCTCCGTCCTCGGTGTTCTGGTCTTCACCACGATCACCAATATCTTCGCGCTCAACAATCTCCAGAGCGATGTCCAGCAGATCGCGAAGGGCGCCATCATCGTCGCCGCCGTACTGGTCCAGCGCCGCACCATGCGCAACGGCGAGGCCTGACTTCCGGTCTCGCACCCGCTTTCCCTGTACCGCCCTATCCTGAAGGGTTGAACCGCCATGCCAGAAACGAGCCGCAGAGGGCTGCTCTTCGGCACCGCCGCCATCTCCGCGGGTGCCCTCCTCACCGCCTGTACCAGCAATGAGCCCGAGAAGAAGGAGCCGGCGGCCAACAGCCAGCCGGCCGCCGCGGACGACAAGCCCGGCACGCCCGTCACCATCGGTTTCGCGGGCCCCCAGGCCGACCACGGCTGGCTCAACGCGATCAACGAGAACGCCAAGTCGCGTGCGGCGAAGTACTCGGAGGTGACGCTGGACATCACCGAGGGCTCCAACGACACCGCCGCCCAGATCGGCCAGGTCGAGACGCTGATCAACAAGAAGGTCGACGTCCTGGTGATCCTGCCGGCCGACGGCAAGGCGCTCACCCAGGTCGGCCTCAAGGCCATGCGCGCCGGTATCCCGGTCATCAACCTGGACCGGATCTTCGCCGACCCGCAGGCGTACCGCTGCTGGGTCGGTGGCGACAACTACGGCATGGGCGTCAGCGCCGGCAACTACATCGGCGAGAAGCTCAAGGACAAGCCGAACGCCACCGTCATCGAGCTGGCCGGTCTCGACAACCTGGAGCTGACCCAGCAGCGCACCAAGGGCTTCGACGACGCCCTGAAGAACTTCCCGAACATCAAGAAGGTCGCCCGCCAGGCGGCCGACTTCACCGTCGAGTCGGGCCAGGCCAAGATGGCCCAGCTCCTCCAGGCCCAGGCCAGCTTCGACGCCCTGTGGAACCACGACGACGACCAGGGTGTCGGCGCGCTGCGCGCCATCCAGCAGGCGGGCCGCGACGGCTTCCTGATGGTCGGCGGCGCCGGCGCCAAGTCGGCGATGGACGCCATCAAGGCCGACAACAGCGTGCTCAAGGCCACCGTGCTCTACCCGCCCACCATGGCCGCCTCCGCCATCGACCTGGCCCGCGCGCTGGGCCAGTCCAAGGGCGTCAGCGGTCTGGCCGAGCTGGAGATCCCGGTCTCGGTCACGTGCTACTCGGCCGTTGTCGACAAGGAGAATGTCGACCAGTACCTGCCTACGGGCTTTAGCTGACCGGTCCGACAGCGGCCGCCCCCACCAGCGACAGACGAGGAGTACTCCGTATGACCCCCGAAGCGTCGGAGAAAGAGGCCGGTGCGCCACCCGCACTCGGTATCGGCATGGTCGGATACGCGTTCATGGGCGCCGCCCACTCGCAGGGGTGGCGCACCGCGGGACATGTCTTCGACCTGCCGATGCGGCCCGTGCTCGCCGCGATCTGCGGGCGTGACGAGAGCGCGGTACGGGCCGCGGCGGACAGACACGGCTGGGCCGCCGCCGAGACCGACTGGCGGCGGCTCATCGAGCGCGACGATGTGCAGGTGGTCGATGTCTGCACCCCCGGGGACAGCCATGCGGAGATCGCCATCGCCGCGCTGGAGGCGGGCAAGCACGTGCTGTGCGAGAAGCCCCTCGCCAACTCGGTGGCCGAGGCCGAGGCCATGGTCAGGGCCGCCGAGGCGGCGAGGGAGCGCGGCCAGCTCGCCATGGTCGGCTTCAACTACCGCCGGGTGCCCGCGGTCTCGTACGCCAGGCAGCTCATCCAGGAGGGCCGGCTCGGCACGCTGCGGCATGTCCGGGTCACCTATCTCCAGGACTGGCTGGTCGATCCGGAGTTCCCGCTGACCTGGCGGCTCCGACGCGAGCACGCGGGTTCCGGGGCGCTGGGCGACCTGGGTGCGCACATCATCGACCTGGCGCAGTTCCTGACGGGGGAGCTGCTGGTCGGGGTGTCCGCGCTCACGGAGACCTTCGTCAAGGAACGGCCGGTGGTCAGCGGGGCGTCGGCGGGGCTCTCCGCGACCGGCGGCGGCGAGACCGGCCAGGTCACCGTGGACGACGCCGCGATCTTCACCGGCCGGCTGGCCTCGCGCGCGCTGGCCTCCTTCGAGGCCAGCCGCATGGCGGCGGGACGCAAGAACGCGCTGCATCTGGAGATCAACGGCGAGCGCGGTTCGCTCGCCTTCGATCTGGAGCGGCTCAACGAGCTGTCGTTCCACGACCACACCGAGCCCGCGCCCTCGTCCGGCTTCCGCCGGATCCTGGTCACCGAGCCGGAGCATCCGTATCTCGACGCCTGGTGGCCGCCGGGGCACGCGCTCGGCTACGAGCACACCTTCGTCCACCAGGCCCGCGATCTGGTCGAGGCGGTCGCCACCGGGACCGGCCCCGTACCGTCCTTCGCGGACGGGCTCCAGGTGCAGCGGGTGCTGGCCGCGGTGGAGGACAGCGCGGCGAAGAACGCGGTGTACACGCCGGTGCCTTCGCCGTCGTGAACCGGCATGGACACGGCCCAGCAGGTAGAGAAGACGTAGTAGCACCACAGAGCAACGCAGCCACAGAGCGATACAGAGAAGGAGGTCCGAATGCCACGCCCGTTCACGCTGTTCACCGGCCAGTGGGCCGATCTGCCCCTGGAGGAGGTGTGCAGGCACGCCCGTGACTTCGGTTACGACGGCCTGGAACTCGCCTGCTGGGGCGACCACTTCGAGGTCGACAAGGCGCTCTCCGACCCCGGCTATCTGGACAGCCGCCACCAGTTGCTCGACAAGTACGGGCTGAAGTGCTGGGCGATCTCCAACCACCTCGTCGGCCAGGCCGTCTGCGACAGCCCCATCGACGAGCGCCACCAGGGCATCCTGCCGTCCCGTATCTGGGGCGACGGGGAGCCCGAGGGCGTCAGGCAGCGCGCCGCCGCCGAGATCAAGGACACCGCCAGGGCCGCGGCCGCCTTCGGGGTGGACACGGTCATCGGCTTCACCGGCTCCTCGATCTGGCACCTGGTCGCGATGTTCCCGCCCGTACCGCCCGGCATGATCGACCGGGGGTACGAGGACTTCGCGGAGCGGTGGAACCCGATCCTGGACGTCTTCGACGCCGAGGGCGTGCGGTTCGCCCACGAGGTGCACCCCAGCGAGATCGCGTACGACTACTGGACCACGAAGCGCGCGCTGGAGGCGGTCGGCAACCGGCCCGCGTTCGGGCTGAACTTCGACCCGAGCCACTTCGTCTGGCAGGACCTGGACCCGGTCAACTTCCTTTACGACTTCCGGGACCGGATCTACCACGTCGACTGCAAGGAGGCGCGCAAGCGCCTCGACGGCCGCAACGGCCGGCTCGGCTCGCACCTGCCCTGGGGCGACCCGCGGCGCGGCTGGGACTTCGTCTCGGCGGGCCACGGCGACGTCCCGTGGGAGGACGTCTTCCGGATGCTCCGTTCGATCGGGTACGAGGGACCCATCTCGGTCGAGTGGGAGGACGCGGGCATGGACCGGCTCGCGGGAGCGCCGGAGGCCCTCAGGGACCTCAAGCGCTTCGACTTCGACCCCCCCACCGCGTCCTTCGACGCGGCCTTCGGCGGCGGGGAGTAGCGCCTTCGGCTCCCGCGGGGCCGGGCAGAGCCTGGTGGTGACCCCATGCCACCGGGCGGTCCGGCCTGCCCGGAATCCGCTTTGTCCTGGGGGAGGAAAAAGTACAACTTCTCCTCTGCGCAAGGTCTTTCGGTCCCGGACGAACACAGCTACGGTCCACTGAGATGTACAGGACATAGGTGGTCTCCGATGTGACGGCGCACTTCGGCGACGTGGCCACCTCCCCCGGGGACCCGGTGCAGGACGAGCACCCGGTCCCTCCCCGGGGAGGCGAGCGCGACTCATGAATACCGCGCTCCTTGGCACCAGCACGTACGAACAGCCCATTGTGGAGGACTTTCGTGCACAGAAAACGCCCCAGAGCCAGAACCCTCCTCGCACTCCTGACGGGCGCGCTGCTCGCAGGCTCGAGCCTCAGCGCCGTACCCGCCGCCGCGCACCCGGACCACCCGGACGCCGCGGCGGAAAGCTTTCAGCAGGTGACCCTCGCGAAGGGCGCCGACGAGGTGGGCGAGCCGATGTCGCTCGCCGTCCTGCCGGACCGGCGGGTACTGCACACCTCGCGCGACGGCACGCTCCGGATCACCGACGCCGGCGGCGACACCACCATCGCCGGCACGCTGGACGTCTACAACCATGACGAGGAAGGTCTCCAGGGCGTCGGGGTCGACCCCGACTTCGCCGAGAACCGGGCGATCTATCTCTTCTACGCCCCCAAGCTCAACACCCCCGCCGGCGACGCGCCCGAGAACGGCACGGCCGCCGACTTCGCCCCCTTCGACGGGTACAACCGCCTCTCGCGCTTCACGCTCAACGAGGACGGCACCCTCAACAAGGCGAGCGAGAAGAAGGTCCTCGACGTCGCCACCTCGCGCGGCACCTGCTGCCATGTCGGCGGCGACATCGCCTTCGACGCGGAGGGCAACCTCTATCTGTCGACGGGTGACGACACCAACCCCTTTGCCTCCGACGGCTACACGCCGATCGACGAACGGGCCACCCGCAATCCGGCGTTCGACGCCCAGCGCAGCTCCGGCAACACCAACGACCTGCGTGGCAAGGTCCTCCGTATCAAGGTCGCGGAAGACGGCTCGTACACCATCCCGGAGGGCAACCTCTTCGCCCCGGGCACCGAGAAGACGCGGCCCGAGATCTACGCGATGGGGTTCCGCAACCCCTTCCGCATCTCCGTGGACCAGAAGACCGGTGTCGTGTACGTCGGTGACTACGGCCCGGACGCCGGCGCGGCGTCGCCGACCCGCGGCCCGGCCGGTCAGGTGGAGTTCGCCCGGGTCACCGAGGCCGGGAACTTCGGCTGGCCGTACTGCACCGGCAAGAACGACGCCTACATCGACTACGACTTCGGGACGCAGGCCTCCGGCGCCGCCTTCGACTGCGCGGCACCGAAGAACACCTCGCCCCACAACACCGGACTGACGGACCTCCCGCCGGCGCAGCCCGCGTGGATCCCGTACGACGGCGGCAGCGTGCCCGAGTTCGGCTCCGGCTCCGAGTCGCCGACCGGCGGCCCGGTCTACCGGTACGACGCGGACCTGGACTCCCCGGTGAAGTTCCCCGAGTCCTACGACGGCGACTTCTTCGCCGGCGAGTTCGGCCGCCAGTGGATCAAGCGGATCGAGCAGGACGAGAACGGCACGGTCGGCTCGATCAACCCGTTCCCGTGGACCGGCACCCAGGTCATGGACATGGAGTTCGGCCCCGACGGCGCGCTCTACGTCCTCGACTACGGCCTGTCCTGGTTCGGCGGCGACGAGCACTCCGCGCTGTACCGCATCGAGAACTCCACGGGCGGCAAGTCGCCGATCGCCGAGGCCAGTGTCAACAAGACCTCCGGCAAGTCCCCGCTGCGGGCGGTCTTCTCCTCCGCGGGCACCGAGGACCCCGACGGCGACGCCCTCACCTACGCGTGGGACTTCGGTGACGGCGGTACCTCCACCGAGGCCAACCCCACGTACACGTACAAGAAGAACGGCACCTACAGCGCACGGCTCACCGTCACCGACCCGACGGAGCGCACCGCGACCGCGTCGGTACGGATCGTCGTGGGCAACACCGCGCCCACGGTGAAGCTCGAACTGCCCGCCGAGGGAACGCTGTTCAACTTCGGGGACACGCTGCCCTTCAAGGTCACGGTCACCGACCCCGAGGACGGTCCGGTCGACTGCTCGAAGGTGATCGTCCGCTACATCCTCGGCCATGACAGCCACGGCCACCCGATCACCTCGGCCAACGGCTGCGAGGGCACGATCACCGCGCCCGCCGACACCGAGCACGACCCCAACGCCAATATCTTCGGAGTCATCGACGCCGAGTACACCGACGGCGGAGGCGGCGGCCAGGCGGCGCTCACCAGCCACGACCAGGCGCAGCTCCAGCCGCGCCACCGGCAGGCCGAGCACTTCAGCTCCGCCTCCGGCATCAGGACGTACGACAAGGCCCCGGCCAACGGCGGCAAGACCGTCGGAGACATCGACGACGGCGACTGGATCTCCTTCACGCCGTACAACCTGACCGGGTCCAAGACCCTGACCGCCCGGATCTCCTCCGGCGGCGCCGGCGGATTCCTTGAGGTACGGACGGGCTCCGCCACCGGCAACCTGCTGGGCTCCGCGCCGGTCCCGGTCACCGGAGGCTGGGAGACCTTCCAGGACATCGACGTACCCCTGCGGTCCGTGCCGACCAGGACCACCGAGCTGTTCCTGGTCTTCAAGGGCGCCACCGGCCAGGGAGCGCTCTTCGACCTGGACGACTTCCAGCTCTCCACGGCGGTGCCGGGCAAGACCGAGAAGCGGGTCCTGGTCTTCTCCAGGACCGCCGGGTTCCGCCACGACTCGATCCCCCAGGGTGTCGCCGCGCTCAAGGAGCTGGGCGCCACCACCGGGATCAAGGTCGACGCCACCGAGACGGGCGCCCAGTTCACCACGAACAACCTCGCCCGGTACGACGCGGTGGTCTTCCTCTCCACCACCGGTGATGTCCTCAACGCCGACCAGCAGAAGGCGTTCGAGAACTATGTCGCCACCGGCGGCGGCTACATGGGTGTGCACGCCGCGGCGGACACCGAGTACGACTGGGCCTTCTACGGCGGTCTGGTGGGCGCGTACTTCCAGGGCCACCCGCAGATCCAGCCCGCGACCGTCCGGGTCGAGGACCACGACCACCCGTCGACCGCCCATCTGGACGACGAGTGGCAGCGCACCGACGAGTGGTACAACTACCGCACCAACCCGCGTGAGCAGGCACGGGTCCTCGCCACCCTGGACGAGACCACCTACCAGGGCGGCACCATGAAGGGCGACCACCCGATCGCCTGGTGCCAGACCTACGAGGGCGGCCGGGCCTTCTACACCGGCGGCGGCCACACCAAGGAGTCGTACGCGGACCCCGCCTTCCGTCAGCACCTGCTCGGCGGACTGCGCTACGCGGCCGGCCAGGTGAAGGCGGACTGCAAGCCCAGGACCGGCTACCGGGACCTCTTCAACGGCAAGACGACGGAGGGCTGGAAGCAGGCCGGACCGGGCAAGTTCAACGTCGTGGACGGTGAACTGCGCTCCGAGGGCGGCATGGGCCTGCTCTGGTACCAGGCCAAGGAGTTCAAGTCCTACTCCCTGAAGCTGGACTGGAAGCTCGCCGGTGACGACAACTCCGGTGTGTTCGTGGGCTTCCCGGCCTCCGACGACCCGTGGTCGGCGGTGGACAAGGGGTACGAGGTGCAGATCGACGCCACCGACACCCCGGACCGCACCACCGGCTCCGTCTACGGCTTCAAGTCGGCCAACGTCAAGGTCAGGGACCAGGTTCTGCGCCCGCCGGGGCAGTGGAACAACTATGAGATCAAGGTCCAGGGCGAGCGTCTGCAGATCTTCCTCAACGGCGTGAAGATCAACGACTTCACCAACACGGACCCGGCGCGCAGCCTGAAGGACGGCTACATCGGGCTGCAGAACCACGGCGCCGACGACCAGACGTCCTTCCGCAACATCCAGCTCAAGGAACTGCCGGCCTCCTAGGGACACCTGGGACGGGCGGCCCGTCAGCCGGCGGCGGGCGGGGAGGCGCCGTACCCCCGCCCGCCGCCACCAACCACACCACACCACCGGCAGGGAGGCAGCCCGTGACGACGAGCGGTACGGAATCGACTGCAGTACGCACCGGAGTCTGGTTCGTCGGAGCCCGCGGCTCCGTCGCCACGACGGCTGTCGCGGGATGCGCGGCGGTCACGGCGGGACTCCACCCCGCGACGGGCCTGGTCACCGAGACCCCGCCCTTCAGCGGGACGGGCCTGCCCGCCCTCTCCTCCCTCGTCTTCGGCGGACATGACACGGTGAGCTGTCCGCTGCCCAAGCGCGCCGAGGAACTGACCGCGGCGGGCGTGCTCCCGCATGGCCTGCCCGCCGCGATCCACGCCGAACTCACCGCCGCCGACCAGGAGATCAGGACCGGCGGCCCCCAGCCGGGGGACACCAGGAGCGACGAGGAACTCATCGCCGCCTTCGCCGCCGACCTGAGCGACTTCGCGCGGCGCACCGGAGTCGCGCGGACCGTCGTCGTCAATGTCTCCTCCACCGAGCCCACCCCCGCGCCCGACGACCCGCGGCTGCCCGCCAGCTCGCTGTACGCGGCGGCCGCGGTACGGGCCGGCTGCTCGTACGTCAACTTCACGCCCTCCACCGGGCTGCGCACCCCGGCCCTCACAGCGGCCGCCGAGGCCGGCGGACTTCCCCACGCCGGCCGCGACGGCAAGACAGGCCAGACGCTGCTCCGTTCCGTGCTCGCCCCGATGTTCGTGCAGCGTGCCCTGACCGTACGGGCCTGGTCGGGCACGAACCTGCTGGGCGGCGGGGACGGAGCGGCGCTGGCCGACCCGGGCGCGGCGGCGGCCAAGAACGCGGGCAAGGAGCGTGTCCTGGCGGACACCCTGGGCACGGCGCCGGAGGGCGAGGTCCATATCGACGACGTCCCGGCGCTGGGTGACTGGAAGACGGCCTGGGACCACATCGCCTTCGACGGCTTCCTCGGCTCGCGGATGATCCTCCAGACGATCTGGCAGGGCTGCGACTCGGCGCTGGCCGCGCCGCTGGTGCTCGACCTGGCACGGCTGGTGTCGCGCGCCCACGAGGCGGGGCTGAGCGGCCCGCTGCCCGAGCTGGGCTTCTACTTCAAGGACCCGGACGGCGGCTCCTCCGCGCTCGCGGAACAGTTCGAGGCGCTGCTCGGCTTCGCTGACCGGCTGCGCGGGGCGGACCGGCTGCGGGAGGCCCGGTGAGCCTGCGCTCCGGCCTGCGGGCCTGGGCCGAACTGCTGCGGGTGTCGGCGCTGTTCACGGTCCCGGGCGACGCCCTGGCCGGCGCGGCGGCGGCCGGCGTACGCGCCAACCGGGGCACGGCGTACGCGGTGGGCGCCTCGCTCTGCCTGTACGAGGCGGGCATGGCGCTCAACGACTGGGCGGACCGCGACGAGGACGCCGTGGACCGCCCGCACCGCCCGATCCCCTCGGGCCGTATCACCCCCGGGGCGGCGCTGACGGCCGCGGCCGGGCTGACCGCCGCGGGTCTGGCCCTGGCGTCCCGGGCGGGCCGGCCGTCCCTGGCGGTCGGTACGGCGCTGGCCGCCGCGGTCTGGTCGTACGACCTCCGCCTCAAGCACACCCCGGCGGGCCCCGTGGCGATGGGCGCGGCCCGCTCCCTGGACCTGCTCCTCGGCGCGACGGCCACCAGTTCCCGGGGCGCGCTCCCCGCGGCCGCCGGAGCGCGCAAGGCCCTGGGCGCAGCCGGAGTGCTCGGGGCGCATACGGTCGCCGTCACCGTGGTCTCGCGGCAGGAGGCACAGGGCGGTTCGACCGCAGCGCCGCTCGCCGCGCTCGGGGCGACCGCGGGCCTGGGCGTCCTCACCGGCCGGCGCATGCGCGCCGAGCGCTCCGCCGCCGCGCTGCTGTCCGGGGGCCTCGCCGCCGTATACGCGGGGACCGCCGGAAAGCCCCTGGCGCACGCCGCGCTCAACCCCTCCCCACCGCTCACCCAGCGCGCCGTGGGCGGCGGGATCCGGGCCATGATCCCGCTCCAGGCGGCGCTCGCCGCGCGGGGCGGAGCCGCCGGGACCGCGCTCGGCGTACTGGGACTCGTACCACTGGCACGGACCTTCGCACGGAAAGTGAGCCCCACATGAGTCTGCGCTTCGGATACGGCACCAACGGGCTCACCGATCTCCGGCTCGACGACGCGCTCGGGCTCCTGGCCGATCTCGGATACGACGGTGTCGGGCTCACCCTCGACCATATGCATCTCGACCCCATGGCCCCCGATCTGCCCGCCCGTGTCGACCGCGTCGCCCGGCGGCTGGGGGAGATGGGGCTCGGGGTCACCGTCGAGACCGGCGGCCGGTATGTGCTCGACCCGCGCCGCAAGCACGGCCCCACCCTGCTCGACCCCGACCCCGAGGACCGCGCCGCCCGTACCGGACTGCTGGTGACGGCCGTTCAGGTCGCCGCCGACCTCGGCGCGCACGCCGTGCACTGCTTCAGCGGGGTCACCCCGGCGGGCACCGACACCGACACCGCGTGGAAGCGGCTCGAAGAGGCGCTCACCCCGGTGATCGCCGCCGCCGAGAACGCCGACGTACCGCTCGCCGTCGAGCCGGAGCCCGGCCATCTCGTGTCGGACCTCGCCGGTTTCCACCAGCTCAGACACCGTCTCGGCGACCCCGAACCGCTCGGCCTGACCCTCGACATAGGCCACTGCCAGTGCCTGGAGCCCGCCCCGCCCGCAGACTGTGTCCGCGAGGCCGCGCCCTGGCTGCGGCACGTACAGATCGAGGACATGCGGCGCGGAGTGCACGAGCATCTCCCGTTCGGCGAGGGCGAGATCGACTTCCCGCCGGTGCTCGCCGCGCTGGCCGCCACCGGCTACGAGGGCCTCACCGTCGTCGAACTGCCCCGCCACTCCCACGCAGGCCCCGAACTCGCCCGTACCTCCCTGGACTTCCTCCTCCGTACGAAGGGAGCAGCATGATCTCGAACCCGCCCGCCCCGACCCGCGAGGACCTGGCTCCCCGGCTGGACGCCGCCGCCGGCGCGTGGCTCGACGCGGCCCTGGCCGAGGCCGCCGCGGCTCTGGACGAGAACGAGGGCGACAACGTTGCCGTCGCCCCCTGGGAGCTGCGCTTCGCCGCCGCCGGCCGCCACTGCGGCCAGGAGCACGCCGACCCCGTACGCACCCTGCTCCTCCAGGAGGCCCGCGCCGGGCTCACCACCCTGACCCGGCTCTACCACCAGGGCACCGCCGCCGAGCGCCGCGCCGTCCTGCTCGCCCTGCCCCTGCGCGTCACCGGACCCGGTGCGCTGCCGCTGGTCGAGGACGCCCTGCGGACCAATGACACCCGGCTGGTCGCCGCGGCCGTCGGTCCGTACGCCGCCGCCCATCTCGATCCCCACTCCTGGCGGCACGCCATCCTCAAGTGCCTCTTCACCGGTGTGCCGGTCGCCGCCGTCGACGGCCTGGACAGACGTGCCCACGGAGACGCCGAACTGGCCCGGATGCTCGCCGACTTCGCGGCTGAGCGCACCGCCGCCGGCCGTCCCGTACCCGCCGACCTGTACCACGCGCTCCACCTGACCGGCGAGGAGTCCTGATGCGCATCTTCGACCCCCACATCCATATGACCTCCCGCACCACGGACGACTACCAGGCGATGTACGCCTCCGGAGTCCGCGCCCTGGTCGAGCCGTCCTTCTGGCTCGGTCAGCCCCGTACCTCACCCGAGAGCTTCTTCGACTACTTCGACGCGCTCCTCGGCTGGGAACCGTTCCGCGCCGCGCAGTACGGCATCGCCCACCACTGCACCCTCGCGCTCAACCCCAAAGAGGCCAACGACCCGCGCTGCACGCCCGTCCTGGACGCGCTGCCGCGCTATCTCGTCAAGGACGGTGTCGTCGCCGTCGGCGAGATCGGCTACGACTCGATGACCCCGGCCGAGGACACCGCGCTCGCCGCGCAGCTCCAGCTCGCCGCCGACCACGGCCTGCCCGCGCTGGTCCACACCCCCCACCGCGACAAGCTCGCCGGTCTGCGCCGCACCATCGACGTCGTACGGGAGTCCGCGCTCGACCCGGAGCGGGTCCTGCTCGACCACCTCAACGAGACGACCGTCAAGGACGCGGCGGAGAGCGGCAGTTGGCTCGGCTTCTCCATCTACCCCGACACCAAGATGGACGAGGACCGCATGGTCGCCGTCCTCAAGGCCCACGGCACCGAGAAGGTGCTCGTCAACTCCGCGGCGGACTGGGGCAAGAGCGATCCGCTCAAGACCCGCAAGGTCGCGGACGCCATGCTCGCCGCCGGCTTCGGCGAGGACGACGTCGACCGGGTCCTGTGGCGCAACCCCGTCGCCTTCTACGGGCTCAGCGGACGGCTCCAGCTCGAAGTCGCCGCCCCGGAGGCCCTCCACGAGGGCAACTCCATCCTCCGCGGCGGGGAGTGAGCCCATGCGCTTCCGCCACCCCGACGGATCCACCGTCCACCTCTCGTACTGCACCAATGTGCACCCCGCCGAGAACCTCGAAGGCGTACTCGCCCAGCTCCGCGACCACTGCGAGCCGGTGCGCAGACGCCTCGGCCGCGACCGCCTCGGCATCGGGCTCTGGCTGGCCAGAGGTGCCGCGCAGGCCCTGATCAATGACCCGGCCGCGCTGCGCGGACTCCGCGCCGAACTGGACCGGCGCGGCCTCGAAGTCGTCACGCTGAACGGCTTCCCCTACGAGGGGTTCGGCGCCGAAGAGGTCAAGTACCACGTCTACAAACCGGACTGGGCCGACCCTGAGCGCCTCGCCCACACCAGCGACCTCGCCCGGCTGCTGGCCGCGCTGCTGCCCGACGATGTCACCGAGGGCTCCGTCTCCACCCTCCCGCTCGCCTGGCGCACCGAGTTCGACGCCACCGCGGCCCGCACCGCCCGTACGGCGCTGACCACGCTCGCCGGGCGGCTGGACGCGCTGGAGGAGCTGACCGGCAAGTCCATCAGGATCGCCCTGGAGCCCGAGCCCGGCTGCACCGTGGAGACCACCGCCGACGCGATCGGCCCGCTCACCGAGCTCGGCAGCGCCAGGATCGGGATCTGTATCGACACCTGCCATCTCGCCACCTCCTTCGAGGACCCGGCCACCGCGCTGGGCGCGCTGGCCGACGCCGGTATCGCCATCCCCAAGGCGCAGCTCTCGGCGGCCCTGCACGCCGAGGAACCGCATCTGCCCGAGGTACGGGAAGCCCTCGGCACGTTCGCCGAGCCCCGGTTCCTCCACCAGACCCGGACCCGTACCGCCGCCGGGCTGCGCGGCACCGACGATCTGGACGAGGCGCTCGGCGGCGAGGCGCTGCCCGACGGCGCGCCCTGGCGCGCGCACTTCCATGTGCCGCTGCACGCCCAGCCCGCCCCGCCGCTCGCCTCCACCCTTCCCGTACTCCAGGACACCCTCACCCGGCTGATCGGCGGCGCCGAGCCGCGGACCCGCCATCTGGAGGTCGAGACATACACCTGGCAGGCGCTGCCGGCGGAGCTGCGGCCCCGCTCGCGCGGCCAGCTCGCCGAGGGGATCGCCGCCGAACTCACCCTGGCCCGCGACCTGCTGGTCGACCTCGGCCTCAAGGAGCTGCCATGACAGAGAACCAGACGGAGACCTCCGCGAGCCCGACGCCCCTGCTGGTACTGGACGTCGTCGGACTCACGCCCCAACTGCTCCCGCACATGCCCCGGCTGAGCAAGCTGGCGAGCGCCGGATCGAAGGCTCCGCTGAGCACCGTACTGCCCGCCGTCACATGCAGCGCCCAGTCCACCTTCCTCACCGGGACGCTCCCCGCCGAGCACGGCATCGTCGGCAACGGCTGGTACTTCCGCGAGCTGGGCGATGTCCTGCTGTGGCGCCAGCACAACGGACTGGTCTCCGGCGACAAGCTCTGGGACGCCGCCCGCCGCGCCCACCCCGGCTATACGGTCGCCAATATCTGCTGGTGGTACGCGATGGGCGCGGACACCGACTACACCGTCACCCCGCGCCCGGTCTACTACGCCGACGGACGCAAAGAGCCCGACTGCTACACCCGCCCGCCGGCGCTGCACGACGAACTCACCGAGAAGTTCGGCACGTTCCCCCTCTTCCACTTCTGGGGCCCCGGCGCCGACATCGTCTCCTCGCAGTGGATCGTGGACGCCACCCGGCACATCATCCGCACCCGCCGCCCCGATCTGGCGCTCTGCTATCTGCCCCACCTCGACTACGACCTCCAGCGGTACGGTCCCGACGACCCCCGCTCCCACCGCGCCGCAGCCGAGCTGGACACCGCCCTGGCCCCGCTTCTCGACGAGGCCAGGGCGGAGGGCCGTACGGTCGTCGCACTCTCCGAGTACGGCATCACCCGGGTCTCCCGGGCCGTGGACATCAACCGGGCGCTGCGCAGGGCCGGGCTGCTGGAGGTGCACACCCAGGACGGCATGGAGTATCTGGACCCGATGGCCTCCCGCGCCTTCGCAGTCTCGGACCACCAGCTCGCCCATGTGTACGTACGGCGCTCCGAGGACCTGGACGCGACCCGGGAGGCACTCCAGGATCTGCCCGGCATCGAGCAGCTTCTGGACGACGAGGGCAAGAAGGCGCACGGTCTGGACCATCCGCGTGCGGGCGAGCTGGTGGCCATCGCCGAGCCCGACGCGTGGTTCACGTACTACTACTGGCTGGACGACGCACGGGCACCCGACTTCGCGCAGCTCGTCGAGATCCACCGCAAGCCGGGCTACGACCCGGTGGAGCTGTTCATGGATCCGCTCGATCCCTACGTACGGCTCAAGGCGGCCAAGGCGATCGCCCGCAAGAAGCTCGGGATGCGCTACCGGCTCGCCGTCGTACCCCTCGATCCCTCGCCGATCCGCGGGAGCCACGGGCGGCTTCCCGCGAACGACGACGAAGGGCCGCTCATCCTCTGCTCGGCCCCCGAAGCCGTCAGTGGCCGAGTCGCGGCCACCGATGTGAAGTCCCTGCTCCTCCAGCTTGCCGGACTGCACTGACACCCCACTGACAGAAGGAGTTCCGCATGAGCCGCAAGAAGTCAGCCGACCCCGAGCTCGCCCAGAAGCTCAGCAGACGGAGCATGCTCGGTGTCGCGGCCGGCGCCACCGCCGCCGCGGTCCTCGGCGCGGCGGCCACCCCCGCCGCCGCCCACGGCACGGGCCACGGCCATGAGCACGGTCACGGTCACGGGCACGGCAAGGGACAGCCGGTCCTGCCCCCCGGCCGCCTCGGTATCCAGCTCTACTCGCTGCGCGACAAGGTCTCCACACTCGGCTTCGCCAAGGTCTTCGACGAACTCGAACGCTTCGGGTACGACGAGATCGAGTTCGCCGGATACACCCAGGGCTCCGCGGGCGAGATCACCCTGCCCCAGCTCAAGCGGCTGGCCAGGGACCACGGCCTCAAGCCCATCGGCAGCCACGTCAACTACTACGACAACAACGACCCCAACGCCTACAGCTTCGCCCAGAACCTCGAACAGGTCCTGGACGACGCCGAGACCCTGGGCCTGGACCATGTGGGCACCGCCTCGGGACCGTTCCGCTACGGCTCCACCGTGGACGCCTGGAAGCGGGCCGCCGAGGACTTCAACACCTATGGCGCGGCGGCCAGGCGGCGCGGGCTGAAGTTCTACCAGCACAACCACGCCGAGGAGTTCTCCTTCGCCACGGACCAGCCGAACGTACGGCTCTACGACGTCCTGCTGGCCGAGACCGACCCCGACCTGGTCTATCTGGAGATGGACATCTACTGGGCGTACGCCGGCCAGTTCCGCTTCAGCAAGACGGTGGAGGGCAGGCCCGCGCCCTTCGACCCGCTGCGTTACGTCCTCAAGCAGCCGCACCGCTACCCGCTCTTCCATGTGAAGGACGGCATCGAGGACATCACCGCCCGCGACGGCTACCGGATGGTGGACGTCGGCGACGGCGACATCGACTACCAGCGCTTCATCTCCGCCGTGAACAAGACCCACGGCGGACGGCGCAACCACCACTGGCAGGCCGAGCACGACCAGCCGGTGGACTCTCTGGCCTTCGCCCGCAAGTCCTCCGCGCATCTGCACTCCCTGCGCGAGCGGCGGTAGTCCCCCGGTTTCCCCTGATCCCGCCCCGACTCGCCCGAGGGCAAAGGGAACGGCCCCCCGCGCGGCTTCGAAGGAAGCCGCGCGGGGGGCCGTCTGTGTGAAGACGCCCGCCCCCGCCGGGGTCAGGCGGGCGCCTCACCCGACGCGCGCGCACGGGCCCACGGCAGGACGACGGTCCTTCGCCCGCGGTCCGGACCGCCGGGCTGCCGCAGTACCAGTGAGAGTCCCGCGGCGATCAGCGAGACCACACCGGACGCCACATACGCGCCGACGAAGCCCCAGGAGGCCACCACGACGGCGCCGAGGCCACCGCCGAACAGGCCGCTGATCAGCTTGGCGCTGTAGACCATGCCGTAGTTCGAGGCGTTGTTGTTCTCCCCGAAGTAGTCGGGGACCAGCGCCGCGAACAGCGGAAAGAAAGCGCCGCCGCCGAAGCCGGAGAAGAAGGCGAAGACCAGGAACAGCGTCTGGTTCCTGATCTCGCCCGCCCACAGCACACCGAACTGTGCCACGGCCAGGGTCAGACAGACGTAGGTCAGCGTGGTCCGCCGCCCCAGCTTGTCCGACAGCCAGCCCACCACACCGCGTCCGGTTCCGTTGATCACCGACATCACGCCCATGGACGACGCCGCGATGAGCGGGCCGAAGCCCATCTCCTTCGCGAACGGCACCTGGAACGAGATCCCGAAGATCGACACTCCGGCACAGCACAGCATGCAGAGCCACATCAGTGGCACCACACCTGTCCTCAGCGCCTCCTGCGGAGTGAACTGCCGTACGGCGGGAGGGTTCTTGGCCAGAGCCCTCCCGGACTTCGAATCCCCGGCGATGTTGAGCGGATCTACCTCCTCCGGCCACCAGTTCTTCGGCGGATCCTTGAAGAACAGGCCCGAGACCAGCGTCAGCACCAGGACATAAACCCCCACCAGGTCAAGCACCGTGTGGTAGTTCGAGGTGTCGAAACCGTAGGTGAAGAGGAAGATGAACGGCACGGCGCCATAGGCGAATGCCCCGTTCACCAGCCCGGTTTTGCCGCCCCTGCGCTCCGGATACCACTTGCCGACCATGTTGACGCAGGTCGAGTAGATGAGTCCGGAACCCAGCCCGCCCAGCAGGCCGAAGCCCACCAGTGCGAGCCAGATGTTCGGCGCGTGACTGAGGCTGACGAACCCCACCAGCGAGAAGAACGAGCCGATGAGCATGGCGGCCCTGCTGGTCAGGATGCCCTTCTCCCGCAGCCTTCCGGCCGGGAAGGAGACAGCGGCCTGGAAGAAGATCCAGACGCTGAGCACCCAGAAGGTGTTCGTCGAGCTCCAGTGATGCGCCTTGGACAGGGTCTCCTCCGCAGCCCCGAAGGCGTACTCGAAGACGCTGATGGCGAGCATGGCGAGCCAGGGCAGCGCCACCATCGTCCAGCGGGGGAGGCCGAGGATCTGCCGGTCGGATTCACCGATCCGGTAGATACGGCCGCGTGCGTCGGTGATTTCACGGTAGTCCGCGCCGGCCGTGGTCGGCGCGGACGTACCGGAGAGAGGTTCCGCTGTCATGTCAGGCTATCTCCCGGCCTATCGGGTTCGGGTTTGGTTCGATCTTGCTGCCCCTGCCTGGCGCCTTGAGGAACAAGGCCAGTACGGCTGAGGCGAGTCCGATGCTTCCGGCGATGATGAACGCGCCCTCGTAGTCCCAGGCGGCCACCACCACGGCTCCCATACCGGAGCCGACCAGGCCGGATATCAGCTTGGAGCTGTAGACCATGCCGTAGTTGGAAGCGTTGTTGTTCTCACCGAAGTAGTCCGCCGTCATCGCCGCGAACAGCGGGAAGATCGCGCCGCCGCCGAAGCCGGAGACCATCGAGCAGAACAGGAAGAACGGCATGCTTCCCATGGAGCCGGAGACCAGCACACCGAACTGCGCGCTGCCCAGGACCAGGCAGACGATGATCAGTGTGTTGCGGCGTCCGTACCGGTCGGAGATCCAGCCGATGACGCCACGCCCCGTGCCGTTCACGATCGCCTTCAGCGACATCGCGGTGGCCACGATCCCACCGGCGAAGCCCATGTCCTTGCCGAAGGGCACCTGGAAGGCGATACCGAAGATGTTGATGCCGGCCGTGCACAGCAGGCAGAACCACATCATCCACAGCACGGGCGTCCGTGCCGCTTCCTTCGGTGTGTACTGCTTCAGCGCCGGCGGGTTCTTCTCCAGCGCACGCCGGATCCGCGGGTCCTCCGACGTCTTCAGCGGGTCCGCGCCCGTCGGCCACCAGTACTTCGGCGGGTCCTTGAAGAACCAGCCGGCGACCGCGACCACGAGACAGCAGATGACACCGACAGCCACCAGAACGGTCTGGTAGTTGCTCAGGTCCATGTACGAGGTGAAGAGGAAGACGAAGGGCACGGAGCCGTAGGCGAAACCGCCGTTGACGAGGCCGGTCTTGCCTCCCTTGCGCTCCGGATACCACTTGCCGACCATGTTCACACAGGTGGCATAGACGAGACCGGCGCCGATACCGCTGAACATTCCGAAGCCTATGTACGCCACGATCACGTGCGGCGCGTAGGCCAGGGAAAGGTAGCCCAGGAACGTACCCAGTGCGCCGAGCATCATGGCGTACCGGGCGGGCAGCTTGCCGCTCTCACGGAGCTGCCCGGCGGGGAAGGCCACGGCCGCCTGGAAGAAGATCCAGACACCCATCAGCCAGAAGATGTGCCCGCTGCTCCAGAGATGGGCCTCGTGCAGAGTGTCCTCCGCCGAGGTGAACGCGTACTCGGACGAGCTGATGCCCATCATTCCCATCCACGGGAAGAGCACCATCGTCCAACGCGGGCGGCCCATGATGTGCCGGTCGGTCTCACCGATCCGGTACACACGGCCGTTTGCGTCCGTCACCTCCTTGTAAGGGACGGAACTGGAGATCTCGGTAGTTGTCATGTGGTGTAGCACCCCTTGCATCGAAAGAGCTGGCCAGCGCCCCCTGTCCAAAACCTTTCGTGCTCGCCCGGGCGGGCTAGGTCATGGGTAACCTCCAAACCACCTGACCGGTGCGACGTTCTGACGATGCATCAGGGCAGCGTAGCTGACGGTGCGTCATACACACTCCGCAGCCCTGTCTCACCGGCCGCACCCGGGGCACGGGCCCCGGACCGCCGGCAGTCTGTGTGTGCCGGGGGCGCTTCACAGCAGCCCCGCAGCCTTGGCCCACCGGTACTTGGCTCCAAGTACGGCGACCGGTTTCTCGGTGGTGTACGGGTAGGCCACCACGCCGCGTTCGAAGAGGTACTGGCACGCTTCCTCGACCTCCACATCGCCCGCGAGCGACGCCACCACCGGCTTTCTGATGCCCCGGTCCGCGAACTCCGCGACCACACGCGCGGTCAGTTCGGCGAAGGCCATCGGCGGTGTGACGATCGTGTGCCAGTAGCCCAGCACCAGCGCGTCGATCCGGGGATCCTCCAGACCGAGCCGGATCGTCGCCTCGTAGGTGGCCGGAGGCTCGCCGCCGGTGATGTCCACCGGGTTGCCCGCCGCCCCGAAGGGCGGGATGAAGGCGCGGAACGCCTTGTCCAGGTCCGGCGGGATCTCCATCAGCGACAGACCGTTGTCCACGATGGCGTCCGAGAGCAGCACACCCGAGCCCCCCGCCCCCGTGATGATCACCACGTTCTCGCCCCGGGGTGTGGGCAGCACGGGCAGCGCCCGCGCGTACTCCAGCATCTCGTTGAGCCCCGGCGCCCGGATGACCCCGGCCTGCCGCAGGATGTCGTCGTACACCGCGTCGTCCCCGGCGAGCGCGCCCGTGTGCGAGCCCGCCGCCTTCGCCCCGGCCGCCGTACGCCCGGCCTTCAGGACCACCACCGGCTTCTTCGGTACGGTCGCCCGCGCCGCCTCGACGAAGGCGCGGCCGTCCTTGAGGTCCTCCAGGTGCATCGCGATGCACTCGGTACGGGGATCCGCGCCGAACCAGGTCAGCAGATCGTCCTCGTCCAGATCCGACTTGTTGCCGAGGCCGACGATCGCCGAGACACCCGTCCTGGTGCTTCTCGCGAAACCCAGGATCGCCATCCCGATGCCGCCGGACTGCGAGGTCAGCGCCACCCCGCCCTTGACGTCGTACGGGGTGCAGAAGGTGGCGCAGAGGTCCTGCCAGGTCGAGTAGTAGCCGTAGATGTTCGGACCCAGCAGCCGTACGCCGTACTCCTCGCCGATCGCGACGATCCGGTCCTGGAGCTCGTGCTCGCCGGTCTCGGCGAAGCCGGACGGGATCAGCACGGCGTTCGGTATGCCCTTGCGGCCCACTTCCTCCAGCGCCGCGGGGACGAACTCCGCGGGTATCGCGAAGATCGCCACATCAGGCTCACCAGGCACGTCCATCACGCTCTTGTACGCCTTACGGCCGAGAATGTCATCGGCTTTGGTGTTAACCAGATGTATTTCGCCCGGAAAACCTCCATCGACCAGGTTGCGCATGACCGAGTTGCCGATCTTGCCCTCTTCGGCCGAGGCGCCGATCACCGCCACCGAACGGGGCTGCATCAGCCGCCGCATCGAGACGAGGATCTCCTCGCGGGTGTACGTCCGCCGCGGTGCCGGAGCCTCGGAGCTCAGCAGGATCCGTACATCGGCGGCCATCACCCCATTCGCGGACGCGAACACCGGATTGAGGTCGACCTCGGCGATCTCCGGGAAGTCGGCGGCGAGCCGGGACGCCTTGACCACCAGCCCGGCCAGCGCCTCCCGGTCCACCGCCGCGCCGCCGCGGACCCCGCGCAGGACCTCGGCGGCACGGATACCGTCCAGCATCGACAGCGCGTCGTCCCTGGTCGCCGGGGCGAGCCGGAAGGTGACGTCCTGGAGGACCTCCACCAGGACCCCGCCGAGGCCAAAGGCCACGATCTTGCCGAAGGTCGGGTCGGTGACCGTACCGATCAGCACTTCCGTACCGGCCGGCACCATCTGCTGCACCTGGACACCAAGGATCCGCGCCGCGGGGGCATATGCCTTCACATTGGTGATGATCGCGGTGAACGCACCGCGCACCTCGGCCGCCGACGCCAGCCCGATCCGCACCCCGCCCGCGTCCGTCTTGTGCAGGACATCGGGCGAGACGATCTTGAGCGCGACCGGGAAACCGATCCGGTCGGCGAGCGCCACCGCCTCCTCGACATCCTCGGCGAGTCCCTCCGCCGGGGTGGGAATGCCGTAGGCGTCCGTGACGGCCTTGCCCTCCGGAGCGGTCAGAGCCCTACGTCCGTCGGCGAGCGCGGCGTCCAGGACGGCGCGTACGGCCCTCTGACGCGGTTCCGTGGTGTCCACTGCTAGATGACTCCGTTCGCCTTGAGCACGCGCAATTCCTCGTCGTCCAGACCGAGTTCGCCGGCGTAGATCTCCTCGTTGTGCTCGCCCAGGAGAGGCGAGGTGACCACGTCCACGGGGGAGTCGGACAGCTTCAGCGGGCTGCCGACGGTGGTGAACGAACCGCGCTCGGGGTGCGGGACCTCGATGACCATCTCGTTGTCCGCCAGCGAGGCGTCCTCGATGATCTCCTTGGTGGAGAGGATCGGGCCGCACGGGATGTTGTGGGCGTTGAGCTTCTCCAGCACCTCCCACTTGGGCAGTGTGCTGGTCCACTCCTCGATGAGCTGGAACATCTTGCCCAGCTTGGGCAGCCGGGCCTCCGGGGTCGCCCACTCGGGGTCGTCCGCCAGCTCAGGCCGGCCCATCAGCTCGGTGACGGGCCGCCAGCCGACCGGCTGGATGATGACGTACACGTAGTCGTTGGGGCCACCCGGCGCGCATCTGACGGCCCAGCCGGGCTGTCCGCCGCCGCTGGCGTTGCCGCTGCGCGGCACCTGGTCGCCGAAGTCCTCGTTCGGGTACTCGGCGAGCGGGCCGCTGGCGAGCCGCTGCTGGTCGCGCAGCTTCACCCGGCAGAGGTTGAGCACGGCGTGCTGCATCGCCACATTGACCCGCTGGCCGCGGCCGGTGTGCTCACGCTGGAAGAGCGCGGCGAGAATGGCGGCGACGGCGTGGATGCCGGTGCCGGAGTCGCCGATCTGCGCGCCGGTCGCGAGCGGGGGACCGTCCTCGAAGCCGGTGGTGGCCATCGAACCGCCCATGGCCTGCGCGACGACCTCGTACGCCTTGAAATTGGTGTACGGACCCTCGCCGAAGCCCTTGATGGAGGCGTAGATGATCCGCGGGTTGATCTCCCGGATGCGCTCCCAGGTGAAACCCATGCGGTCGACGGCCCCCGGGCCGAAGTTCTCGACCATGATGTCCGAGCGGCCGATGAGTTCCGTGAGGATCTCCTTGCCGCGCTCGGTCTTGGTGTTGAGGGTGATGGACCGCTTGTTGCAGTTGAGCATCGTGAAGTACAGCGAGTCGACATCGGGGATGTCGCGGAGCTGCTTACGGGTGATGTCGCCGGTCGGAGCCTCCAGCTTCACCACATCCGCGCCGAGCCAGCCGAGCAACTGCGTCGCCGAGGGGCCGGACTGGACGTGCGTCATGTCCAGTACACGTATACCGGCGAGCGCCTTCGTTCCCGAAGGGGTCTCAAGAGCCTGCGTCATCAGGGGGCTCCTCTACTTGTACAGGGTCTGGTTCATGGTTCCGGGGGCGTACGCGTCCGGGTCGACCCAGACGTTGATCAGCGAGGGCCGCCCGGACTCCCGCGCCCTGCGGAGCGCGGGCGCGATATCTGCCGGTTCACGGACCTCCTCGCCGTAACCGCCCAGCAACTGGGCGAACTTGTCATAGGGGACATCGCCGAGGGTGTCGGCGGTCCGCTCCCGCTCCCGGCCGTAGGTGGCGGCCCGGCCGTAACGGATCGGATGCGCCGGCGAGTTGTTGCCGACGACCCCGATGAACGGGAGGTTGTTGCGGACGAGCGTCTCGAAGTCCCAGCCGGTCGGCGCGAAGGCGCCTTCTCCGAAGAGCGCCACGATCTCCGCGCCCGGCCGCGCCCGCTTGGCGGCGAGGGCGAACGGGACACCGGTACCGGGGGTGCCGAGGGGGCCCGCGTCCAGCCAGTGGCCGCGGGACTTGGGCCGTACGGTCTGGCCGGCGAGGGTGACGATGTCGCCGCCGTCGCCGATGAAGAGGGAGTCCTCGGTGAGGAACTCGTCGATCTCGCTCACCAGCCGGTACGGGTGGACCGGCGCGGTGTCCGAGGTGAGCTGCGGCAGCCGCATGTCCAGCGCCGTACGCTCCGCGGCGCGCAGCTCGTCCAGCCACGCCCTACGCCGTACGGAGCCGTTGTCGAGGCGTCCGCAGGCGGCCTGGGTGACCGAGGAGAGTACGAGCCCCGCGTCGCCCACGATGCCGAGGGCGATACCGGGGTCCCCGTCCACCGCGCGGTGGTCGAGGTCGATCCGGGCGACGGTCGCCGCCGGAGAGATCCGCTTCCCGTACCCCACGCGGAAGTCGAAGGGGGTGCCGACCACGATGACGAGGTCGGCGTTGGAGAAGGCGTAGCGCCGGGAGAGCTGGAAGTGGTGCGGGTCGTCGGGTGCCAGGGTGCCGCGCGCCGTCCCGTTCATGAAGGCGGGTACGTTCAGCGCCCGTACGAGCTCCACGGCCGCGTCGGCCCCGCCGGCCGTCCCCACCTGGCTGCCGAGCAGGACCGCCGGACGGTCGGCCCGTACGAGCAGATCGGCGAGCTTCTCGACGGCCTCGGGGTCACCGGCCGGGCAGGCCTCGGTCCTGTGGTGACCGGCCTCGGCGATCCGGGCCTCCTCCATCGGCACCTTGGCGTCCAGTACGTCACGGGGGATCTCCAGGAAGGACGGACCGGGAGCGCCCTGCCGGCACGCGCGGAACGCCGTCGACACCATGCGGGCCGCTCCCGCCGGACCGGGCACGGCGGCGGCGTACTTGGTGACCGGGGTCATCATGTCGAGCTGCGGCAGGTCGCGGAACGAGGCCGTACCGTACGGGCCTTGCTCCCCCTGGCCGCCGATCAGCAGCATGGGGGACTCGGCGCGCAGCGCGGTGGCCACGCCCGTGATGGCGTCGGTGGTACCGGGTCCGGCGGTCACGACCGCGCAGCCGGGCTTCCCGGTGACCCTGGCATGACCGTCCGCCGCGTGAACGGCGACCCGCTCGTGCCGTACCTCGACGATGTCGATGCCCGCCTCGGCGCAGCTCTCGTACATGCCCGTGACATGGGCGCCACGGACCGCGTAGACGACGTCCACGCCTTCCGCTTTGAGCGCTCCGGCGACCTGCTGACCACCGGAAACGACTCCCTGGCTGTCATCGGGCATGAGGACGGTCCTGTCCCTTCGTAGGGGAGGGCTGTCGCCCTCTCAGTACATTGCATACAGTCGACGAATACTGTATGAAGCTTGTTATCCCGCATCCAGTGGATGGTGTCCAGGGGGCGTGCGGCACTTTCGTCAAAAGGGAGCCGGCATGGATCTGTATGAGCACCAGGCAAGAGAACTCTTCGCGGACTACGGCATACCGGTACCCGAGGCCGAGGTGGTGGAGCTCGCCAGGGAGGCACGGTTCGCCGCCGAGCGGCTCGGCGGCCGAGTGGTCGTCAAGGCACAGGTGAAGACAGGGGGCCGGGGCAAGGCGGGCGGGGTGAAGCTCGCGAGCGACCCGGCGGCCGCCGAACTGACCGCCCGTCAGATCCTCGGCATGGACATCAAGGGCCACACCGTCAGCAAGGTGATGCTGGCCCAACCAGTCGATATAGAGGCCGAGTACTACGTCTCGTACGTGCTCGACCGGGCCGCCGGGGTCTTCCTCGCGATCGCCTCCGCCGAGGGCGGAATGGAGATCGAGGAGGTCGCGGCGACCCGTCCCGAGGCCGTCGCCAGGATCCCCGTCGACCCCGCCGAAGGGGTCACCGAGACCAAGGCGGCGGAGATCGCGGCGGCCGCGAAACTGCCCGCGGAGACCGTTCCGGTACTCCAGGCGCTGTGGCAGGTACTGGTCCGCGAGGACGCTCTGCTGGTCGAAGTGAACCCTTTGGTGCGCACTTCGAATGGGCCGATAATCGCCCTCGACGGCAAAGTGACCCTTGACGACAACGCTCGCTTCAGGCAAGAGCGTTGGGGCGAGACATCGGAGGACCCGGGCGCCGATCCGCTCGAAGCCGCCGCCACGGCAAAGGGCCTCAACTACGTCAAACTCGACGGCGAGGTCGGCATCATCGGCAACGGCGCGGGCCTGGTGATGTCCACCCTGGACGTGGTCGCCGGCTGCGGCGTCCGCCCCGCCAACTTCCTCGACATCGGGGGAGGGGCGTCCGCTCAGGTCATGGCGGACGGACTGTCCGTGATCCTCTCCGACCCCGACGTCAAATCCGTGTTCGTCAATGTCTTCGGCGGCATCACGGCCTGCGACGCCGTCGCCGAGGGAATCGTCCAGGCGCTGGAGACCGTACGGCTCACCAAGCCGCTCGTCGTACGCCTCGACGGCAACAGCGCTGCCCGCGGCCGGGCGATCCTCGCGGATCGCGCGCACCCGCTCGTGGACCAGGTCAGCACGATGGACGGCGCGGCCCGCCAGGCCGCCGTACTCGCGTCCGCCGGATAAGACGCCTGCCAACCCGGATTAAGGAGAGCGGACACCATGGCGATCTTCCTGACCAAGGAGAGCAAGGTCCTCGTCCAGGGCATGACCGGCGCCGAGGGCATGAAGCACACCCGGCGGATGCTCGCCGGCGGCACCGATGTCGTCGGCGGTGTGAACCCGCGCAAGGCGGGCCGTACCGTCGACTTCGACGACCGTGCCGTACCCGTCTTCGGCTCGGTGCGCGAGGGCATGGAGGCGACGGGCGCGGATGTCACCGTCGTCTTCGTACCGCCGCCCTTCGCCAAGGCCGCCGTCATCGAGGCGGCGGACGCGGGGATCGGGCTCGCGGTCGTGATCACCGAGGGCATCCCTGTTCATGACGCCGTCGTCTTCCAGGCGTACGCCAAGCAGCGCGGCACCCGTATCGTCGGCCCCAACTGCCCCGGACTGATCAGCCCGGGACAGTCCAACGCCGGCATCATCCCGGCGGACATCGCCGCCAAGCCCGGCCGGATCGGCCTGGTCTCCAAGTCGGGCACGCTCACCTACCAGCTCATGTACGAGCTGCGGGAGACCGGCTTCTCCTCGGCGGTCGGCATCGGCGGCGACCCCGTCGTGGGCACCACCCACATCGACTGCCTCGCCGCCTTCGAGGACGACCCGGACACCGAGCTGATCGTCCTCATCGGCGAGATCGGCGGCGACGCGGAGGAGCGTGCCGCCGCCTATATCGCCGGCCATGTCACCAAACCCGTGATCGGCTACATCGCCGGATTCACCGCACCCGAGGGCAAGACCATGGGTCACGCGGGCGCGATCGTCTCCGGCTCGTCCGGCACCGCCGAGGCGAAGAAACGCGCTCTCGAAGCGGTCGGCGTACGAGTCGGCTCCACCCCCTCCGAGACCGCCCGGCTGGTCCTCGACCGCCTCGCGGTGACGCGTGAGGTCACTCATAATTGAAAGGAGTGCGTGTCACACGCCCGAACCGACTCACTGCCGTCGCGCCCGAGACGCCGGGCACCGCAGGTTACGGCACAGAGGCTGTGACCTCCTGTTTTTCTATCGACGGCAGACAAGCCGAGCTATGTCATCTACCGCGCCTGAGAGCGGAGACCCTCAATGGCACCCACCCTCGTTCCTCAATTGACATTGACACTCAAGCCCGGCACGGCCTGGTCCGACGCCTGGGAGCGCTGCCTCGCGGTGGCTCCCGAGGCGTTCTACGACGACCGGGTCCGTAACCTCTGGGCAGGGACATGGCAGTCCGAAGGCCGCGCCCTGCCCGCCACCAGCCCGGTCGACGGCAGCCCCATAGCGGGGCCGCCCCGGCTGGACGCCGCCACCGCTCAGCAGGCCGTGCGGGCCTGTCTGGACGAGCACAGGGCATGGCGGCACACCCCGCTGTCCGAGCGCAAGGCACGGGTCAGTGCCACACTCGACGCGCTCACCGAGCACCGCGAACTGCTCGCCCTTCTCCTCGTCTGGGAGATCGGCAAGCCGTGGCGGCTCGCCCAGGCCGACGTCGACCGTGCGATCGACGGCGTGCGCTGGTACGTCGACAACGTGGACCGGATGCTGGAGGGCCGGACCCCGCTGGCGGGCCCGGTCTCGAACATCGCGAGCTGGAACTACCCGATGTCGGTCCTGGTCCACGCGATGCTGGTGCAGGCCCTGGCCGGCAACGCGGTGATCGCCAAGGCACCGACCGACGGGGGAGTGGCCTGTCTGACGCTGGCCTGCGCGCTCGCCGTACGGGAGGGCATCCCCGCCACCCTGGTCAGCGGCAGCGGCGGCGAACTCTCCGGGGCGCTCGTGCGCTCGCCGGAGATCGGATGTGTCTCCTTCGTCGGCGGCCGGGACACCGGCGCCAGGATCGCCACCGCGGTCGCCGATCTCGGCAAGCGCCATGTGCTCGAACAGGAGGGCCTCAACACCTGGGGCATCTGGAACTACAGCGACTGGACCGCGCTGACCGGTGTGATCCCCAAGCTGTTCGACTACGGCAAGCAGCGCTGCACGGCGTATCCGCGCTTCGTCGTCCAGCGCTCGCTGTTCGCGGACTTCCTCGCGGCGTACCTCCCCGCCGTACGCTCCATCCGTCTGGGCCACCCCCTGGCGGTCGAGCAGCCCGGCGACCCGCTGCCCGAACTGGACTTCGGACCGCTGATCAACGCGGCCAAGGCCAAGGAACTGGCGGACCATGTCGCCGAGGCGATCAACCGCGGAGCGGTCCCGCTGCACGAGGGATCGCTGGACGACGGGCTGTTCCTGCCCGGCCAGGACACCAGCGCCTACCTCCCGCCGGTGACCCTGCTCAACCCGCCCCCGTCCTCCCCGCTCCACCACGCGGAACCCTTCGGCCCGGTCGACACCATCGTCCTGGTCGACACGGAGGCGGAACTGCTGGCCGCGATGAACGCCTCGAACGGCGCCCTCGTCGCGACCCTCGCCACCGACGACCCGGAGACCTTCGCCCGGCTCTCCCCGCAGATCCGCGCCTTCAAGGTGGGCCACAGCAAGCCCCGCTCCCGCGGCGACCGCGAGGAACTCTTCGGCGGCTTCGGCCACTCGTGGCGAGGCGCCTTCGTCGGCGGCGAGCTCCTCGTACGAGCGGTCACGGACGGCCCCACCGGCGAACGCCCCCCGGGGAACTTCCCTGACTACCACCTGATGCCCTAGCCCCCAGGACCCCGAGACCCCAGGGCGCTCCTCCCCACCCCGGAGGAGCGCCCTGGGG
>NZ_LATD01000267.1 GCF_000981895.1 Streptomyces odonnellii | reverse complement strand
GGTCGGCGGACAGCGCGAGCCGGGGGGCGGGCAGGGGGCGCAGGGCCTGTACGACGGCGAAGACGATCAGCAGGAGCAGGACGAGCGGCGTCCAGATCTTGATGCGCCGGACGACGTTACGGACGGGGGTCTCTGGCGGCGGCGGGGTGTTCGTCAGCTCGGCGAGCAGATCGAGCGGGGGCAGCGGCGGCATGGGCTGCTGCCGGGTCCGCTCGGCGTCGGGCACCGGTGACTCGGGCCGCAGCGGTACGAAGGTGCTCGCGGGGTCGCGGGGCAGCCTGAGGGAGGTGGTCGGCTGATCGATCCCCGGCTGTGCGGCCGGCTTGGGGCGCGTGGTGAGCACGGCGGTGGGCTGATCGATCCCGTCACGGGCCCAGGAGGGTGCTTCCCGCTCGTCGGTGGGCGCGTTCTTGGCGGTCGCGCTCTCGGCGGGCGCGGGGCGGCTGCCCTCGGCCCGGCCGTCGGCGGCGCTGTCCTGGGCGTCCTGCGTGCCCTGCCCGTCCTTGGCAGTGGATGCGCCGGCACCACTCGGCTGGGCACCGCTCGGCTGGGCACCACCCTGCTGGGCGGCATCCGCAGAGGCGGCCTGGGCAGCCTCGCCGCCGTGGCCGGAGCCCGGGACTTCCGAACCGCCCTGCCCGCCCGGACCACGCTCGGCACTGCCTGCACGGGCGGCACCCTGCCGGGCGGCAGTGGAGCCGCCCTGGGATGCCTCGCTGCCGCGAGAGTCGCCCGCAGGTGCGGGCTTGCCCGTCGCAGGGGCGCCGCCACGCCCGGAGTCACCGGAATCCGGGGCGGGCTTCCGGGCCGTACCCGCGGACGCTGATTCGCCTCCGCGCGTGGCGTCACCGGACTCCGCGCCGCCCGCCCGAGCCGTACGCGCAGACACGGAGCCGCCCCGGGCGGCCTTGCCGTCCTGCGCCGGGGCACTGCTGCCCCGCTCCTGCTCGTCGCCGCGCGAGGCACCGTCCCGCACGGCGTCCCCAGGCGCATCGTCGCCGGGTGCCGAGGCAGAGCTGCGGCGCTCCTCGCCGTCACGGCCAGAGCCGTCACGGGCGTTCCCGTCGCCGCTCGACGGACCGTCGGCAGAACCCGCGCCCGCCTCGCCCGGCCGGAGGAACAGAGTCGCGGCGGAGCCGCCCTCAGCGGTCGCGCCGCCGTGAGCCGCGCCCGTGGGCGCGGGCTTGCCCGCAGCCGGGACACCACGCCCCGCCTCGTCGCCGGGCGACGGAACACCCACGCGGGCCACGCCCGTACCGGTCGGCCGGACCGACTCCTCCGAGGCGGCCCGGCCGGAGCCGTCAGCCCCGGCAGTGCCTTCGCCCGCGACGCCGGGGCTGACCGCCGTCGACGCGGTGCCGCGCCGGTCATCCTCGTCGGCGCGCCCTTCCTTGTCGCTCCGCGACGGAACACCCGCCGGGGCCGTGCCCGTACCAGCTGGCCCGGCCGGATTCGGCGAGCCGCCGGGCCCGGAGCCGCCCGGCCCGTTCTCGTCGCTCGTCGACGGACCGCCAGCAGCGCCTGCGGACGCGGACTTTGAGGGCGTCGCGGTGCCGCCACGGCCGGAACCGCCGGACTCCGGACCATCGGTCCGGACAGCCTTCGCCGAGGCGGAGCCACCTCGGGCAGCCTCGCCCGGCGCCGGGACACTGCCCCGGTTCTCCTCGCCGTCGCTCGACGGAGCACCAGCGCGAGCCGTACCCGTACCCGTACCCGTGCCGGAGCCGTAACCGGGCGCAGGGTCCTCGGGGCGTGCCTGCTCGTCGCTCCGCGACGGAACAGCCGCCTGGGCTACGCCCGTACCCCCTTGCCGGGCCGAACCCTGAGAGCCCGCGCGGCCGGAGCCGTCGGACTCCGGGACAGCCGCACCCTGGACAACGCTGTCGCCCGCGCGGTCGGAACCGTCGGCCTCCGCGCCGCCCGCCCGCGTCCCGCCCGTAGCCGCGGAGCCGCCTCCAGCGGCCTTGCCGCCCTGCACCGCGTCCGCAGGCCCGGCCTCGCCCCGCGCGCCACCCGCGTCGGCGCGCGACGGAACTCCCGCCGGGGCCGTCCCCGTAGCCGGGTCACCGGACTCCGGGCCACCGGCGCGGGCCGTCCCCGTAGCCGAATCGCCGAGCCTCGCACCACTCGCACGAGGTCCCGCCGTACCGCCGTCCGGGCTCACCGGGGCCGTCGTGCCGGGGCGGTCCGGGGTCAAGGTCAAGGTTCGGTCCGCGGGTGTGCGATTTGCGGTTGCTACCGGTGACGACGGACGGTCGGGGGACGAATCCCGGAAGACCGCGAGCCGCGGGTCG
The DNA here is from genome assembly GCF_000981895.1 of Streptomyces odonnellii. Lineage (GTDB taxonomy): Bacteria > Actinomycetota > Actinomycetes > Streptomycetales > Streptomycetaceae > Streptomyces > Streptomyces odonnellii. The sequence continues at coordinate 1,399 of NZ_LATD01000267.1, read as the reverse complement.
CGTTCACCCGGAGTCGTGTCACCCGTCTCCCCCGACGGTTCGCGCTGCTCCGACTTGCCGGGGGACTCGCCCGCCACCGTGTCTCCTTCATGTCTCATCCGACGTACCGCCGACGTACCGCGCTGTCCGAACCATCATCAGTGTCCTGCTCTGGGACCGCGCTCCCCGGGCTAGACGAGAACGACATACATAACGGTTCCCGCACAAAGCACCCAGGCACTCTCGACAGACCAATGTGAGAGGGGTCACCCTGTCATTCATCCACGCGGGGAGGCATGGATGGGCAGGAGCCGCAGAACAATTCCGGAGGAGCTTCTGCTGCTCGCTCTGGACCCGGCCACGGGTACCACAGCGCAGCCGCAGTCGCTCGACCTCGGCCTGGCCGGAGCACAGCTAGTAGAGCTGGCTCTGGCAGGACGGATAGCCCCTGACGGGGATCGTATCGCCGTGGTGATGCCACGGCCGACCGGAGATCCGACTCTGGACTCCGCGCTGGAACTGCTGCGCAGGCGCGGCAGCCCGGTTCGGGCCGTCCACTGGATTGGCGGGCCCCGGCTGGGGCTGCGCCAGACCTATCTCTCGCATCTGGAGCGGTGCGGCATGGTGCATGCCGTGGCGGGCCAGATGTGCGGGGTGCTGCCGACGACGCGCTACCAGGCGACGGAGACGGCGATCAGCCGGGAGATCAGGGCCCGGCTGGACAGTGCGATCCGCACCGGCGTACCACCGGACCCGCGGACCGCGGCGCTCGCCGCGCTGGCCCACGCGGTCGGACTCGGCAAGCACCTGTACCCGGGCAACGAGGGGCGCTCGTCGCGCTCCCGGCTCCGGGACCTGATCAGGCACGACCCGATGGGCGGCCTGGTGGCGCACGCCGTGATGGACGTCCAGAACGGCGTGGGCGCGCAGCAGCGCCGCAACCCGGCTCAGGGTGCCCCACCCAGCGCCCCGGGCGGCCGGGCGTCGGCCGTACCGTCGCAGCCGAACCGCGGGAAAATGGCTCGCGTCGCAGCGCACTGAAGGCAGTCGCGGGACAGCCGCGGAGCAGTCGCGAGGCAGCCGGGCAACGGCGTACGAGGCGTGCGAGCCGTACAGGGCGGCGTACGCGTACGACCGGGCACAACTGAAGAAGCACCGCCGCAGCAACGTCGCACCGACGTCCCCAGAGCCGGTTCGGGAGCCGCAAGAGACGCGCGGGGCAGCCTGTTCGCAACGGGCTGCCCCGCGCGCCGCGTTCCGGCCCTGCCCCGGCCCGGTTTCCGCGAACGGTCCCGCGCGGGCGGTCCTGCGCGAACGATCCCGCGCGGCGGTACGTACGTAAGGACCGCACCCGACCGCGCGGCACACACCGGACCCCACGGCGCGCGCCGGGGCCCGCTGAGCGCCGTGGGGTCCGGTG
>NZ_LATD01000266.1 GCF_000981895.1 Streptomyces odonnellii | reverse complement strand
GTCCGGGGTCGCGGTGGGGGTCAGTGCAGCCATCGGGTGCTCCGTCGCTGGAGGGGCAGATAGACCGCCATGACCAGGCCGGCGATCACGATCATGTCGAGGCTCAGCGCGAGCGCCACATTCTCCTGACCGACCAGTACGTTGCCGGAGAGCGCGTCCGCGATCTTCAGGGTGACCAGCGGGACCGAGCCGCCGACCAGCGCGGCGGCGGTGGCGTGCGCGGCGAAGGCGCTGCCGAAGAGCAGCACGAACCCGCCGAGCAGCGAGGGCGCGAGGACCGGCAGTCCGACATGGCGCCAGAACTGCCAGGTGGTGGCACCCGCGTTCTGCGCGGCCTCCCGCCACTGCGGGCGCAGACCGTCCAGCGCGGGCACGCTGACCAGCACCATCAGGGGCACCAGGAAGTAGAGGTAGATCAGGGTGAGTCCGGTGAAGGAGTACAGGTTCCAGCCGAGGCCGTCGAGATGGGCGGCCTGGGTGACCACCCCGGAGATGCCGAGGGTGGCGACGAACGCGAACGCCAGTGGGATACCGCCGAAGTTGGCGAGCACACCGGAGGCGGTCAGCACCCCGTTGCGGAGCGCGCCGCCCCGCGAGGTGACGACGGCCTGCGCGATCAGCATGCCGAGCACGGTGCCGATCACGGCGGTCAGCGCGGAGAGTTCGACGCTGCCGACGATGGAGGTGAGATAGGGGCCCTGGAGCGAGCGCTGGAGGTGCTCGCCGGTCAGGGAGGTGGCGCCGGTGGCCGGATCGTCCCGGGTGACGGCCCCGTACAGCAGGGCGCCGACCGGGAGTCCGAAGCAGAGTCCGGCGAACACGAGCAGCGGGAGGGCGCCGAGCCAGGCGCGTGACGCCCGCCGCCGACGGCGACTGCCGTCGGCGGCGCCCACCGCTGCGAGCGGGGTGGGGACGGACGTGGGGGCGGTCATCAGGAGACGGCCTTGTCCCAGTTCTCGGCGAGGGTGGCGTTGGCCTTGTCCAGTTCGGCCGACTGGGGGAAGGCCGGGGTGCCCTCGACCTTGGGCAGCTTGGCGACGAAGGTCTTGTCGGCGGTGCCGTCCGTGGTCATGGCGGGCAGCAGCACGGGTCGCGCGTACCCCTTGAGCCAGAGGTTCTGGCCCTCGGCGCTGTACAGGAACTCCATCCACAGCCGGGCGGCGGCCGGGTGCGGCGCGTCCTTGTTGATGGCCTGCGAGTAGTACTGCGCGTAGACGCCGTCGCTCGGGATGGCGACCTTCCAGTCCACGCCCTTGCTCTTGAACTGGTCGGCGTAGCTGGCGTTGAGGTAGTCCCAGTCGATCGAGATGGGCGTCTCGCCCTTCTCGACCGTGGCCGGGGTGGACTCGACGGGGATGAAGTTGCGGCTCTTCTTCAGCTTGCCGAAGAAGTCGATGCCGGGCTGGATGTCGGCGAAGGAGCCCTTGTTGGCGAGGGACGCCGCGTACACGCCGCCGAAGGCCGAACCGGACTTGGTGGGGTTGCCGTTGAGCGCCACCTTGCCCTTGTACTCGGGCTTGAGCAGATCGGCGAAGGTCTCGGGGCAGGTCTTGATACGGGACGCGTCGCAGCCGATGGAGACATAGCCGCCGTAGTCGTTGAACCAGCGGCCGTCCTTCTCCTTCTGCGAGTCCGGGATCTTGTCCCAGGCCTCGACCTTGTACGGCGCGAAGAGGTTCTCGGCGGCGCCGCTGCGGGCGAAGGCGATCCCCAGGTCGAGCACGTCGGGGGCGCGGTCCTGGCCCTTGCGGGACTTGACGGCGGCGATCTCGTCGGAGCTGGAACCGTCCGGGTTCTCGCTGTTGACCTTGATCTTGTACTTGGCTTCGAACGCCTTGATGATCTCGCCGTAGTTCGCCCAGTCCGGCGGAAGGGCGATCGCGTTCAGCTCGCCCTCCTTCTCGGCTGCGGCCACCAGGTCCTTCATCCCGCCGAAGTCGGCGGCGGAGGTGGCGGCCGCGGAGTCGGCGGTGTCGGCGGATTCCTCGGGTGCCGCACCACAGGCGGTGAGCGCGGTGAGCGCGGCGGTACTGATCGCCAGGGCGGCTGCCAGCCGGCCGTTGGCGCGGGCACGGAGTCGGGTCACGCGGTGTCTCCCGGAGCGAAGAGAGGGTGTCACTTGTTCATACAAGCTGGCATCAGTTCGCCCGGTCCAGATGACTCGGGAATGAACGAATGATGGCGGCGACAGCACGGCCCGAGGAAGACCAGCCCTTGCAACTAGCTGGTCAGCACACCCTTTCCAGGGGGATTTCAGGAAGAATTGACGCTCAACCGGGCATCCCCGGGTCCGGACACCCGATGGGACGTGCGGTTAGAGTGAGGGCCGGGTCCGCGGCGGATAAGCGCACCTGTGCACAGTTCCGGAATTCAATGGGGGCAGGCGTGGGCAGTTCGCGGTATCTGGAGATCGCGGAAGCGCTGCGGAAGTCGATTCTGGGCGGCGAGTATCCGGTCGGCGCCCGGCTGCCCTCGGAGAGCGATCTGGCGGCCCGCTGGTCGGTGTCGCGCGGGACGGTACGGCAGGCGGTGGGGCTGCTGGCCTCGGACGGCCTGATCGGCTCGCGGCAGGGGGCGCGCCGGGTGGTGCTGCGTCAGGAGCGCCGCCACAGCTTCCAGCAGCTCAACAGCTTCGCGCAATGGGCGCAGGCGCTGGGGTGCGAGGTCTCCAGCCGGATACTGAGCCGTACGTCACGGCCCGCCACCGCGGAGGAGTCGTCGAGGCTGGGGGTCGCCCCGGACAGCGAGGTGCTGTACGTCGTACGTGTGCGGCGGCTGGACGGGGAGCCGGTCATGGTCGAGCGGACCGCGTACACGGACTGGGTCGCGCCGGTCGTGCGCGCCCTGCCGGACGATGTCGTATCGATCATGGACAGCATCGCCGAGAACGCGGACATCGTGGCGCACTACGGCGAGCACCTCATCGACGCCGTCGCGGCGGGCAGCGAGGACGCCCGGCTGCTCCGCGTCCGCCGCGGCAGCCCCCTGTTGCGGCAGCGCCATCTCACGTACACGGCCGCGGGCCGCCCGATCGAGTGGACGGACGACCGCTACCGCGCGGGGAGTGTGGCGTTCAGTGTCAGCAACTCGGCGGCGGCCACTCCGCTGGAGCGGCACGCGGGCCCGGAGGTGACACCACAGCCGCCCCGCCCGGAGCAGCCGCAGTAGCGGGAGATCAGCCCCCCGAGGTGTCCAGTTCGGCGTCCGCGCCGACACAGGACCGGTCGTACGGGTCCTTCAGCCAGCCGTCCGGCAGGACGACCCGGTTGTTGCCCGATGTACGGCCGCGCGACCCGTCCGCGCCCTCCGGCCAGGGCTGGTCGAGGTCGAGACGGGACAGCAGCGTGTCCAGTTCGGCGAGGGACGAGGCCACCGCCAGCTCCTTGCGCGGCCCCGACCCGACCGAGAACCCCTTCAGATACCAGGCCACATGCTTACGGAAATCGATCACCCCGCGAGCCTCGTTCCCGAGCCACTCCCCCAGCAGCTCGGCATGGCGCCGCATGATCGCCGCCACCTCCCGCAGTGCGGGCCGCGCGGGCGCGCCCGTACCCTCGAAGGCCGCCACCAGATCGGCGAAGAGCCAGGGCCGTCCCAGGCAGCCGCGCCCCACGACGACCCCGTCGCAGCCCGTCTCGCGCACCATGCGCAGCGCGTCGTCCGCCGACCAGATGTCGCCGTTGCCCAGCACCGGGATCTCCGGGACATGCTCCTTGAGCCGCGCGATGGCGTCCCAGTCCGCCGTACCGCCGTAGTGCTGCGCGGCCGTCCTGCCGTGCAGGGCGATCGCCGTGACGCCCTCGTCGACCGCGATCCGCCCGGCGTCCAGGTAGGTGAGGTGGTCGTCGTCGATGCCCTTGCGCATCTTCATCGTGACCGGCAGGTCCCCGGCGTTGGAGACCGCTTCGCGCAGGATCGCCCGCAGCAGGGGCCGCTTGTACGGCAGGGCGGAACCGCCGCCCTTACGGGTCACCTTGGGCACCGGGCAGCCGAAGTTGAGATCGATGTGATCGGCCAGATCCTCGTCCGCGATCATCCGGACCGCCTTGCCGACGGTGACCGGATCCACTCCGTACAACTGGATCGAGCGCGGAGTCTCGGCCGCGTCGAAACGGATGAGCTGCATGGTCTTCTCATTGCGCTCGACCAGCGCCCGTGTGGTGATCATCTCGCTCACGAACAGCCCTTTGCCCCCGCTGAATTCACGGCACAGCGTCCGGAACGGCGCGTTCGTGATCCCGGCCATGGGGGCGAGCACCACCGGCGGGCGCACGGTGTGCGGCCCGATCGCGAGGGAAGGCGTGGCGGGTGAAGAGGTGGTGAGGGTGTCGAGCGAAGCGGTCATCCGCCCATTGTCGCCCACGACGGCAGTCATTAGTTAGTCGTACTATCGACATATGCCCGAGCTGAGTCCCCGGCGGCGCGTCCTGGTCCTGGCCATCTGCTGTATGAGCCTGCTGATAGTCAGCCTGGACAACACCGTCCTCAATGTCGCCCTCCCCTCCGTGCAGCGGGAACTGCACGCCGGTGTCGCCGGGCTCCAGTGGACCATTGACGCATACACCCTGGTCCTGGCCTCCCTGCTGATGCTTTCAGGCTCCACCGCCGACCGGATCGGCCGACGCCGGGTCTTCAAGACAGGGCTCGTCCTCTTCACTCTCGGCTCCCTGCTCTGCTCTCTCGCGCCGAACCTCGAATCGCTGGTCGCGTTCCGCATGGTGCAGGCCGTCGGCGGCTCGATGCTCAACCCCGTCGCGATGTCGATCATCACGAACACCTTCACCGAACCCCGTGAACGCGCCCGCGCCATCGGGGTCTGGGGCGCGGTCGTCGGAATCTCCATGGCGGCGGGCCCGCTGGTCGGCGGGCTGCTGGTGGACTCGGTGGGCTGGCGGTCGATCTTCTGGATCAACCTCCCGATCGGGGTCGCCGCGCTCCTGCTGACCTGGCGGTACGTTCCCGAGTCCCGCGCCCCGAAGCCGCGCCGCCCCGACCCGGTCGGACAGCTCCTGGTCGTCGGCGTCCTCGGCTCGCTGACGTACGCGATCATCGAGGCACCCACCGCCGGGCTGACCTCGCCCCGGATCCTGGCATTCGCCGCCCTCGCGGCCCTCTCGCTGATCGGGCTGCTGCTGTACGAGCCGAGGCGCGAGGAGCCGCTGATCGATCTGCGGTTCTTCAACAGCGCGCCGTTCAGCGGGGCGACGGTGATCGCCGTCTGTGCCTTCGCCGCGCTCAGCGGGTTCCTCTTCCTCAACACGCTCTATCTGCAGAACGTGCGGGGGATGTCGGCACTGCACGCCGGGCTGTACATGCTGCCCATGGCGACCCTGACCTTCCTCTGCGCGCCGCTGTCGGGACGGCTCATCGCCAGCCGGGGGCCCCGGCTCTCGCTGCTGATCGCCGGGACGACGATGACGGCCAGCGGTGCCCTGTTCGCGGCGACGGACGCGGAGGCCACCAACGCGCTGCTCTTCACCGGCTATGTGCTGTTCGGCCTGGGCTTCGGCATGGTGAACGCGCCGATCACCAATACCGCCGTCGCCGGAATGCCCCGCTCCCAGGCGGGTGTCGCCGCCGCGGTCGCCTCCACCAGCCGCCAGATCGGCTCGACGCTGGGGGTCGCCGTGATCGGCGCGGTGCTGGCGGGCGGCGTCGTCGGTGTCACCTCGTCCGCACCGCACACGCCGTCGGCCTCGTACACCGCTGCCTTCACCGCCGCGAGCGGTCCGGCCTGGTGGATCATCACGGCCTGCGGTCTGTGCGTACTGCTGGTGGGGGCGCTGACCAGCGGGGCATGGGCGCGCGGGACGGCGCGGCGTACGGCGGAACGGCTGGAACCGGCCGCCACCCGGGCCTCCGTGGAGACCGGGCGCTGAAGCCGCGGGGGCGGCGCGGGCGGGGCGCTGGAGTTCAGGGCTCGGGGCTCAGGGCTCAAGCCGGCGCGGGCACCAGGCTGTGCAGCCGCTCCAGCCGCTCCCTGGACTCGTCGTCCACGGGGATGTAACTGATCAGCCGCGGACCCGAGGACGGGCCGAGCCAGAGGTTGGTGTACTCCAGATTGAGCAGCCCCACCCGGGGGTTGGCGAACCGCTTGGTCTTGTCGCCGACGACCGCGACCACTTCGTGCTGCTCCCATATCTCCCGGAACTCGGACGAGGCCGACCGCAGCCGCCGCAGCAGCGTCTTCCACGCGGGCTCCGCGAGATGCTCGGCCATGGCGGCCCGGAACTTGGCCGCCATCATCCGGATCGTCTCGTCCCGGTGGACGAGCGCGGCGCGCCACTCGTCATTGGTGAAGGCGAGCCACATGGCGTTGCGGTCCTCGGGCGGCAGCGCGTCCAGATCGCACATGAGATGCCCGTACACGCGGTTGTACGCGAGGATGTCGTACCGCCCGTTCTGCACACAGGCCGGATACGGCTCAAGGCGCTCCAGCATCCGCCGCAGCGCGGGCGTGACGGTCGGGCAGGGCGTCCCGGGGGCGGGGTCGACGGCGCCCGCGAGTGCGAAGAGATGCGCGCGCTCGCTGCGGTCGAGCAGCAGGGCGCGGGCGAGCGCGTCGAGCACCTGGGCGGAGACCTGGATGGAACGGGCCTGCTCGAGCCAGGTGTACCAGGTGACTCCGACAGCGGAGAGCTGGGCGACCTCCTCGCGCCGCAGCCCTGGCGTACGGCGCCGGCTCCCACGGGCGAGTCCGACCTGCTCGGGTGTGATGCGCTCGCGCCGGCTGCGGAGAAAAGCGGCCAGCTCATGGCGCCGGATGTCGGTCTCCTGCACAGCCATGCTCATGGCTTCCAGCGTGCCGCAGGTCCCAGCCCGTTGCCAGGTGGTGCGAGTACCAGGATGAGCCGCTCCGATACCAGGCTGAGCACCACGGCGGTCAAGGCCGTACGTTCACCGCCCGGCCGGTTGGCACCAGCCGGGCGGTGAACGATGTTGACGTTTCCGGCGCCCTTCTTGTTTCTGGCGCCCTTCTTACAGAGGCCTTGTCACTTGCGCTTTCCGCGCGTCTCCACTGCCGTGTCCGGGCCCGGCGAGACGATCGTTTCATGGCCGTCCTCACCGCGTACCTTGAAGGGCGGTGTGCCGTTGGGTCCCAGCACCTCCACGACTTCCACCACACGGTCGTGCTTGCCGACCACCCTGCCGTGCATCACCAGGCGGTCACCCTTGCTCGCTTTCATCCCGCACTCCCAAGCCGCTCGTCGACGCTGCCGTCCCTGCCGGCCATCCCTGTCACCGACTGTGATCGCCAGTGTACGGAATGTCCGGTTCTATGTCGTCCGGAAGCGCCTCAGCCCATTGCCGGGTAGTTCATCTACCAGGATAAAGACACTCTGGTACCAGGCTGTGTGACGCGCGATCGTCGGATGCGTGAGTACAGCATCCGCGAAACACGGCTCCAACGCGGCAACGGGCCCGGCGACGACCTCGTCCGCGGCCGTTCCCGGCGGGCCCTCCGGCGAATCCGCCGGCCCCGTCATCCATGACCACGGTTCGGTGCTCGGCACGCTCGGGCTCTTCACCGTGCTGCTCGGCGCGGCGCTCCCTCTGATCGACTTCTTCATCGTCAATGTAGCCCTGCCGACGATCGACCACGATCTGGCCGCGGGCCCCGCCCTCCTCGAACTGGTCGTCGCGGGGTACGGCCTCGCGTATGCCGTGCTGCTGGTGCTGGGCGGCCGGCTCGGGGACATGTTCGGGCGGCGCAGACTCTTCCTGGCCGGTATGGCGGCGTTCGGCCTCACCTCGCTCGCCTGTGGTGTCGCGCCCGACCCCTGGACGCTCGTCGGGGCCCGGGTCGCGCAGGGAGCCGCGGCCGCGCTGATGCTTCCGCAGGTGCTGGCCACCATCCACTCCGCGACCTCGGGGCAGCGCCGCGCCAAGGCGGTGAGTCTGTACGGAGCCACGGCCGGGCTCGCGATGGTGGTGGGCCAGATCCTGGGCGGCGTCCTGGTCGCGGCGGACATCGCGGGCAGCGGATGGCGCGCGATCTTCCTGGTGAATGTGCCGGTGGCGCTGCTGGGGCTGGTCCTGGCGGTGCGTTCGGTACCCGAAACCCGTTCCCAGAAGCCCGCGCCCATCGACGTACCGGGGACGGTGCTGCTGGCCGCCGCGCTGATGACCCTGCTGGCACCGCTCACCGAGGGTCGCGCGGCCGGCTGGCCCGTCTGGACCTGGGTCTGCCTCGCGGCCTTCCCGCTCGTCTCGTACGCCTTCCTCCGCGTGGAGAAGCAGGCCGACCGGCAGGGCCGGATCCCGCTCGTACCGCCGAGCCTGCTCGCGCTGGTGACGCTCCGGCGCGGTCTCGCGCTGCTCCTGCCGTTCTCGATCGGGTTCGGCGGCTTCATGTTCGTGATCGCGATCGCGCTCCAACAGGGCCTCGGCATGGGCGCGGTGACGGCCGGACTCGCGCTGGCGCCGATGGCGGTGGCGTTCTTCGCGGCCTCGCTGGCGGGGCCCCGGCTGGTACGGCGGTACGGCAGCCTGGTGGTGACGGCGGGCGCGGTGTCCCAGTTGGCCGGTGTCGCCCTGCTCGTGCTCACCGTCCGGCACGACTGGCCTTCCGTCAGCCTGCTGGATCTGGCGCCGGGGGTCGGACTGGCCGGGCTCGGTCAGGGCCTCCAACTGCCAGTGATGATCAGGATCATGCTCTCCGACATCCCATCGGAGCGGGCCGGGGTGGGCAGCGGCGTCATGGTCACCACGCAGCAGTCCGCACTGGCGCTGGGGGTGGCGACACTCGGCTCGCTCTTCCTCTCGCTGGCCACGGCGACGGGGATGCGGGACGCGCTGGTGATCACGTTGCTGACGCAGTTCGGGCTGGTCGTCCTGACCGGACTGCTCAGTCTGCGGCTGCCGCGCTCGATCGGCTGAGAGCACCCCGTACCGCCGCCGCACGGCGTTGGGCCCGGACCACCTCGGGGTGGTGGTCCGGGCCCAATGTGTGTGTACGGCGGGGCGGTTGAGCGCGGTCAGTCCTGCGTGGCGGATCCTTCGCCGCTCGGCGCACTGCCCTGACCGCTCTGCTCCGTCTGCTCATCCTCGCTGTGCGGCTGGCCGGCGGCGCGCTCACGCATCTTGCGCAGCAGCTCCGCCTTCTGGTCGGCGGCGGCCTTGCGGTCGGCGTTGCGTGCGGGGCCGTTGCCCTGCTGGTCGGCGCGGGACAGCTTCTTGCGCTGTCCGCCCACGCCGAGAAGGTTGTTGCGGCTCTTTGCCACGGGGTTCTCCCGAAGTGATGTGAAGTGATCTGCGGATTCGTCGGTGGGGGGCAGGCCGTGGCCGCCGCGCTCTCACTCGTAGATCTGGAAGAACATGCCCGAGACGCTACCACCGGGCGCGACCGGGGCGTAACGCGTTTTTGGCGAGCACCAGCCATGACGTCTGACATAAATTGAAATCTGTCAGCCGTCATGCCATAGTCGTGGGTGTCACTCCCCGCTGGGCGAACCTTCTGGAGGAACTCCTCATGACCCCCGTCTCCGGCACTCCCGCCGCCCCCGGCCTCCCCGCCCGCCGACTCGG
>NZ_LATD01000265.1 GCF_000981895.1 Streptomyces odonnellii | reverse complement strand
CGGGAGTGCCGGAGGTTCCGGGGACACCGCGGGGGCCGGGGGTGGCGAGGGCGATGTGCTGACGGCGCGCGCGTACGCCCATCCCGCCCTGGACGAGCGGACGGTGGTCCGGCTGGTGCCCGGGGCGATCGGGGCGGCGGAGGATCTCGCCCTGGAGTACCTGGGGTTCGGCGCCGCGAAGGCGGTCGAGGTCGGCCGGGTCAAGCGGCAGTCGCTGGGCTTCCCCGCCTGGGCCCTGGTGCACGACCCGGAGAACGGGCATCACGCGCTCGCCGTGGTCAAGGAGATGGAGCGGCTCGCCCGGCTCGTCACCACCAAACCGGGCCTGGCGAAGGAGGGGTTCGATGAGATCGGCGAGCGCCTCGACCGTTCCGTACCGCATTTCCTGCCCACCTTCTACGAACAGGTGGCGCGGCTCTTCCTGGCGGTCGAGTCCCGTCAGCAAGCGTCCGTGTTCTTCGGCAAGGCGCGGGCGGCCGAGCAGCGGCACGCGCTCACGGTGGACGAGGACCGGCTGCGGGAGGTCTTCCTGGAGTTCGCCGGGGCCGGAGCGCTGACCGGCAAGTCCCTGCGCGAGCATGCCAAGGGGCTGACCGCGCGGCTGTCGGCCGAGGACGCGTACGAACAGTTCAAGGCGGTGTCGCTCGAGCGGTGCGCGGCCGGGCTCGCCCCGTACGCGGGCATGCTGGAGGATCTGCGGCGCCTCGCGAAGAGCGCGGGTCTGGACGCGGCGGCCGAGGAACAGGCGCTGCTCGCGGAGATCATCCACACCGGGCCGATGAACCGCGCGGCGGCGAGCTTCTGGAAGTCGGCGCTGCCCGCGCTGAGCGCCATCGCGGCGGACGACCCGGCGGTGCGGGAGCGGCTGCTCGCCCTGCTTCCGGCCGCGGGCGGCGACCATCCGGAGCAGTTCGACGCCTCCTGGCTGGCCCTGCTGGACCGGTGCGGGGCGGTGGAGCTGCTGGTGGACGGGACGGTGCCGGCGGCCGGATGGCTGTCGTCCTGGGCCAGGCACCGGCAGCGCGGCTGGGGTTCCTCCAAGCGGCTCGCCGCCGAACTGGCCCTGGTGGAGCGGCTGGTGGACCGGCTGGTGGCCGACGGCACACCCGTACGGCTGCTCGGAGGCCACGGCCGGCGCGTCACGGCCGATCTGGATCTGCTGGACGCCTGTCTGGCCTGGGGAGTGCCCGTCGCCGATCCCCCGGAGGCGAGCCGGGGCCTGGATCTGGACGACTGGCTCGGCGACGAGCAGGAGGGGCGCAGGGATCTGGCCGCGCTGACCGCCGACCCCCGGTTCACCCCACTGGTCCGTATGGGCGTGGAGAGGCTCGCCGAAGGCGGCGACGCCGCCGAACAGCTCAGCCAGGTCCTCGAACACCCCGCTCTGCGCAGTGCGCTCGTGGGCTGGCTGGAGGAGCGGGCCGACGATCTGTCGGGGCCCCTCGGTCTGCCCGGGATGGACAGGCTGCTGGAGCGGCTGGCCCGGTTCTCCGCGCCGTCCGTGCTGGCCACGGCGCCCGACGCGGTGGCCAGGATCACGGCGGTCTCGCCCGCTCCCGCCCTGGCGAGGACGCTGCGGGCGGGGCTGCTCGACGAGCTGGGCTGGCCCGCACTGGAGGAGGCGCTGCCGGGACTCGGCAAGGTCAACCGGGCGGCGTCGGGGCAGCGTTACCACCACAACGAGAAGTGGTACCGGGTGCGGGACGCCTGGCCTTCCCTGCTCGTCCGGATCGACACCCAGGTCGCAGCGGTCGGGCCCACCGCCGTGACCGACCAGCGGACCCTGCCCCTGCCGGTGAAGCCGACCCAGACCTGGGACACGACCACGGTCCGGTACGCGGGCGGCCAGTGGCTGATCGCCAGCGGCCTGGGCGACGAGCGGCGTGCTCTGTGGTCGGGCCGTCCCGGCGAGGTGTTCACGCCCGCGGGCGAGCTGCGCGACCACTGGACCGACGCCCAGACGCCGTCGCTCGAACTGCCGGACGGCGGCCGGTGCTACGGCGGCCGGCCGATGTACGCCGGGGACACCTCGTTCGCCGGGGAGCGCCGCCAGGTCGCCTCCGACGGCATCTCCGTCTGGGTGCTGCACGAGAACCAGTGGTGGGAGTACGACCCGGAGTCGGCCCGCAGGGGCCGGATTTCGGTGCCCGCGTTCTTCGACTCGGCGCTGGACTCGGTTCCGGCCGGCAGCGAAATGCGGCTGCTGGAGCGGGCCTGCCGGCTCCTTCCCGTACAACCGGGCCTGGAATCCTCGCCGTTCGGCACCAAGGACGGGCTGCTCGGCTGGTGGGTGACGTACGACCCCAAGGAGCGGACGCTCACGGCCTGTTCGGTGGACGGAAGCCGCAGCCCGGCCGTCCCGGTGCCGCAGGGTGCGCGGATGGAGCACCTCAGCTCCGGACTGCCCGTACCGCCGCTGCGGCTGCCCGGCGGGGCCGCGCTGCACCTGCGGGAGTCGCGCGGGTGGGCGGCCTCGCTCGCCCTGCACGACGCGGAGGGCCTTCACCTGGCGCAGGTGGAGGAAGGCAGCCATGGTGGCGTGTACGCGGAGGGCACCCCACTGGTGGCGCCGCTGTCCTACTGGCACGCGCTGCGGCCGCGTGACGAGCGGGGTTCCGCCGCGCTGCGGGCGGTGACCGAGGAGGACGCCCGGAGGCTGCTGGCCGCCGTTGCCGGGGGGAAGACGGCGAAGGAAGCCGTGCGCGAGCTGCTGCCGGAGATCACTCAAACGCGTCTGGCGGCGGGGGTCGCCGGAGTGCTGGCCGAGGCGGCTCGCCACGCGCGGCGGATCGGCACCCTCGCCGAACGGGCCGCGGAGGCCCGGCAGGGCTCGGACCCCTCGGAACCGAAGGTCCGGCATGCCTTCGACGCCGTCCTGGGCAGGGCGTTCCACGGCTTCAACCGTCCGACGCACCGGTATTACTACTACCACCAGCCGTCGAAGCAGAGCGCGACGGTCCTCGAACAGATCCGGGTGCTGCCGCGCGTGCTGGCGGCGGACGCGGATCCGGGGCCCATCGCTCTCCGGGAGGCGAGCGGGAATTGGATGAATGTGTGCGGGGCCGGCATGGCGGCGCTCGCGCTGCGCGCCGCCTCCCCCGTCACCTCCGATCAGCACCGGGCCGCGCTCCTGGAGTTCCTCGACTCGGCGCTGGCGGTGCGGACGCCCGACGGTGGGAGTGACGGTGACGGCGACGCGCTCCTGATCGACCCGCGCGGGCGGCTGCGCCTGCTGGAGCTGCGGATTCCCGGCTCCGCCGAGGCCGAGCTCACCGGCGAGACACGGCACGCGGGGGCCCGGCGGCTGCTGATCCTCGACCAGCACGGGGTGGAGGACGACGACGCGGACTGGGAGTGCGTCGAGTACGACCCGGCCGGGGTGTTCGGCGGCTGGGACGGGACCCTGATCACCGAGTCCGAGGTGCTGGGCAAGGGGGCCGACCCGGTGCGGGCACCGGCGGTACGGCGGCTGGTGGAGCTGGTACGGGAGCGCGGGCCGCTGCCGTACCGGCCGGAGCGGGCGGTGGACTTCGCGGAGCGGGTCGGGATCACCCCGGCGGCGGGGGCGCTGTTCCACCTCGGCTCCCCCGGGCTGGACCACTCCTCCGACCGGGATGCGCTGGTCGCCGAGTATCTGGAGCCGCTGGGCGCCAAGAGCGCGGAGACACAGGTGGCGGCCGGCACACTGACCGCGCTGAGCGTCCAGGAGCGGCGGGCGTTCACCGCCCTGCTGCTGCCCGGCGAGCCGGAGCGGGTGGCGGATCTGTGGACCACGGGCTTCGCGACGGAGCCGCTGGTGGGCGCCTGGACGGCGGCGCGTGGCAAGCGCCGGCCCACCCCGCCGTGGCTGATCCGGCAGATGGTGACCGAGCAGGGCTCCGGCACCGCCGTGAACGACGCGCTCAACCCCGAGTGGCAGCCGCAGCTCACGGGCCGTACCGAACAGCGCATGGTCGACGGCACGCTGGAGACGGCGGATCCGCGCCTTGCGCCGACCGGGTCCTCGCTCGACTCGGTGGTCGGCTCGCTGCGCTGGCTCGCGTACCGGCTGCCGTACAGCGACCCGCTGCGCGCGGTCCTGCCGATGACGGTGCGGATGCTGCGGGAGCGACTGGCCGACCCCGGGCTGCTGCTCGACCTGGGCGTCGACCGGGACTCCGCGTACGACGCCGTGTCACCGCGGCTCCGTGAGGCGTACGGACTGGCGCCCAAGCGCGGGGGCGGCGAGAAGGAGATCGTCGAGCTGTCGCCGGTGCTGGTGCTGACGCCGACGCGGTACGGGCGGGACTGGGACTCGGTCTGGGTACGGCCCTCGGCGCTGCTGCCGACGGGCGGCTCGGACGAGGCCGGCGAGTGGGGTCCGGACCATCCGGATCTGAAGCTGATGGTGGCGACGGCGGGCCCGGCTCCGGCGCTGGAGGCACTGCGGGCGCTGCTGAGCGAGGAGTTCATGGAGCTGGTGTCGGCGGACGGCCCGCCGGGAGCACCGCAGAACCCGCTGCACAGCGTCCCGGACCTGGTGGGCGAGTCGGCGAAGCGGTTCGGGCTGTCGGAGGACGCTGCGGCGCTCTATCTGATGCTGCTCGCGCTGCCCGATCCGACCGACCGTCACCAGGCCTTGTGGACGGGGTGGAAGCCGGCCCGGCTGAAGAAGGCCCGGGCCGAACTGGCCGCCACCGACCTGGTGGTGGAGGCCAAGCGGGCACGGGCCGGGCGGACGCTCTTCCTGCCCGGCGGCTGGCTGGAGCAGCAGACACCGCGGCTGCCGTCGGAGAGCTGGAAGACGGACCTGCTGCCCTGGAACCGGCCGGGCTTCGTGGTGCCGGACCGGCCGGTACCCGGGCTGTACGAGGCCGCGTGGCAGCGGGTCGTGGCGGGCGACGCGCCGGGGTTCGAGGAGTTCCAGGGCCGCGGCGGCCGAGGAGGCAGGCGATGACGACGGAGACAGGAACGGGGACAGCGGACATGGCAGCGGATCAGAGTTCGTCGACGGAAACGACGGAGGCCGGCGCGGCGACGGTGCGGCCCGGGCGGCAGCTTGAGCTGCCGGAGGACCGGTACGCGATAGAGCTGGCGTTTCTGGAGTCGTACGACCGGGGCCCCCGCCCGCCGAGCTGGCGGCTCACACCGCGTGCCGTGGTGCTCTTCGTCTGTGGCACCGACGGCGGGCCGCTGCGCGCGCCGGACGGTGAGGAGCTGGTGATATCGCGGAAGTTCGTGGGCGACCGCGCCCTTGTGGAGCGGTGTGTGGTGACGCTGGCGGGCGAGCGCGGGCTGTTGCTCGTCGGCGAGCCGGGCACCGCCAAGTCGATGCTCTCGGAGCTGCTCTCGGCGGCGGTGTGCGGTACGAGCACGCTCACCGTGCAGGGCACCGCGGGTACCACGGAGGACCAGCTCCGGTACGGCTGGAACTACGCGATGCTCCTCGCCAAGGGGCCCAGCCGGGAGGCCCTGGTGCCCTCCCCGGTGCTCACGGCCATGACGCGCGGGGCGGTCGCCCGGATCGAGGAGATCACCCGCTGTCTGCCCGAGGTGCAGGACTCTCTCGTCTCGCTCCTCTCCGAGCGCCGGATGTCCGTACCCGAACTGGCGGGCGTCGAAGGCCCGGAGGGCGGTGACGGCACGATGCACGCCGCTCCCGGCTTCACCCTGATCGCCACCGCCAACCTCCGGGACAAGGGCGTCTCCGAGATGTCCGCGGCCCTGAAGCGCCGGTTCAACTTCGAGACGGTCGGCCCGATCGACGACATCGACGCGGAGACCGCCCTGGTGCGCGGCCAGGCGACGGCGGCGCTGGCGCGCGGCGGGGCCGTGTTCTCGGTCGACGACACGGTGCTCCAGGCGCTGGTCACCGCGTTCCGGGATCTGCGGACCGGCCGGAGTGCGGAGGGCTGGGAGATCGAGCGCCCCTCGACGGTGATGTCGACGGCGGAGGCGGTCCATGTGGCCACTTCGATGGCGCTGGGCGCGGCGTATCTCAGCGACGGGCGGGATGTCGTCCGTACGCTGCCCGGCCATCTGCTCGGCACGGTGCGCAAGGACGATCCGGCGGACCACGCACGGCTGTTGGGCTACTGGGACGGTCCGGTGCGCCGCCGGGCGGAGGCGGGCGCTCCGCTCTGGCGGACGCTGTGGGAGCTGCGCCATGAGCTGGGATGAGCGGGGTGCCGTGGCGGCCCCGGACGCGCCGGGCGCTGTGTCCGCGCAGGATGCGCCGGGCGCTGTGTCCGCGCAGGATGCGCCGGACGCGCCGGACGCGGTTGTCGCCCCGGGTGCCGGAGCCCTCGTCGGTCTGCCGGGCGAAGGGGCGGTCGAGGGGGCGCTGGCCGGGCTCGCGGGGTGCCGGGAGCCGTATCTGATCGGGGTACGGCACCACTCCCCGGCGCTGGCCGCGGCCGTACCGGCGATGCTGGCGGAGGCGGCGCCGGAGGTGCTGTTCATCGAGCTGCCGGAGGAGTTCGCGCCCTGGCTGCCGTATCTGGCCGACCCGGAGACGGTGCCGCCGGTCGCGCTGGCGGGCAGCCGCGGGGACGCGTCGGGCGGTCTGGTGTTCCTGCCGTTCGCCGAGTTCTCGCCGGAGCTGGCGGCGATCCGCTGGGCACGGGACGCGGGAGTGGAGGTCGTACCGTTCGATCTGCCGCTGGCGGCCCGGGAGGAGGCGTCCGCGCCGCCGGGGCCGGAAGCACGGGAACGGGAGGGCTCGACGGGCGGGGCGCTCGCCGCCGCGCTGCGGGCACGGGCCGGTGGGCGGCCCGGGGACGATCTGTGGGACCGCCTGGTCGAGGCGGCCGCCCCCGGCTCGGGTCCGGAGGCCCTGCGCCGTGCCGCGCTGCTGGTCGGCTGGGCGCTGCGGACCGACACGGGCGCGGTCGACCCGTACGACCTGCGCCGCGAGGCGAACATGCGCCGTGCGCTGGCCGCGCGCGGGGGCCGCCGCGCGGCGGCGCTGATCGGCGCGTTCCACGCGCCCGCGCTGCTGCCGGGCGTGACCGCGGACAAAGCCGCGGACAAAGCCTCGGACGGACCGGCTGCGACCGAACTGCACCCGGTGGGCCGGAACGATCGCAGGTCCAGGGCAGATGCGACCGGTGAGGCGGTGGTCACCTCGCTGGTGCCGTATTCGTACGCGCTGCTGGACGAGCGGTCGGGATATCCGGCCGGGATCAAGGACCCCGAGTGGCAGCGGGGGGTGCATCGCGCCGCGGGCGATCCGGTGCTGCTGGACGAGCTGCTGACCGCGACCGCGGTACGGATCTGCGCGGCCGTACGGGACGAGGGGCATCCGAGCGGCCCGGCCGATGCCCGCGAGGTCGTACGGGTCGCCAGGGATCTGGCCGCGCTGCGCGGGCTGCCGGCGGCCGGGCGCGGGGAGCTGGCGGAGGCGGCGCAGACCGTGCTCACCCAGGGGCAGTTGTTCGGGCGGGGCCGGGTCGTGGCCGCCGCGATGGAGAAGGTCCTGGTCGGAGCGCGGCAGGGTCGGCTCGCGCCCGGCACGCCCCGCTCGGGCCTCGGACCGGCCGTCGAGGCCCTGCTCGGCGCGCTGTCGCTGCCCACCCCGGCCGCTCCCGAGCGCCGGGAGCTGCGCCTCGACGCGCACCGCGGCGATCTGGACCGGCGCAGGGAGCTGTGTCTGCGCAGGCTCGCGGTCTGCCGGGTGCCGTACGGCGAGGAGACCGATGTGGCGGGCGTGGGCGACGCCGCTCCGCTGTCCACGCGGTGGGCCGTGGCCTGGTCTCCGTCGACGGCGGCGATGCTCGATGTGGCGGGCGTTCACGGGGTGACGCTCGATCAGGCGGCGGCCGGGATGCTCCGCAGGCGGTGGGCGACGGAGCGCCGGGCCGGCGGACCCACGGCCGCCGAGGTCCTCGCGGGACTGGAGGAGGCGGCGCGCTGCGGGCTGCCCGCGCTCGCCGCCGAGCGGCTCGCCGACGCCGCCGGGCTGCTGCCCGCCTCCGGCACCCTGCCCGAACTGCTGGCGGGCCTGGCCCTGTTGGACCGGATCGGCTCGGGGCATCTGCCGGGGCTCCCCCCGGAGTGGGAGCGTGCCGCGCTCGACGCTGCGTACGAGGAGCTGGCCACGGCCGGGATCCGCGCGCTGGACGGGCTCGCCGGTTCCACGGACCCGGCGGACGCGCGGGCGCTGGTCTCGCTGGCGGACAGAGCCTCCTCGGCGCTCGGCGGGGGCCTGCGGCTGGCTGACGCGCTGGCCCGGCTCGACGCGGAGGGCACCGCGCTGATCCGGGGCGCGGCCGGGGCGGCGCGGGTACTGCTGGGGCAGCGGGACGCGGGGGAGTTCGGCACCCGGCTGGCGTCCCGTGTGGACGGCGCGACGACGCCCGAGTTCCGTGCCGACCTGGCCGGTTTCCTGAGCGGGGCACTGCTGGCGGCGGGCCCGCTGCTGGAGACGGGCCCAGCGCTCGACCCGCTGCTGGAGCGGGTCGAGGCCCTGCCGGACCGTCCGTTCCTGGACCGGCTGCCCGCCCTGCGCGCGGGTTTCGACACCCTCTCCCCCGCCGCCCGGTCCCGTCTGCTCACCATGGTCGAGGACCGCACCGGCCTCGCCGCCGGGGCGCTCCCGGCCTCCCTGTCGGACCCGGCGGCCCTGGCCCTCCTCGCCTCGGCGGATCTGGCGGGCCGGGAGGCGCTGGCGGCACGGGGCCTGGCACGGTCGCCCGACACCTCGCACACGCCACCCGCCGGGGCCGAGGACAGCGCTCATGACAAGGCCATAAGACCGGCCGCAGCCACCGCTCCGGCCGGCCGCGCGCAAACCGGAGCCGGGCGGACGGCCGTGCCCGGCACCGAGGACCGCGCCGCGTCCGAGGGTCTCGCCCCCGGCGAGCGATGGCGGTTGCTGCTCGGGCGAGGGCGCGGGCTGAGCGGCCGGGCGGCCCGGCTGGCCGGAGCGCTGGACGAGCTGTACGGATACGGGCACGGCGAGGGATCGCAGGGCGAGGAGCGGGACACCGGCGGGTCCAGGGGCGGGGACGGGCCGTCGTATCCCGATGTCCGGGCCTGGTCGGAGGAGCTGAAGGCGCTGTTCGGGCCGGGCGTGCGCGAGGAGGTGCTCGCCGCTGCCGCCGACGCGGGCCGGATCGACGCCGCCCTGGAGCTGGACCCGGCCTCGGCGCGGCCGTCCGTGGAGCTGCTGCGTACGGTCCTCTCGTACGCCGGCGGCCTTCCCGAGCATCAGCTCGCCCGGCTGCGGCCCCTGGTGGCCCGGCTGGTGGCCGAGCTGACCGAGGCGCTGGCCAACCGGATGCGCCCCGCGCTCACCGGGCTCTCGCATCCGCGTCCCACCCGCCGCCCCGGCGGCCCGCTGGATCTCGCCCGTACGCTGCGCGCGAATCTGGCGACCGCCCGCCGCGATCCGGACAACGGCTCGGTGACGGTCCTGCCCGAGCGGCCCGTGTTCCGTACGCGCGCCCGCAAGGCGGCCGACTGGCGGCTGGTCCTGGTCGTCGATGTGTCGGGGTCGATGGAGGCCTCGACGATCTGGGCCGCGCTCACCGCCTCCGTACTGGCCGGAGTGCCCGCGGTGAGCACCCACTTCGTGGCGTTCTCCACCGAGGTGCTCGACCTCACGGACCAGGTGGACGATCCGCTGGGGCTGCTGCTCGAGGTCCGGGTCGGCGGCGGTACGAACATCGCGCGCGGGCTGCGCCACGCGCGGGGGCTGGTGACCGTACCGTCCCGCACGCTGGTCGTGCTGATCAGTGACTTCGAGGAGGGCGGTCCGGTCTCGCCGCTGCTCTCGGAGGTGCGGGCGCTGGTCGACGCCGGGTGTCATGTACTGGGCTGCGCCTCGCTGGACGACGAGGGACGGCCGCGCTATTCGGCCGGTGTGGCGGGCCAGTTGGTGGGGGCGGGGATGCCGGTCGCGGCGCTGAGCCCCCTGGAGCTGGCCCGCTGGGTCGGCGAACGCGTGGGAGGTGCGCACCGATGACCGATGCCACGGCGGTACTGCCGCCGGTGACCGCCGAGGTGGCCGCCGCCGCGCTCGATCTGCTGCCCGCGCGGCTGCGCAAACGGGTGGACGGGGCGGTGGCCAAGGCCGCCGGCTGGCCGGTGGAGGCGTATCCGGACGGTGTGCTGGTACGGGTCGCAGACGACACGGCGGTGACGCTCAAGGTCACGGCCGGGATCGTGGCCAGCGCGGACGACGCGGTGTGCAGTTGTCTGCTGGCTCCGGCCTGTCTGCACCGCGCGGCCGTTCTCTCCAGCGCTCCCCTCGCGCTGGAAGGGGAGCCGGACAGGGCGGTGGAGGCAGCGGAAACGGCGGACGGGCCGAAGGACCGGGCCATCGCTCCCCAGGACACCGGCCTTGGGCCCGTCGCACCTGACGCTACTGATGAGCCCGTCCTCACGCCCGCCCAGTCCACGGTGCTCGACGCCCTGCGGGCCGCCGTGACGGCGGTGCTTGTCGCGGGTGTCGCCGGTTCCGGGGCCGTCCATCGCGCGGAGCTGCTCCATGCCGCGCACTCGGCGCGGCTGGCCGGGCTGTACCGACCCGCCGCGACCGCCGTCCGAATCGCGGGGCAGTTGGCCGAGGCTCGCTCCGACGACCCGGCGTTCCGGCTGCCGGCGCTCTCCGCGGAGCTGGCGGAGCTGCTGGATCTGGTGCGTCGGCCGGCCGAGGCGCTCTCCCCCGCGCGCAGGAGCTACCGGCCGGAGGGACCGCTGCGGTTGTACGGACTGTTCACCGAGCCGGTGGTGACCACTTCCGGGTACGCGGGTGCCACGGTGTACGCCGTCGTGCCGGACGGCACGCTCCGTACGGTCTCGGATGTCGCGCCCGGCGGACCGGAGCGGGCGCTTCAGGCGTCGGGTACGCCGGTGCCGGGCGGGTGTGCGCTTCCGCTGCGGGAGTTGGGGGACGGTGGCGGGGTGATCCTCACGGCACCGACGGTCTCACCGGACGGCCGGATCGGTGGCGGCGCGCAGGTCCGTTCCGTACGGGCCACGGGGGCGGGGTGGTACGAGGCACCGCTCGCCGCGCTCTGGGAGCGGGCGCCCGCGGCGCAACTGGCGGCGGCGCTGCGCTGGTTCGCCGAGCCCGCCGATGCCCGGGCGGCGGGCGGCGACCTGCTGTTCCTGGACGGGGTGTGCACCGGCGCGGGTTTTGCCGTGTCGGGCGGCCCGACGCTGCGGCTGTCGGCGCCTGACGAGCGGCCTGAACTCCCGTACGCCGAGAATCTCCGGCTACTCGCGGGACGGCCCGGGCAGGCGCTGCGGCTGATCGCCCGGCTCGTGCCGGACCGGCCTGACCGGGTACAGGTGCTCGCGGCGTCCTGGACGGGGCATGACGGGGAGGCGGTCCGGGCGGATCTGGGGCTGCGGCGGCTCAACCGGTCGCACTTCCCTGCCGTACCCGCCCCGGTTCAGGGACCGGACGCACCTCCGGGCCTGCCGATGGCCGCCGCGCCGCCCGCGCTCCCGGTCGAGCTGGAGCTGCTGCGCGGGACGGTGCACCGCGCGGTGGCGGGAGGCCGGGCGGTGACCGCCGTCTCGGCGGACGGTGAACTGCCGCGCAGGCTGCGGGCGGTGGGCCTCACTACCGGCGCGGAGCGGGTGCGGGCCCTGACGGAAGCGGCGGCGGACCGGCGCCACGACGTCCTCGGGCGGCTGCTGCCCGCCGATCCCGAGGGGTTCGCCCTGGCCTGGCTGTCGGCGGCGGTGTACGCGTCGGCGGCGGCCGAGTCGCTGCTGCTGGCCGCCTGGACACCGGACATATCCGCGAACTGATCGGCGCCGCCGATCGTTGGAGCGAAAGGGGAGAGAAAAGCGCGATCCGATCAGGGGGACCGACCATGCCACTGCCGAAGCTTTCACGCCCGCGGGTGCCGGGGCGGCGTGCGCCTCGCCTGCGTGTGCTGAGGCTGCGCATGTCGGCGCGGCTGCTGCGGCTGACGGAGCTGCCGACCGGGCCATGGCGGCCGGGGTGGCCGAGCACCCGGCGCGGGCGGCGGCGTGCCGTGCAGGCGGTGATGCTCGGCTGTGTGCTGGGGCTGATGCCGGTGACCTGGATGCACGCGGTCGCGGACAGCCGGGTGCGTACGGTCGCCGATGTCCCGGCCGGGGATGTCGCCGTGGTCTTCGGCGCCGGGCTGCGGTCCGGCCGGCCGAGCCCGTATCTCGCACACCGCCTCGACGCGGCGGCGGAGTTGTACCGCGCGGGCAAGGTGAAGGTCGTGCTGGTCACCGGGGACAACAGCCGCAAGGAGTACGACGAGCCGGACGCGATGCGGACCTATCTCGTCGGGCAGGGCGTGCCGGACGACCGAATAGTCAGCGATTACGCCGGTTTTGACACCTGGGACTCGTGCGTACGGGCCAGAAAGATATTCGGGGTCGAGCGCGCGGTGCTGGTGACGCAGGGCTTCCATGTGCGGCGGGCGGTGGCGCTCTGCCGGTCGGCGGGGGTCGAGTCGTACGGGGTCGGGGTCACTGAGCGGCGTGACGTGACCTGGTACTACGGCGGGATACGGGAGATGTTCGCGGCGGGCAAGGCGGCGGCCGAGGCGGTCCTGCGGCCGGATCCCACGTTCCTCGGGCCGGTCGAGACGGGAGTGACGGAGGCACTCACCACGGTCCGCGCCCGCTGACCGCCGGGTCACCGGCGAGCACGGCACGGTGGGCGGCCTCACGGCGGCGACGGTGCGGGGCTGAGGTGGGCGTACCGGCCGTGTAACCGGGTGCGGGCATTCGCGTAACACCCCCGCCGCACTCTGGGCCCATGCCCGACGCCAGCGCCGTCCCAGGTCCCGTGCCGGTTTCCCTGCCGTCTCCGGTATCCGCGACCGTCCCGACCCACTGCCCGTACTGCGCGCTCCAGTGCGGGATGAATCTGCGGCCCACCACCGGAGTGACGGGCCCCGATGGAGCGGAGGTGATGAACGGCGGACTGGAGGTGGTGGAGCGCCCGGACTTTCCCGTGAACCGGGGGGCGCTCTGTGGAAAGGGCCGTACCGCGACCGCGGTGCTCTCCTCCCGGGTACGGCTGACCGAGCCGCTGATCAGGCGTCCCGCCACCGGCGGACTCGAACCGGCCGGGTGGGACGAGGCGCTGCGGGCCGTTGCCGACGGGCTGGCCCGTACGAGGGAGGCCCATGGGGCGGACTCGGTCGGGGTGTTCGGGGGCGGCGGGCTCACCAATGAGAAGGCCTACGCACTCGGGAAGTTCGCGCGGGTCGTGCTCGGCACGTCGCAGATCGACTACAACGGGCGGTTCTGTATGTCGTCGGCCGCCGCCGCGCATCAGCGGGCTTTCGGTCTCGACCGTGGGCTGCCGTTTCCGCTGGCGGACATTCCGCGCACGGGCTGCGTGATCCTCGTCGGATCGAACCTCGCGGAGACCATGCCGCCCGCGTTGCGGTATCTGACGGAGCTGCGGGAGCGCGGGGGCAGGCTGATCGTGGTGGACCCGCGCCGTACGAAGACGGCCGAGCAGGCGGATCTCCATCTCGCGCCCAGGCCCGGCACGGATCTGGCGCTCGCGCTGGGGCTGCTGCATCTGGTGGTGGCGCAGGGGCGTACGGACGAGGAGTTCATCCGGGAGCGTACGACCGGTTGGGAGGAGGCGAGGGCCGGGGCGATGGCGCACTGGCCGGAGCTGGTGGAGCGGATCACCGGCGTCGGGGTGCCCGAACTGCGGGCCGCCGTGACGCTGTTCTGCGACGCGCCGTCGGGGATGGTCCTCACCGCGCGCGGACCCGAGCAGCAGGCCAAGGGCACGGACACGGTGGGCGCGTGGATCAACCTCTGTCTCGCGACGGGGCGGGCGGGTCGGCCGCTGTCCGGTTTCGGCTCGCTCACGGGCCAGGGCAATGGGCAGGGCGGACGCGAACACGGCCAGAAGGCCGACCAGTTGCCGGGCTACCGGAAGCTGGACGACCCGGCGGCGCGGGCGCATGTGGCGCGGGTGTGGGGCGTGGCCCCCGAGACACTGCCGGGCCCGGGGCGCAGCGCGTACGAACTGCTCGACGCACTCGGTACGGAGGTGAGGTCACTGCTGCTTCTGGGCTCGAACCCGGTGGTCTCCGCGCCCCGCGCGGCCCACATTGAGGGGCGGCTGCGCTCGCTGGACTTCCTGGCCGTCGCGGATGTGGTGCTCTCGGAGACGGCGGCGCTCGCGGATGTGGTGCTGCCGGTGGCCCAGTGGGCGGAGGAGACGGGCACGACGACCAGTCTGGAGGGCAGGGTGCTGTTGCGGCGCCGGGCGGTGACGCCCCCGGCGGGGGTACGGGGCGATCTGGAGGTACTGCGGGGGCTGGCCGGTCTGCTGGGCCATGAGAAGGGCTTCCCGGCGCACCCGGAGGAGGTGTTCGAGGAGCTGCGCCACGCGTCGGCGGGCGGTCCTGCGGACTACTCGGGCATCACCTATCGCCGGATAGCCGAGGAGGACGGGGTGTTCTGGCCATGCCCGTCGCCGGAGGCCCCGGTCCCGGGGAGGGGCCCGGTCCCGGGGACAGGTCCGGCCGCTGCCGCCGGCCCGGACACGGGCGCGGGCCCGGGCGCAGACCCGGGCACCGGGGTCGACGCCGGTCCGCACCCCGGTACGCCCCGGCTCTTTCTCGAACGGTTCGCCACCGAGGACGGGCGGGCGCGGTTCATACCGGTGGTGCATCGGCCGCCCGCGGAGGAGACCGACGAGACGTATCCGGTGGTGCTGACGACCGGACGTGTGGTGGCGCAGTATCAGTCCGGGGCGCAGACCCGGCGGGTGGACGAGTTGAACGCCGCCGCGCCCGGACCGTTCGTGGAACTGCATCCCCGGCTCGCGGCGAGGCTGGGGGCGGCGGAGGGCGACCTGCTCGCCGTGACCTCACGGCGCGGCCGGGCGGTGGCGCCCGCGCGGATCACGGAGGGAATCCGGCCGGACACGGTGTTCATGCCGTTCCACTGGCCGGGCGAGGGGCGGGCGAACACGCTCACCAACCCGGCCCTCGACCCGGCCTCGCGCATGCCCGAGTTCAAGGTGTGCGCGGTCCGGGTGGAGCGGGCGGACCGGACGGCCGGCCCCGGAGGTCCCGGTGAGCGGGAGCGTACGGAGTGACATGGGCGAGCCAGTCGCCGCCCGGGATCAGCCGCCCCCGCGCCCGCAGTTCACGGGCGACGCGAGCCGCCGCGAAATACACCCAGGCCCGGACCGGGGTGCCGTCGGCCGGCCGGACCTCCCGGGCCACGCGTTCATACAGGTTCCGCGGGTCACCGGGGGCGAGGTAGTCCTCCAGTTCGTCGAGCATGGCGAGGAGTTCGGCGTACGCGCCGGGCCTGGCGGTGATCAGGTCGCCGAGGACCGCGCCCGGGGCCTCGACCGCGTACGGGTAGCCGGGGCCGTCGTACAGCACGGCTCCCTCCAGGCGGGCCGGTACCTCGCGGGAGGTGCGGCCGCGCAGGCACAGGTCGTGATTGGGCTCGCCCGGCCGGAGCGTGCCGTACACGAAGAAGGGCAGCTCCCTCTCCCCCGCCGACTCCGGCTCCGGCGCCGACTCCGGCC
>NZ_LATD01000264.1 GCF_000981895.1 Streptomyces odonnellii | reverse complement strand
CCGGACCCGGACCCTGTCCCCGGGGAGGTGGGTGAGAACCGCGGCGCCCATCGGGGAACGGCCGGCGTTGTGCACGCAGACGAACAGCACGGAGGGGGTGGTGGCAGTGCTCATGAGGACAGTGCGCTCTCTTCACGGGGTTGGGCGGGGGCGGGGAGCCGCCGCTCGCCGGGCGGTACGGCAGTGCCGTCACCGGCAGTGCCGTCACCGGTAGTGCCGTCACCGGCCCCGGATGCCGGGCGCCCGAAGGTGAGGGCGACCAGGGCCAGTCCGACGGCCGCCCCGGCGAGTTGCGCGGCGACGAACGGGGCCACCGAGCCGGGCGCGATGCCGGCGAAGGTGTCGGTGAACGTCCGGCCGATGGTCACGGCCGGATTGGCGAAGCTGGTGGAGGAGGTGAACCAATAGGCGGCGCCGATGTAGGAGGCGACCGCGACCGGCGCCAGATGGGCGCGGCCGGCCCGGGCCAGACCGAGGACGAGCCAGACCAGTCCCGCCGTCGCCACCGCCTCACTCAGCCACAGGTGACCGGCGAACCGGTCGTGCGTGGACCACTTCACCAGCGGCCTCGCGAACATGGCGTCCGCGAGGACCGCGCCGCCGATGGCTCCGGCGAGCTGGGCGGGGATGTACGCGGCCACTTCACACAGCCGCGGACCATCGGCCGTGCGCCGGCCGGTGAACCAGGCGGCGAGCGTCACCACCGGATTGAAGTGCGCGCCGGAGACGGGACCGAGCAGGGCGATGAGCACGCCCAGGCCGAAGACGGTGGCCAGGGAGTTGGCCAGCAGCCGCAATCCGGTGTCGTCGGTCAGCTCGGCCGCCTGGATCCCGGAACCGACCACAACGGCCACCAGCGCCGCGGCGCCGATAGCCTCGGCCGCCGCACGCCGGACCAGTGGCGCCGGGCCGCTCACGCGGGGACCTCCGCCGGCGCGGCCGGGGCGCGCAGCAGGTCGGAGAGCTTCGCCAGGGCCTCGGGCAGCACCCAGTAGTACACCCAGGTGCCGCGCCGCTCGGAGCCGACCAGACCGGCCTCGCGCAGCACCTTGAGGTGGTGGGAGATGGTCGGCTGGGAGACGTCGAACGGGCCGGTCAGATCACAGACGCACGCCTCGCCTCCCTCGTGCGAGGCGATGAGGGAGAGCAGCCGCAGCCGGACGGGATCCGACAGCGCCTTGAACATCCGGGACAGCCCGGCCGCGTCCGCCTCGCCCAGCGGCTCACGAACCATCGGGACGCAGCACACCGTGTCCTGTCCGACCATGGGCAGGCGGGTTACCGGCAGACCGGCTTGTTTCGACATGGCTCTATATTGACACTTCTCTAACCAGGTGCCAACCTCCCCTGCATCGACAACCGTCGATACACGCTTCGGACCAGCACAGCCCCCGAGGGAGACCACCATGTCCCGATTCCAGCTCGCTCTGCGCGTCGCCGACCTGGAAGGCTCGATCGCCTTCTACTCCAAGCTGTTCGGTACCGAACCCGCCAAGCGGCGGGAGGGTTACGCCAACTTCGCCGTCACCGAGCCCCCGCTCAAGCTCGTCCTCATCGAAGGAGACTCGGGCGAGGAGACACGGCTCGACCATCTCGGTGTCGAGGTCGAGGACACCGAGAAGGTCACCGCGGCCACGGCCCGGCTGCGGGACGCGGGCCTGGCCACGTTCGAGGAGAACGACACCTCCTGCTGCTACGCCGTCCAGGACAAGGTGTGGGTGAGCGGCCCGGGCAAGGAGCCGTGGGAGGTGTACGTGGTCAAGGCCGACGCCGACACCCTCGGCGGGAGCGCCAAAAGCAGCACACCGGCGGGGTGCTGCGGCGCCTGACGCATGGCACCGCCGCGCCGCCGACGCACGCGGGCCCGCCGACGCGCCCGGGCCCGCCGCTCCTCAGGGCCGGGGCCGGGGGCCGGCCTCGTACATCGCCTGAGCGCGCCCGGGCCGGCGACGTCCGATCACTTCTTGGCGCGCAGGCGCCGGAAGCCGAAGAACAGTGCCGCGCCGCCCGCGAGGATGAACACCCCCAGGGTGGCGCTGCCCTTGGAGCCGCTGGTGCCGGTTGCCGCGCTGTCGTTGCCCGGGGTGGTGGAACCGCCGTCCTGGGAAGGGGGGTTGGCGGAGCCGTCGCCCTTGCCGTTGTCCAGGTCCTCCCGTACGACCTCGCTGTCCTTGCCCTCCGAGCCGAACATCAGCGCCTTGCCGTCCGCCGTGTACGTCACCGACTCGGCCTGGGTCTGGAAGGGGGCGTGGACCGCGTGGTCCGCGCCCAGTGCGCCGTTCCGCCACGCGTACGCACGGGCGCTGAAGTACGAGCGGAGCACCAGCTCCTTGCCGTCCGGCGAGAACGCCCCGTCCGTCACCCAGGGCACCTCGCCGATCCGGCGGAACACGTTGTTGCCGGACGACGACAGCCGGGCCGGGCCCTCGTACAGCCCGCCGCCGTTGTCGTTCTTCGAGGCGATGTAGACCCGGCCGGTCGTGGGGTGGACCATCAGCGCCTCGGCGTTGCGCGGCCCGTCCGCGTAGGTGACGTCGAACTGCGTCGCCCGCACCGTGGCGTCCGCCAGCCGCTTGGGCTCGGGGAAGCGGTAGATCCACACATGGTCCCAGCTCCCATCGAGGTTGTCGCCGATGTCGCCGACATACACATTTCCATCGGGACCGATGGAGATCGCCTCCACATCCCTGGGTTCGCCCACGCCCCGCATGGTGATCGTCGCCACCGTCTCACCGGTCCGTGAGTCCACCGCGAACACATAGGGCCCGTCGTCGCTGTCGTTGTGCGTCCAGTAGATGCCGGGGTGGAGCCGGCTGGCGGCCAGTCCGCTGGACTCCACGATCCGCGGATCCTTGATCGTGAAGGTCCGGTCGGGCGTCTGCTCGGACTGTCCGTCGGCGGCCGACGCGGAGACGGCGGGCATGCCCAGCGGTACGACGGTGGCGGCGGCCGCGAGGACGGCGGCGGCGACGGCACCGGAAAGACGCAGGCCGGAAGGGCGCGGAAGCGAACGCATGCCACCAGCCTGCCACCCCGCCGCCGCGCACCGGGCGTCCCTACGGATATCCAGGGCATGTCCCGGGATGTCCCGGCCCGCACCGGCCGCCGGGACCGGCGGTTCGGCCATGATGGCCGGATGCGTTTCCTGTTCGTCGGTGACTCCATGACCGTCGGCCGCGCCGGTGACATCACCTGGCGCTACCGGATGTGGCAGCACCTCGAAGCGGCCTTCGACGGCCCGTACCGGATCGTCGGCCCCCGTACGGAGCTGTACGACCCCGAGGCCGACGCGCCCGTCTCGTGCGCGTACGGCGCGCCGGACTTCCCGGCCGGGGCGCGCCGCCATCTCGCGGGCTGGGGTGTGGGGTTCCACCACATGTGGCCGCTGATCGGCGAGGCGGTACGGGCCGGGCGCGCGGACATCCTGCTGGTCTCACTGGGCCTGATCGACCTCGGTTTCTATACGGACAGCGCGCGGACCGAGCGCAACGCGCGCGCGTTCGTCGCCGGGGCCCGCGCGGCGAATCCGCGGATCCGGGCCGTGTTCCTGCCGGTCATCCCGAACATCCGGGCGGAGGCCGACCCGGCCTTCGCCGCCGAGGTCGGCCGCTTCAACGAACTGCTCGGCAAGGCGGTCGCCGACCTGGACCGGCCCGGCTCCCCGCTGCTGCTCGCCTCGCGCCCGGCGGCGTACGACATCCACGCGGACACGTACGACGGCACGCACCCGGCGCCCTCGGGCGAGCACAAACTCGCGGCCGCCTTCGCCGACGCGATGCACCAGGCGTGGGGGCTGGGCGCACCGTACGAGAGTCGCGACTGAGCACGCCGACCAGGTTCGGTGCGGGTCGGTGACGGCCGTCACCGAACCACGCCACCTCGGATATGTGCCCGGCGCCCATGTCGCTCGCGGTCAGGTGGCGACCGTCACCCCGTCGTCACGACGGCCGTCACCTCGTCGTCACGACGGCCATCACCCCATCGGTACCGCGGCCATCACCCCGTCCGTTACGGGGGCCGGCACCACCCTCCACATGCCGTTCAGCCCTCCTGATTCGGCGCGGCGGGCGCCGCAGAATCTTCGGTGTCAGTCCGCGACAGGACCATCCGCGACAGGACCACACCGGGGGAGCCCGACCATGACAGATCGCACCCGACGAAGCATCGTGCGCGGCGCGGCCGTTGTCGCCGCGGGAGCGGCCCTCGGCCTCGGCGGCCGAGCGACAGCGGCGACCGCGGCGGCCGCCCCGCCCGCGGCGCCCCGGGCAACAGCCCGTATGACCACGCCACCCGCGTCCCGGCATCCCTTTCTGGAAGGCGCGTTCGCGCCGGTGACCGAGGAACTCACCGCGTTCGGCCTGCCCGTCACCGGCCGTGTGCCCCGCGAGCTGAACGGGCGCTACCTCCGCAACGGCCCCAATGTCCTCGGCCTCGATGATCCCCGCGCGCACCACTGGATGCTCGGCGACGGCATGGTCCACGGCGTGCGTCTGCGCGACGGCCGCGCCGAGTGGTACCGCAACCGCTGGGTACGGTCCGCCGCCGTCGCCGCCAAGCTGGGCGAACCGTACGAAGGCCCGGTCCCGCCGGACGACTTCGCCGCCAACACCCATGTCATCCCGTACCACGGCCGCGTCCTGGCGGTGCAGGAGAGCGGGCCGGCGCCGTACGAACTCGACGAGGAGCTGAACACGGTCGGCCCGTACGACTTCCGTGGCACGCTCGACGGAGCGTTCACCGCGCACACCAAGTTCGACGCCGAGGCCGACGAGCTGCACGCCATCACGTACTACCCGGTCTGGGACCATGTCCGGCATCTTGTCGTGGACCGTACGGGCCGGGTCGCGCGGACGACGCGGATCCCCGTCGCGGACAGCCCGATGATGCATGACTTCGCGCTGACCGAGAAGTACGTCGTCGTCTTCGACATGCCGGTGACCTTCGACCCGGCCGCCGCCGAGGCGGGCGCGCTCGTACCGTACGTCTGGAACGACCGGCACCCGGCACGGGTCGGGGTGATGCCACGGGCGGGCGGCCGGATCCGCTGGTTCGAGGTGCCCCCGGCCTTCTATTCGCACACCCTCAACGCCTATGACGAGGGCTCGTCGGTGGTCGTCGACCTGACCACCATGCCCGCGCCCTTCTATACGGCGGGCCGTGGCACCGGCGGCCCCTCCGCCCTGGGGACTCCCTCGCTGGAGCGCTGGACCGTCGATCTGGCGGGCGGCCGGGTCCGCAGGACCACGCTCGACGACCGCCCGCAGGAGTTCCCGCGTGTGAACGAGGGGCTGGTGTCGCGGCGGCACCGGTACGCCTATGCCGCGTCGGCGGCGGAGATGTGGCAGGCGTATCTCACGGCCGACGGGGTGCCGCAGGACCGGGCGTTCGGCAATGCCCTGATCAAGCACGACCTGCTGCGGGGCAGCGCCGAGGTGCACCGCTTCGAGCGGGGCGCGGCGGCGGGCGAGGCGGTGTTCGTACCGTCCCGCGACAAGACGTCCCATGAGACGTCCCATGGCACGCACCGCGAGAGGACGTCCCGCGACCGGGGCGGCGACCCGCGCGCCGAGGACGACGGTTACACGCTGGCCTATGTGCACAACCCCGACCGGGGCGCGGCCGACCTGGTGATCCTCGCCGCGCAGGACTTCACGGGCGAGCCGGTGGCCCGGATCCATCTGCCGGGACGGGTACCGCTCGGCTTCCACGGGAGCTGGATACCGGACGCGTAGAACTCGCGCGCGTCGTGGGCGGCGGAGTCGGTACGGTGCGGGGGGCCGTACCGGCTCCGCAGATCCGCACCACGTACGAGGAGCGCTCCCCATGGACGAGGCCCGGGCCACCGCGCCTGCCGAACAGCCGCCCGCTCCCGGGCCGTTGCCGCTCTACCCGCCCGTCGAACCGTACGAGCAGGGCATGCTCGATGTCGGCGACGGCAACCTCGTCCACTGGGAGGTGTGCGGCGATCCCGGCGGCAAGCCCGCGCTGGCCGTGCACGGCGGCCCCGGCTCGGGCAGTTCCCCGTACGCCCGGCGGTTCTTCGACCCCGAGCGCTACCGCGTCGTCCTCTTCGACCAGCGCAACTGCGGCCGCAGCACCCCGCACGCGAGCGACCCGGCCACCGACATGCGCCACAACACCACCGACCATCTGATAGCCGACATGGAGCGGCTGCGGGTGCGGCTCGGCATCGAGCGCTGGCTGTTGTTCGGCGGGTCCTGGGGGTCGACGCTGATCCTGGCGTACGCCGAGCGGCATCCCGAGCGGGTCTCGGAGATCGTGATCAACGGGGTCACGACAACGCGGCGCTCGGAGATCGACTGGCTGTACAAGGGCGCCGGGCGGCTCTTCCCCGAGGCCTGGGAGCGCTTTCAGGCGGGCGCGGGCCTCCCGGAGAGCGAGCGCGACGGCGATCTCGTCGCGGCCTACGCCCGGCTGACGGAGAGCCCGGATCCTGCCGTACGGGAGCGGGCGACGGCCGACTGGTGCGCCTGGGAGGACGCCGTGCTCTCCCAGGAGCCGAACGGCTCCCCCGCCCCGTACACCGGCAGGGCCCCGGCGGCCCGGCTGGCCTTCGTGCGGATCTGCGCGCGCTACTTCGCGCACGGCGCTTGGCTGGAGGAGGGGGAGCTGCTGCGGGAGGCCGGGCGGCTGGCGGGCATCCCCGGGGTGCTGGTGCACGGCAGGTTCGATCTGGCCGGGCCGCTCGGTACGGCGTGGGAGCTGGCGAAGGCCTGGCCGGACGCGCGGCTGGTGGTGGTCGAGGACGCGGGGCACATGGGGAGCGACGCCGGGCGCGGTGAAGTTCGGGCCGCGCTGGACGAGTTCGCGCGCTGACCCGCGGGCCCGCGGCGGGCGGCCGAATCGGCCACAGGGCGCAGCCGGGCTTGCCTTGAGTGCGCTCGAACGCGTTGGCTGTGGAGCCATGAAGTACACGCAGCTCGGACGCACCGGACTCAAGGTAAGCCGACTCGTCCTCGGGACGATGAACTTCGGCCCGTTCACCAATGAGGCCGACAGCCACACCATCATGGACGCCGCGCTCGGCGCGGGCATCAATTTCTTCGACACGGCCAATGTCTACGGCTGGGGCGAGAACAAGGGCCGTACGGAGGAGATCCTCGGCACCTGGTTCGCCAAGGGCGGCGAGCGCCGGGACAAGGTCGTCCTCGCCACGAAGGTCTACGGGAACATGGCCGCGGACGGCGACGCCTGGCCCAACCACGACAAGCTCTCGGCCTTCAATATCCGCCGCGCGGTCGAGGCGAGCCTCAAGCGGCTCCAGACCGACCACATCGACCTGTACCAGTTCCACCACATCGACCGCGCCACCCCGGTCGAGGAGATCTGGCAGGCCATCGACACCCTGATCCAGCAGGGCAAGATCCTTTACGCGGGGTCGTCCAACTTCCCGGGCTGGAAGATCGCGCAGACCAATGAGACGGCCCGCAGGCTGGGCTCGTTCGGCCTGGTCAGCGAGCAGTGCCTGTACAACCTGGCCGAGCGCCGCGCCGAGATGGAGGTCATCCCGGCCGCGCAGGAGTACGGCCTCGGGGTCATCCCGTGGTCGCCGCTCCAGAGCGGTCTGCTGGGCGGCGCGCTGCGCAAGGAGCGCGAGGGCGGCGCGGGCAGCCGCACCACCCGCCGGCTCGCCGACTCGGCGATCCGGACGCAGATCCAGTCGTACGAGGACCTGCTCGACAAGCACGGCATCGACCCGGGCGAGGCGGCGCTGGCCTGGCTGCTGACCCGGCCGGGCGTGACGGGCCCGATCGTCGGCCCGCGCACGGCCGAGCACCTCGAATCCGCGCTGCGCGCGGTGGAGCTGGAGCTGTCGGAGGAGGTCCTGTCCTCGCTGGACGAGATCTTCCCGGGTCCTGGGCCTTCGCCGGAGGCGTTCGCCTGGTAGCAGGCGGTACGGAACGAGCGGCCGTGGCCGGCCTAGCCGACCGCGGCCGCCACGGCGATGATCGCGAACATCAGCACCAGCACGCCGGCCATGATCTGGTTTCGGGTCTTGGGGTCCACGTGTCGAGGTTAACGGCCGGGGGCGGCGTGCTCCTCGCCCGGGTCGCGGTTGCCCGTACGGGCCGCGTCGGCCGCCGGGGCCGCACCGGCCGCCGCCCGGCCAAGCGGGTAGCGGGCGACCGTCTCGTACCGCGGTTGCTCGCCCGGCACCCCGCTCACCGGCAGACTGCTCTGTACGAGTGCCAGCTCGGTGACGTCCCAGGAGGTGCCCTCGAACCCGTCGGGGCCGCTGAGCGCCTCGGCGTACGGCCCCAGATCCATGGGCGTACGGCTGCGGGCGACCGTGAGATGCGGCCGGTAGCGGCGGTGCCGGTCCATCGGCACCCCGGCCCGGTGCGCGGCGGCCTCGGCGCGCTCGGCGAGGAGGTGCAGGGCGTCGATGCCCCCGGCGGCCCCGGCCCACAGCACCTGCCCGCCGAACTGCCCGCCGCCGTGCAGCCGCAGCGGGAACGGCTCGGTCCTGCGCGCGGCGCGCTCCAGCCGTACGGTCAGCTCGGGCAGCACCCGGTCCTCGACCTCCCCCATGAACGCGAGCGTGAAGTGCCACCCGTCCCGCCCGGTCCACCGCAGCGGGCCGGCCCGGTCGATCC
>NZ_LATD01000263.1 GCF_000981895.1 Streptomyces odonnellii | reverse complement strand
GCCGTGGTGGCCGTCGTCTGGGGGCGCTTCTTGGGCATGGTGTGGCTTTCTCCCGTTAGCGGCGGTGCGATGTCGGCGCGAGCCTAGCCGTACGGGCAGGGCGGGGGGCGCTATGCGACGCGCGGGAGGGTCGGCACGGGGCGCGGCGGCGGGCATGTCGTGCGCCGGCGGTGGGCACGTCCGTCGTGTGTGCGGGGGTGGTACGGGGCGGTACGGGTCGGTGCGGCGGGTGTACGAATCAGTGCTGCGGGCGTACATACGCGTAGGAGGGTACAGAACGGGGCTTTGCCACAGGCGGGCGGGCGCGCGGCGCTCAGGTCGCCTCGTCGAACGGGTCCGCGAAGGCGAGCCGGTCCAGACGGCTGAGGCTCTCCAGCCCGTCGAGGCCGTCGAGTCCGTCCAGTTCGTCCAACTCGTCGATCGCGTCCAGCTCGGCGTATGTACCGGCCGCGCTTCTGCCGGGCGCCGATGTCGTACCCGTACCTGGTCCCGTAACCGATCCCGCCCCTGCCCCCGTGCCCGGCCCTGGGCCTGTGACGCGCGTAGCGAAATCGTCGTGACGACGTATCGCGGAGACGATCACCCACACGGTGACTTCACCGCACTCGCTGTCCCGTACGCCCCACTCCTGGGCGAGCGCCGAGATGATGTTGAGTCCGCGGCCGCCGCGGGCCGTCACCGAGGGCGTCGCGGGTATGGGCCGTGTCGGGCCACCGCCGTCCGTCACCTCGACTATCAGCCGCCCCGCCTTGTCGACGCGCCAGGCCGCGCGGATGTCACCGTCGCCGATCTGCTCGCGCCCCAGCGGTCTGCCGTGTCGGCAGGCATTGCTGACCAGTTCGGAAAGGATCAGTACGGCATCGTCGACCACCGCGTCCGACACCCCGCTGCGGCTGAGCTGCTCCCGCATCCGGTGCCGCGCTTCCCCCACGCCCGCAGGGCCATGGGGAACGGCCATGCTCGACGACGTGGGCACCTCTTGTGCCACCACAAACGCCACCCCCGAGACCTCCTTTGCCCCACGCCACCGTTTGGATGCCCGATCGGCCTGGACCGGAAACCGGCCAGGAGGGGCCCTTTGACGCACTCATGACGACCGGATACGGACCGAATGCGCCGGTGCACTCCCTGTCATCGCTCGTTTGATGACGATTCGTAACGCTTTGCCGGGCCATGCGTACGGGAATGAGCCGCGCGGGCGGCGATATCAGGAAAGGCGGCCCAACTGGGACAGCACCTGTTTGGGGCGATTGGTGATGATCGCTTCGACTCCGAGACGTACACAGAGATCGACGTCTTCCGGCTCATTCACCGTCCAGACATGGACACGGTGGCCCGCTCTGTGCAGCCGCGCGATGTAGCCGGGGTGATTGCGGACGATCCGCATTCCGGGGCCCGCGATCCGGGCGCCGGCGGGGAGCCGCCCGTCGCGCAGCCGGGGTGTGACGAACTGCATCAGATAGACGGTCGGCAGCCGGGGCGCGCCGTACGCGATCCGGTGCAGCGAGCGCGCCGAGAAGCTCATGATCCGTACGGCCGATTCGCCCGGTTCCGGATCGTTGAGGCCGAACCGGCCCAGCAGGTGGAGCAGCCGTTCCTCCACCTGTCCGGCCCAGCGGGTGGGGTGTTTGGTCTCGATGGCGAGCTGGATGGGGCGGCTCGCGTCCGCGACCAGTTCGAGCAGCCGCTCCAGCGTCAGTACGGAGGTGAACTCGCGGTCGCGCCAGTCCGGGCTCTCCTCGCTGTCCTTCCACGAGCCGAAGTCGAGCGTCGCGAGGTCGGCCAGCTCCAGGGCGGAGACGGCTCCGCGGCCGTTGGAGGTGCGGTTCACGCGGCGGTCGTGGACACAGACGAGATGGCCGTCGGCCGTGAGCCGTACATCGCATTCCAGGGCGTCGGCGCCGTCCTCGATGGCCTTCGTGTACGCGGCCAGGGTGTGCTCCGGCGCGTCCTCCGAGGCCCCTCGGTGGGCGACGACCTGGATGCTGTGCTGTCGTGCTTGAGTCACCGCGTCATGGTGTCATCGAGGCGGGGTAGGCAGGCGAGTAGGCAGGTGAACGGACGGGGTTCTGCGGCTGATCGGATCACGATGCAATCGTTTTGTATGAACTGTCCGAAGTAAAGGATGGTGGGCTGGACACACAGCTCCTGCTTACAGTGGTCTGACGTGCTGTGGGAAAAGCTGACCGCAGATACATGCGCGGTTGACTTGCGCGATCGACCGACGTGCGCCGGCGACGTGCGCCACGAGCGCGGACGTGTGCGATCGACGAGCCCGACCGTTGTGCGCGACTGACGTGCGTGACCGACGCGCACGGCTGACGTGCGCGACTGATGTGCACGGCCGACGTGCACAAACGCGGAAACTCGCAGGGCGGGAATCCGCGGGACGCTTGCCGAAGACTGATGTTGATGCTGATGCGGAACCGAGGAGAACGAGCTGTGAGCACTGAGAACGAGGGCACTGCGGCCGACGCCGCCCCGTCCGTACCTCCCGTGCCGGATGCCGCTCCCCGGGCCACGCCCGCGCCGGCGCATTCGGCACAGGCGGACGAGCAGCCGCACGGGAACAGGCAGCAGGCGCGGGGGGACGGGCAGCAGGTGCAGGCTCACGGGAGCGGGCAGCCGGTTGTCGAGTCCGCTTCCGGTCCGGCCTCCGAGCCGGGTTCCGGCTCCGGTGCTGCCTCGGGGTCCGCTTCTGGTGCCGGTCCTGCCTCCGGGTCCGGGTCCAGTTCCGGTCCTGCCTCCGGGCACGCGGCGGCCGACTCCGGCTGGCCGCCTCCCCCGCCCGTACTCCCCTCGTACGGGAGCGGCGGCTCGTACGGCGGTGGCGGCTCGTACGGAGACGGTGGCGACGGTCCGCAGTGGGGCGACCCGGTTCCCGGCGACGGGTCCAAGCCGCCGCGCAGGCGCCAGGGCGGACTGATCACCGCTGTGCTCGCGGCCGCGCTGGTCGCGGGTGGTATCGGCGGCGGAGTCGGCTACTGGGCGGCGGAGCGCAACGACGACGGTGGCAGCGGTTCGACGACGGTCGCCGCGGCGGACGCCCCGAAGGACATCAAGCGCGAGTCCGGCACGGTCGCGGCGGTGGCCGCGAAGTCGCTGCCCAGCGTGGTCACCATCGAGGCGCAGGGCGGGAACGGCGAGGGCGGTACGGGCACCGGCTTCGTCTACGACAAGGAAGGCCACATCCTCACCAACAACCATGTGGTGGCGTCCGCGGCCAACGGCGGTGACCTGACCGCAACGTTCTCGAACGGCGACAAGTACGACGCCGAGGTCGTCGGCCGGGCCCAGGGCTACGACGTGGCGGTGGTGAAGCTGAAGAAGGCCCCCGCCGGCCTGACGCCACTGCCGCTCGCCAACTCGGACCAGGTGGCGGTGGGCGATTCGACGATCGCGATCGGCGCGCCCTTCGGCCTCTCCAACACGGTGACGACGGGCATCATCAGTGCCAAGAACCGCCCGGTGGCCTCGGGTGACGGTTCCGGGGCGAGCAATTCGTACATGAGCGCCCTCCAGACCGACGCCTCCATCAACCCGGGCAACTCCGGCGGTCCGCTGCTGGACGCCCGCGGCGCGGTCATCGGCATCAACTCGGCCATCCAGTCGGCGGGCAGCGGCGGCCTGGGCCAGTCCCAGGCGGGCTCCATCGGCCTCGGCTTCGCCATCCCGATCAACCAGGCGAAGAACGTCGCCGAGCAGCTCATCGAGACGGGCCAGCCGGTTTACCCCCTGATCGGCGCCACGGTGACGATGGCCGAGGGCGGCGAGGGCGCCACCATCTCCCCCCAGGGCGAGGGCGGCACCCCGGCGATCACCCCGAACGGCCCGGCCGCGAAGGCCGGCCTCAAGGCGGGCGACGTCATCACCAAGTTCAACGACACCCCGATCGACAGCGGCCCCACCCTGATCGGCCAGATCTGGACCCACAAGCCGGGCGACAAGGTGACTCTCACCTATAAGCGCGACGGCAAGGAATCCACGGTTCAGGTAACCCTGGGCGAACGCAAGGGCGAGAACTGACGGTCCTACTTGTAGCAATTCCTGCTTGTAGAAAGTCGGAAGGCGCAGCTTCCGTAAGTCAGAAGACGCGGATTTCGCAAGTCAGAAGGCGCGGCTCCGAATGGGGGCCGCGCCTTCAGCAGACCGCTATGCGGTCGGGCCGTTTGCGGTTGCTCAATGATGGCAGTTCGGCAGATCGTCCAGATCGTTGGGGGCCACCCTCACGTACTGCGCGGTGAGATACCCCGTTTTATATCCCTGACCCGGGGCGATCTTGTACCAGAACTGGTTTCCGCCCGCGTAGTTCGGGATCGTGTAGGTCGTCCCCGATTCCCAGCACGCAAGCCGGATGATCTTGTTGCGGGGGACCGTACCCAGGACGGCAGACTCCTGGTCGGGCCGCTGCCGAATGTCGAGCGGGCTCCGGCTGGTCACCACCTTGCCGTACTGCGGTCCGACTGCCGCAAACTCGTGCGAATCCGCATCATTGCCGTCGGCGGGCGTGGACGCGGTGGCCGTCGTGGCCGCCAGGACCCCGCACCCGGCGAGCGCCAGGGCGGCGAGCGCCGCAGCGGCCCGGTTCTTGATGGGCGGTCTGCTCATTTTCTTCTCCTTCATTCGTGTGGACCCAGTGGCCCCCTTTCCTTTTATGGCACATCCGAATTACCGGTCGCTAGATGCAATGCGTGGGCTCACTCCTACGAGGAGAGGAAACCTTCTGGCTCGTCGGTTAGTCGTCTAGTCCTCAGAATTCCATGAAGAAAAGCCTATGAGCTGCTGGCGTGCGGATTTTTGGATTGGTAAAAAGAAGAGAAAAAGCCGAGTCCCGCTCACTTCATCAGAAGTAAGCGGGACTCGGCTGCCCGGCCTGCCGGAGCGACGGCGGCGCGCCCCATGACCAGACGATCCGCTACGGCTGAGGTCAGAGGTCCCAGGCCCTGGGGCGTGTCAACGCCTCCCACTCCGGGCGGAGCAATGACAGGACCGCGAGGTCGTGGCGGCGTCCCCGGTGCAGACACGCGGAGCGCCGTACCCCTTCCTGGAGAAAGCCTGACTTCGCCAGGGTGGCGAGCGCGGCTCTGTTGTCGGAGTGGGTGATCGCCTGCAAGCGATGCATGGGCAGTTCACCAAAGGTCAGATCGACGAGAGCGTCGACGGCGTCCGTGCCGTACCCCTTACCCCGGTACTCAGGGGCCAGCATCAGATGGATGTCCGCCGTACCGTCGGCGATGTCCTGATCGGCGAGGGCGATATGGCCGATCGGAGTGCTGTCGGGGAGCAGAACGACGAAGTCGTCGCGGTCCTGGTTGTCGACATAGCGCTCAATGCGCTCGCGAAGCCCGGACAGGGGCCGCGGCCAGATACCGATCTCATGAGCGGCCACGGGGTCGGACCGCCACCGGTGCATCAACTCGGCGTCATCGACGTCAAGAGGAGCAAGACCGACAGTCCTCCCCCGCCAGCACGGCTCCCGACCCACTTCGGCCGCCATCTCTTCCTCGCGCACCGCATTCTCAGCCACGGGCCGGATGCTACGGGCCCGCGGCGCCCGCCACGACGCATTTTCATCGCACCGCAGGGGCAAGACAGTTGCACCACGCGGCGCGGCCGGCGAACTCTCCGGCCGATTGAACGTGGTCGCGCATGGGCACGATGCCGCAGTGGCCGAACTGGCCAGGACGAACGTCAGCGCCCTCCAACTGCCCGCGCCGGACCCGGGCGGCAAGTACGCCTTCCTCAACGGCCCCAGGAGCTGACCAGAGGCCCCGAAACGCAACCACGCATCCGCTCGCCGCTCCGCCGATCCCCCCCACGTACCGCAACGAAAGCCACAGCCAAAGGAGGGACCTGGCCGGGAGCACGCCGTGGGCAGGTCACGGTGCGAGTTCGACGCGTACGTTGTGTCGCAGGCAGACGACCGAGAGGTCGGTGCGGCGCGGCGAGATCCGGCAGCCGGTAGGCTGTAGGCGCTCCGTTGCTGGTGGGCGGGGCGTGGGTGGGTTGCCCGAGTGGCCTAAGGGAACGGTCTTGAAAACCGTCGTGGCAGCAATGTCACCGTGGGTTCAAATCCCACACCCACCGCACAGATCAGAGAAGATGCAGGTCAGAAGGCGCGATCCCACTGGGAGTCGCGCCTTCCGTGTCCAACCTGTCCCACCCCGGACCGCGTGAATCCTGGTCTGAATCAGTCCGTGTGGGCCATGTGTGGGCCAGGATCACTCCTCCTTCCCTGCTCAGCCCCTCATCGATGAGCTGGTTGGCTCGCGCCTGCTGCCCTTGCAAGATCTTGGCGTAGAACCGGAAGAGCACGGCGATGCTGTGCCCTGCCCGTCGTGCGACCTCCACCGGGTCGACCCCGGCGCTGATCCATGGAGAGACGTCGGCGTGCCGCAACGAGTACGGCACGGCTGCGAGCGGGGAAGCCGCTTCGGCCGCCGCCCGGGCTGCCTCCCACACGGCGGAATACTCCGTCGAAGGGACGCGTCCTCCGCGAGCGGCCCAGAACACCCGCCCATCAGCCGCGGTCCCGTACGCACTCAGGTGCTCCCGGAGCATGGCCGTCACAACAGGAGCTATCGGCACGGATCGTGTTGCCTTGCGAGCCCGCCGCTTCAATCCCCTCTGCTCGAATGATTCTCCGTCGTCTGTCCGGCCCGACCCCACTTCGGGGCGACTTCCGCCCAGCGTGAGTTCACCCCATCCAGCGGCAGGAAGACGACAGTTTGCTTCGCGCAGGTCCGCAATCTCGGACGGGCGCATGGCCGCGTAGTAGAGGCAGCCAAAGAACGGAGCCAGGTGTTCGCCGCGGTGCCTCTGCTCGCGAACTGCGGCGACGAGCGCCGCCACCTGCTTGGGACCCGGGACATAACGAAAGTCGACCTCATCGTCCTTTTCGGGCGCAGACCAATCGACCCGGGCTAGAGGATTGGCCTTCAGAATGCCCCGCTCCACCGCGTAGCGCAGAGCGTTGCTTAGGACCATGCGCTTTCGGTGGGCGGTGTTGTCCGCGGCCGGTTGCCCGTTGAGCTTGAGGGATAGCGCCGGTCACTGTGGTTTCTGGTGGTGGAGCAGGGCTTTACCGACCTGCCGTTGCCGCGGCCAGCCGGTCTCGAGCCCAATCGGGTACGTCATGTCTCTGCCTGACGCAAGCAGGCTAGCTCACAACGGGTGGCGCCCCGGGCGGAGCGTTCTCCAGAGCCGCAGTGCGGAACGTGCCACGCCGATGCGTGACACCGCTGTCGGCGACCGTCGCCCGGGCCGCCACGGGGCTGCGGGCTCTCACCGCGCCTCAGTTCACTGTTGAGTTCTCAACCCACGAGCGCTTCCTTTCACCCCGTCTCACGGGGGCGTCCAGGCGCATCCGAGCAGCCCAAAGAAGGGCCAATCGCTTCCGCTGTCCTAGGACTGCGGTGCGCTGAGAAGACAATGACCCGCAGTCCTAGGACTGTGCTTGACCGATCTGGTCGAAAGGGGACATGCATGGCGCCGAAGTGGCGGGAACTCGCGGACCGCTTGGCTGAGCAGATCCATACCGGTGATCTAGCCCCTGGCCTCGGGCGAGGGATCGAAGTCGACCGTGCACATGGCGTACAAGGCCCTAGAAGCGGAGGGGCTGGTTACGTCGTCCCGCGGGCACGGCACCGTTGTCCGGCAGCAGGCGCCACTGAAACGGCTTGGACTCGCTCGGTAGGACAAGGCGAAGTGGCGGGACGGTGACGAGGTGGCGTTCATCGCCGACTGTGTCGCATCCGGACGCAGCTACCGCCGAAACGACCAGACCCAGACCGTGAGCCTGGTTGAAGCCACTCCGCTGGTCGCCGCTGCGCTTGGGCTTCCAGCTGGCGCTCAGGTCTAGCGAGGGCCCGGCTCGTCAAGGAAGGAGACCAGCCCACTCATACCCCGACCAGCTACTACCGTCCCGAGCATGTGGAGGGCACGCGCATCGTCGATCCAGTGCCCGGGTCCGCCGGCAAGGGCGGCGGCTTTGGTGTCCTGTACGACGCCGGATACGAGATCGACCACATGCGGGAGGAACTCTTCGCCCGCGCACCATCAGCCGAGGAGGCGAAGCAGCTCCAGCTCGCACCCGGTGAATGGGTCATGGATCTGCATCGGACGACCTGGACCGCTGACGGTACGGTCGTGGAGTTCGCCATTGGTGTCCACGCCGCAACACGCTTTGCGTGGGCCTGCGACTTCCAGGTGCCGGACTCGGCGCAGGGGGAAAGCGCGGAGACATGATCTCGGAACGCACCTGGGCAGACGTAGAGCCCCTGTGGGAGTACCAGCAGATGGGCCACGAGCCACGTCCGTGCTCGGTAGCCATCGGGCTGGGCAGCCACGACATTCGCGTGGCCGACACCACGGTGGACCTGTCACCGCGGCATGATGCCGCTGATCGTGTTCACCGGGGCGACCAGCCGGACCACACGCGACCGCATGCCGCAGGGCGAGGCGGAACACTACCGTCAGCGCGCACTGGAACGGGGTGTGCTGGCCAACGCGATCCTCGTTGAACCGCAGGCCCGTAACACGGGAGAGAACATCGAGTTCTCGCGAGCTCTGCTCGTAGAGCAGGACGTTGACGTGAAGTCTGTCCTGCTGTCCTGCTCGTGAGTAAGCCCTACGAGGAACGCCGGGCGTACGCCATGGCCTGCAAGCTCTGGCCTGGCGTCGAATGGATGTGCGCATCGACGCCGATGACGCTGTCCGAGTACATCGACTCCATCGGGGACGAGCGTCTGGTGGTCGACATGCTGGTCGGCGCACAGCAAAGACTTATGGTCTACCCGAGGCAAGGCCTTATGACGAGCCAAGGTGTCCCCCCCCCAGAGGTTGCTGAGTCGTTCGAGCGCCTGCGTAGGGATATACAAGTCGCCTGATTCCCGACGAGATTCTTAGGCAATTGGGATGGACGCCGCCCATCACGCTGCGCCCGATGCGGAGCTTGTCCCAGCGTGCTGAATTTTCGATCAGAGCCGTTCGGTCCCCCTAATCACCAAGGGCAGCTCGTCTCTCCGCGCGCGACCCGGCCTCATAGGGCCTGCGCTCCAGTCTCTGCCAGGCTCCAGTCCGATCGGCGCCCGCGCCGCACTCATATCCGTAACCCAATTTGAATTTGGATCTGCATTCAATGATTTCGCCAAGGTGATCGAGCTGTGTGGTGCCAGTGCCATGCAACTGGCCTCGTGGGGAGCGCGCGCTTTCGATGAAAATCTGGCCCTAACAGTGGGGCGAAGTCTTCCTAGAGTAGCAATCTGCCGACACACTGCGTTCGCTCCGGCGAAGCAGCCGCGCGGTCAAGGATCGCAGTACATTTCTGCTCTTCCTCGGCGAGGCGCATGCTGTAGCTGGACGGCCACCTGACGCGACGGCTCCACCTGCATATGCAGGTGGAGCCGTCGCGTTTTCTGAGCTTTGATACCCTGCTGAATTCCTTGCTGGCTGCTGGCGACCGGCGCGGTGTCCCAAAGCGGCGCGGCTATCTTGAATTCGTCCCGCCTGTTTGCCCTGCCTCAGAGGTCTCTGTCGGGCTTCAGCCGCAATGCACGTTCTTTGCTACGACTGATGCCTCGACCGTATCAGCGGGGTTGCGGACGACTCCGCTGACCGTTATGCATTGGCCAGGTGCAGATATAGTCACTGGGCCCGCGTACGAAGAAAAGTTCCCACTGTCGAGGTCGGACTTTCCGTCGCTGCTCCGCGCCAGGGCGACCCAAGTTATGGAGGGTGTGCCGGCGTAACCGGCGCTCGTCTTTACGTTGACGGCACAGTTCAAGCCCGTGGATGAATCGTAGTACAGGTGAATGGTCCCCCAAGTGGCTCCGCCGGAGGTTTTGACTGCGTAGGTGTCAATTTCCGAGCCAGCACAGCCGTATGCTCCAGCGGGGGCTGCACTGGCACCTGGCGCCACAGCGACAGTGAAGCCTCCGATAGAGAC
Organism: Streptomyces odonnellii; assembly: GCF_000981895.1. GTDB lineage: Bacteria > Actinomycetota > Actinomycetes > Streptomycetales > Streptomycetaceae > Streptomyces > Streptomyces odonnellii. The sequence goes on along the minus strand of NZ_LATD01000263.1, from coordinate 12,553 downwards.
TGCTGCTGCGATTGTTGCGATGACTCTCTTTTTTGTTGAATTCATGATTTCCTCTTTCATCTAGACTGTAGATTGAAAATAATATTGGCACTCAAAAAAGTGGACGGCAATAGGACAATGGGGAAGGAAAGGTCATTCGTGATTCCATGCGGGTGATATGGATCACGGATGGATATGTTTGAGCTCCTTTCGAAGTCTTTTTATGCGGTTTGGTGTGAAGTGAAAAGAGTGTTCAGATCGGCTGCATTTGACCCTCTGGTGGAGCCCCGCGCGCGATTTGCCGAAGGGGTAGTCACTGGAGGCCTCGTGAGAAGCTTGGTCGCCTTACGTGCCTAACGACGCTGGCTAGTCGAACCTCGGTGGGCCATGGGAGCCGTGCCCTCTGCGCTCGCCCTGTCTCACCCCGGGCGCCTGGATCCCAGTGCTGACCGATGCGTGTGGGCCACCTGCGGCTTGGATCGGCCCTGCTCCTCTGCCCGGAGTCCCTGCTCGACGAGGCTATTGGCCGCTGATCCGAGAACCATGACCGGCGTGTCTCGGCGGGTGTTGATGTGTGGGTGCAGGACATTCAAGAGCAGGGGCGCACACCGACCTGGAAGCGGGTGATTTGGTTCTTGTCCGTCGTCGGCTGCGTTTCGTGGGCGGACAGCCCTGGTCGACCGAGGACTCGTACTGTCCGGACGACCTCGTAAAGAACACGCTTGTCGCGGAGCCCGCCGATATTCCGGAAGGTGTGATTGCCTACATGGCGTCCATGGGGTACGCCCGCGGAGAGCGGGTCCGTTCGAGTCGCGGTGACCGCAATGCCCACTGATCGCAATGTCCTTCGCTATGAGTTGGGAGCGCGTCCAAATGGGTGAACGAATTACCATCCGGCCCGCAGCGTCCAGCGATGCGGACGTGATCGCCTCGATGTGGAGCGAGGCGTCCAGAGTGCTGGCGCAGAAGGGAATCGATCAGTGGCAATACCCCGCCAATGCCAAGAAAATCTCGCGTGACATTGAGCGCGGTACCGCCTACATCGTTCATGACTTCGGCGTAAATCTGGGCACGATCACGGTGGATGAATCTGCTAACCCGAAATTCTGGACCCCTGAAGATGCGCCCACCGATGCCCTGTACGCCCATCGGGTCATCGTTCTCCCGTTTGCCAAGGGGCGGTCCGTTGGCGCGTCAATGCTCGATTGGGCCTCACAAAAGGCCAGGAAAGCGGGAAAGTCGTGGCTCCGGGTGGACGCATGGAAGACCAATGCGCAGCTGGGCAGCTACTACCAGCGGCAGGGGTTCACACACGTCCGCACGGTGGATCTTCCGAATCGCCGATCGGGCGCCCTCTACCAGAGGCCGGCGGGGGTAGTCACCGGCACGGGCCCGGGGTACGTAAGCGATGACGTATGACGCGAGCGGGACCCCGCTCTCGGAGGCCGGTGGCTAGGACGCGTGAGGATTCCTGTGGGCCATCCACATACGCAACAACGTCGGCGTTGACGCAGGTCAGAAGGGGTGTCCTCCGGTGGAAGGCACCCCTTCGGGAGTCGTACTTCGCCTTGATCTTGCGCAGGCGGTCGAAGTTGCCGTCCCAGTACGCGGTTTCCCAGTCCTGCATTCCGATGTTCGGGACGTTGACGTAGGCGGACGTAGGCGCCGTGTACGAAGGGGCGTAGTGCCTGGCTGAACTCGGTGATCCAGGCCTGGGCCCCTGGCGTCAGTTCGTCGCCGCTGCCCGAGACGCCGCGGGGGGGGGGTGCCCCTATGGGTTTCGTCAACCCGTGGGGCTTGGTTGTGGGTCGTAGAAGGTGCCGTCGCGGAGCATCGCGAAGAGCACGTCGGCTCGTCGTCTCGCGAGGCAGAGGAGGGTGTCTTGGACGGGGGCCAGCGGCCCCGGAGGAACGGGAAGTTCTGGCCCCACCCTCCGAACGGGCGGCCGACCGTTCACCGGGCCCCTGACGGCCTCTTCTCGCTGGCTGCGCTTGTGCGCGGGCCACTTTCCAGCCCGGCACTCGAACGCTTGGCGGAGCCACTTCTCACCGTTGCGGTGGGGCCAGAACAACCCGTCGCAGACATCTCCCGGGAGCAGTACGAGACGGCGTTCCGCGACGCGGGCTTCGCCCTCGAGTACGTGCCCGGCATCCAGAACGGCCGGGGACTGTTCCTCGCCGTCGCCGCCTGACGCCACCTGCCTGACGCCACCCGCCCGGCCCGCCCGGGGGAAGCACACGACAGAGGCCGGCCGCCCGCGGAATCCCGTGTGGCGGCCGGCCTTCGCGCATATCCCCCCGTGCGCCGGGCTCAGCCATCGGACTCAGTCGTTGGGCTCAGCCATCGGACCTCAGCTGTCCGGCCCGGCCATGGCGCTCCAGATGCGCGAGCATCTCGTCCGCGGCCCGGGCCGCGCCCCCCGCGTCCCGCACATGCTTGCGCATCCGCCCGACACCGTCCCGTACCTCCTGGTCCGCGTCCACCGCCGTCACGGTGTCCCGGATCAGCGACGCCGTCACCTCGTCCCGGGACAGCACGGCCCCGAGACTCAGCGAGGTGATCTGATGGGCGAGCTGATCGGTCTCACCGACCTGCGGTACGACCACCATCGGCACTCCCGCGTACAGCGACTGCATGACCGTGCCCCAGCCGCCGTGGCAGACGAACACCTTGGTGTGCGCCAGCACCCCTTGCAGCGGTAGCCAGTCGTGCACCTCGACATGCCCGGGAACCGGGCCGAGCGCCGCCCGGTCCACCCCCGGTCCCGTGATGAGCACGGTGTGCCAGGGCATTCCGGCGAACGCCTCGACACAGGTCCGGAAGAACTCCGGCTGCGCGTTGAAGCTCGTACCGAGCGAGATCAGCACGACCGGACGGCCGCTCGCCGGCGGCTCCCAGCGGGCCCGGAGATCCCGCTCCCGCAGACACGGCCCGACAAACGCGAACCGCTCGTCGAACGTCTCCTGCTGGTACTGGAACTCCCGGGGTACGGACACCACACCGAGCGTGGCGGGATCGTCCACCAGCTCGTCGAACGACACATCGCCCACTCCGTGCAGCGCACCGAACTCCCGCAGCTCCCGCTCGATCCGGTCGTACGCCTCCGCGCCGACCGCCTCCCGGGGAATGCTCCGGTTCGTCGGGGACACCGAGTAGAACTTCACGCCCGGCCGTCCCCACTTGCGGGTCAGGATCCCGCCGAGGAACTGTACGGAGATGTCGTACGCGAGGAGATCGGGCAGGTCGTCGCCGAAGTACGACTCGATGACCGGTGCCGTCGCGACGCCCTCACGGACATTGCCCAGCAGCACCCGCGCCAGCCAGTCCTCCGCGCCCGCGGGCACGATCTTCTGCGGGTCGATCGAGGAGGTGTACGGCAGGACCGTCGCCCCGGTGGAGGCGATCAGCTCCGCGTACTCGGCGGTCGCCGCGTAGGTGACCCGGTGCCCCCTGCGGACCAGTTCCTCCACCACACCGAGGGTGGGCGTGAGGTGACCGGTCGCCGGGATGTTGAAGAAGGCGATGTGCCGGCTCACGAGAACTTCACGACGAGGTTGCCGGTGTACTTGCCAGCGAGCAGGTCGATGAGCGCCTGCGGTGCGGCTTCGAGACCGCCTTCCACCACGGACTGCGGCAGCACGAACCGCTCCTCCTTCAGCCACGTCGCGAAGTTCGAGTTCCACGCCCAGATCTGCTCGGGCGTGTGGTACGTCGCGAAGGGGCGGATGGAGATCTGCTTGACGATCGACGTCATGATGTCCAGCCGCGGGAACGCGCCGATGGAGTCGCCGACCTGACCCGACAGCGCGCCGCACAGCGCGAACCGCGCGCCCGCGGAGGCGGCCTGGACGGCGGCCTCGAACTGCTCGCCGCCCACCGTGTCGAAGAAGACGTCGATGCCGTCCGGGGCCAGCTCGCGAAGCCGGTCCAGCACCGGTCCCTCGTGGTAGTCGAACGCCGCGTCGTAACCCAGCTCGTTCACCAGGTACTCGACCTTGGCCTTGCTGCCCGCCGCGCCGATGACCCGCTTGGCGCCGCGGGCCTTGGCGATCTGCCCGGCCAGCGAGCCCACACCGCCGGCCGCGCCCGAGACGAACACCGTGTCGCCCTCGCCGACCTCCACGATGTCGACCATGCCGTGATAGGCGGTCGGGCCCTGGGTCAGGTAGTAGAGGGGGCTGGGGAAGGCGTCCGGGTCCAGCTTGAAGTAGTCACCGGCCGGGCCGGTGGAGTACTCCTTGAAGCCGTCCATGCCCTCGACGATGTCGCCGGGAGCCAGATCGGGGTTGTTGGACGCGACCACGACGCCGACGGCCGCACCCCACATCGGGGCGCCGATCTGGTAGCCCGGCATCGGCAGGCTCGGTTCCGGCTTCATCAGGTCCTGCATCACCGCGGCCAGTTGCAGATACTGGTAGCGGACAAGGACCTCGCCCTCTCCGGGCTCGGCCACCGCGGCCTCGGCCAGCTCGAAGTTCGCGAGAGTCAGCGCGCCGTCCGGGTGGGAGGCCAGACGCACTTCCTTGGCCTTCGCGGGAATCTCTTCGGTGGTCATGGTGCCTTCCTGGTCGCGAACAACTATCCGAAGGACATCGTTCCGGGGTGTGCTCGAATCCCGCTTGAATCCGCGCGGCATGTCGCACACCGCGCGCCCGCCCCGCACCGGCCTCTCCAGCGCCTCTCAAGACGCGCTCATGCCGCCGGCAGAACTCTCGGCACCACAGAGGGTGACAGCGGAGGAGAGCGGGACGATGGGCGAACGGGGTTTCCAGCTCTACGACACGACCCTGCGCGACGGAAGCCAGCAGGAGGGCATGGTGCTGACGGTCGACGACAAACTCGCCGTAGCCCGCCACCTGGACTCCCTCGGGATCGGTTTCATCGAGGGCGGCTGGCCCGGAGCCGTACCGAGGGACACCGAGTTCTTCCGGCGCGCCCGGACCGAACTCGACCTCAAGCACGCAGTGCTGACGGCTTTCGGCGCCACCCGCAGGCCCGGCGCGCTGGTCTCGGCCGACCCGCAGGTGCGGGCGCTGACGGAGGCCGGTACGGCGGTGGTGACCCTGGTCGCCAAGAGCCACACCGGGCATGTGACCCGGGCCCTGCGCACCACGCTCGCCGAGAATCTCGCGATGATCGGCAGCACCGTACGCCACCTCGTGCACGGCGGCCGTCGGGTGTTCCTCGACGCCGAGCACTACTTCGACGGCTTCCGTCTCAATCGCGCGTACGCCCTGGAAGTGGTGCTGACCGCCGCCGAGGCAGGTGCCGAGACGGTCGTGCTGTGCGACACGAACGGCGGGTGCCTGCCCGACGAGGTCGCGGCCGTCGTCGCCGACACCGTCGCCGCCACCGGAGCGGCGATCGGCATCCACTGCCACGACGACACCGGCTGCGCCGTCGCCGGCACCATGGCGGCGGTCGACGCGGGCGCCACCCATGTGCAGGGGACCGCGCGGGCGCGGAAGGCCCGGCCGCCGTCGTCTCCACCGGCTGCACCTCCGGACTCGACTCGCTCGGCCACGCCGTGGACCTCATCCGCGAGGGCACCGCCGATGTGATGATCGCGGGCGCCACCGAAGCCCCGATCTCACCCATCACCTCGGCCTGCTTCGACGCCATCCACGCGACCACCCCGCGCAACGACACCCCGGAGAGCTCCTGCCGGCCCTTCGACCGGACCCGTAACGGCCTGGTCCTGGGCGAGGGCGCGGCCGTGCTCGTACTGGAGGAACTGGAGAGCGCCCGGCGCCGCGGGGCGCACATCTACGCCGAGATCGCGGGCTTCGCGTCCCGCTGCAACGCGTACCACATGACCGGACTCAAGCCCGAGGGCGTGGAGATGGCCGCGGCCATCGACGCCGCACTCGACGAGGCCCGGCTCGCCCCCGACACCATCGGCTACATCAACGCCCATGGCTCGGGCACCAAGATGAACGACCGCCATGAGACGGGCGCCTTCAAGCGCAGCCTCGGCGACCACGCGTACCGCACGCCGATCAGCTCCATCAAGTCCATGGTCGGCCACTCGCTCGGCGCGATCGGCTCCCTGGAGATCGCCGCCTGCGCCCTGGCGATGGAGCACGGGATGCTGCCGCCCACCGCCAATCTGCACGATCCCGACCCCGAACTCGACCTCGACTACATCCCGTTGACCGCCCGCGAGAAGCGGGCCGACGTGGTCCTCAGCGTGGGCAGCGGCTTCGGGGGTTTCCAGAGCGCCATGGTCCTGGCCCGACCCGAGAGGAACACCGTATGAGCACGGCCGCCGTGGTGACCGGACTGGGTATCACCGCGCCCAACGGTCTGGGGACCGAGGACTTCTGGAAGGCCACCCTGGCCGGTGAGTCCGGGATCGGCCCCGTCACCCGCTTCGACGCTACGCAGTACCCGTCGCGGATCGCCGGGGAGGTGCCCGGCTTCGTCGCCGAGGACCATATCTCCAGCCGGCTGATGCCCCAGACCGACCATATGACCAGGCTGGCCCTGACCGCCGCGGGCTGGGCCCTCCAGGACGCCGGGATCGACCCCGCCGAGCACGCCGAGTACGGCATCGGCGTGGTCACCTCCGCGTCCGGCGGCGCCGTCGAGTTCGGCCAGCGGGAGCTGGAGAACCTCTGGAGCAAGGGGAAGGAGTACGTCAGCGCGTACCAGTCCTTCGCCTGGTTCTACGCGGTCAACACCGGCCAGATCTCCATCCGGCACAAGCTGCGCGGCCCCAGCAATGTGCTGCTCACCGAGCAGGCGGGCGGCATCGACGCGCTCGGCCAGGCCCGCCGGTGCGTCCGCAAGGGCACCCCCGTCATGGTCTCCGGCGGCGTCGACGCGGCCATCTGCCCCTGGGGCTGGGTCCCGCAGATCGCCTACGGTCTCATGAGCACCGTCAACGATCCCGAGCGGGCCTATCTGCCGTTCGCCGCGGACGCGAGCGGCTACGTACCGGGCGAGGGCGGTGCCATCCTCGTCGTGGAGGACGCGGCGGCGGCCCGCGGCCGGGGCGCCGCCCGGATCTACGGCGAGATCGCCGGATACGCGGCGACCCTCGACCCGGCCCCCGGCGGTGCCCGCCCGCCCGCGCTGGGCAGGGCGATCGCGAACGCCGTGGCCGACGCCGGGCTGGTCCCGGCCGACATCGACGTCGTCTTCGCCGACGCGTCCGGGGTGCCTGCGCTGGACCGCGCCGAGGCCGCGGCACTGGCCGAGGTCTTCGGACCGGGCGCCGTGCCGGTCACCGCGCCCAAGGCCGGTACGGGACGCCTGCTGGCGGGCGGCGCGGCCCTGGACACGGCGACGGCCCTGCTGTCGCTGCGCGACGGAGTCATCCCGCCCACCGCGCAGGTCGCCGCGGCCGACCCGGAGCACCGGATCGACCTGGTCACGGGCGACGCCCGGGAGGCGCCGCTGCGCAACGCGCTGGTCGTGGCGCGCGGCCACGGCGGTTTCAACGCGGCACTGGTCGTACGGCGCGCGGCCTGACGGCGTCGGCCGTACGAGCCCGGTGTCCGGCGCCGGGCGGGCATCCGGGAAGTCCGCCGTACCGGCGGTGCTTCGGGTTCGTCCGGCCGCCCGGCCACGAGTCCGTCGTACGGCACCGCGTCCGTACCGGCCGGCCCCGCACCCTTACCACCGGCCCGCGCATCCGTACCCGGCCCGCGCATCCGCACCACCCGCACACCATCCGGTCCACCGACGCTCCACCGAGAGGACAGCACCGATCATGACCACACAGATCACCGTCACGCTGGCCGACCTGACCCGCATGCTCCGTGAGAGCGCGGGCGAGGAGGAGGGCGTCGATCTGGACGGCGACGTCCTGAACACCACCTTCATAGACCTCGGTTACGACTCCCTCGCACTGCTCCAGGTCATAGGCCTGATACAGCGCGAGTACGGCATCACCATCCCGGACGACGCCGTGGCCGACGCCGAGACCCCCGGCGCGCTCCTCGCCCTTGTCAACGCCTCGGGCGCCACGACGGACTGAGCCAGGCCGCCCGCGGCCGTCCCGTCTTCCGCTCCGTCCCGTCCGGGCGGGGCGGCCGTGACCCAATCCCTGACCGGGCCATGCCGCATGGAGAGCGGCCAACGAGGAGGGAACCATGTCGCTCACAGGACACAGCGCGGTGGTCCACCGGCTGGTCGTCGCCGCTCCGGACCCCGGCACGCCCGACTCCCCGCCGGCCGCGCTGTCCACCGCCGTCTCGGCCGTGCTGGACGCCTTCGGCCGCACGGGGCGGCTGCCCGTACGAACAGTCGTCTACGTCGGCGCCCCGGCCACCGATCACGCACTCCCCGCCGGGCACGAGTCGCTCCCGGTCCGCACCACGCCCACCGAAGGACGCGCCCTGCGCCTCGCCCACCGCGAACTCCTCGACGGCACCGCCGATCTCGCGTTCGTCGCGGGCTTCGGCAGCCCCGACCCCGGCAAGGTCACGGTGTACGCCGTCAAACGCGCGGCCGAGGCGGTCGCCGACGGCGACGCGGTACACGGCGTACTGCACCTCACCGACAGCGGCACCGACATCCGTACCGACAGCGACAGCGACATCGGCACCGGCGAAACCGGTACTGGCGACCGTGGCACCGACGGGCACGCTCCCGGCGATCACGACACGCCCCCGGCGATACACCCCCTGTGCCACGGCCGCGACACGGCCTGCCCCGGCCGGCACCGCCTGCTGCTCTGGTCGGGCCGTGACGAGGACGACGAGGCCCGGGTCCGCGCCGAACTGCTTCCGCTGCTCGCCGACGAACACACCGAGGCGTTTCCGTACCTCCCCACCCCGCGGCCCAACGGCGCCGGTCCCGCCACCGGCCCCGGTCCCGTACGCGCGGCAGTCGTCACCGACGCCCGGCAGGCGGCGGCCGGCGTCGCGTCCGCGAAGACGGTGACCGCCCGCGCCCCCCGTCCGGTGGCACTGCTCTTCCCAGGCCAGGGCTCCCAGCACGCCGCCATGGCCGCCGGCCTCTACCGGCGGGAACCGGTGTTCACCGCGGCCGTCGACGCGGCCCTGTCCCACATGGGCCAGGACGGGCCGCGGATCCGGGAGGACTGGCTCACCACCGGCACTCCGCACATCGGGATCGACGACGTACGCCGGGCGCAGCCGCTGCTGTTCGCGGTGGACTACGCGCTCGGCCGTATGGTCCTCGGCTGGGGCGTACGTCCGGTGGCGCTGCTCGGCCACAGCGCGGGCGAACTCGTCGCCGCGACCCTCGCCGGCGTCATGTCGCTGGCCGACGCGGCCGGGATGGTGATGGCCCGCGTACGGGAAGCGGTCAAGATCCCGCCGGGCGGCATGCTCGCGGTGGGGGCGAGCGCGGCACGCGTACGCCCGTACCTCGACCACGACGTCGCGCTCGCCGCCGTGAACGCCAACCAGCAGGTGATGCTGGCCGGTTCGGTGCCCGCGCTGGCCGAGGTCAGGGCGAGGCTCACGGCGGACCACATCACCGTGGTGACCGTGCCCGCTACCAGTCCGTTCCACTCACCGGCCATGGCACCCGCCTCCGACGCCCTGGAGAAGGAGTACGGCGCGGTCCCGTTCCGTGAGCCGGCGCTGCCCCTCTATTCCGGCTACACCGGCACGCTCATGAGCGCCGAGGACGCCCGCAGCCCCCGCTTCTGGGCCCGGCAGGTCACGGACACCGTCCACTTCCTGCCCGCCCTGGACGAACTGCTCGCCGCCGAGGACGTGTTGCTGGTCGAGGCGGGCCCGCGCCAGACCCTCACCGCCTTCGCCCGCCGCCACCGCGCGGTCCGCCTTCGCGCGAGCGCGGCCCTGCCCCTGCTCCCGGCGAAGCCCGGCCCGGCGGAGACGGACCGCCGCTCGGTGCTGAACGCGGCGGCCGGCCTCTGGACGGAAGGCCACGACCTGAACGCGCAGGCGCTGTCGCGTCTCTGGACCTGGACCGGCACGACCGACTGACCTGCATCACCGACCGATACGTAGAGTAAGAATATTTCGGGACATTCACAGCATTGAGGACGTGAATAGCCGTATATGTGTTGAGTATGTCGCGACCCTTCTGCTACTGAGAGTCAGCTACGGTGACGTCTGCCGCGTCGGCCGACGCCGACGCATGTCTGGCCTTTCAGCTATTCAGAAGGAGTGAGTGTGAAGGCTCGCTTTGGCGTGAGTCGGGCAAAGACGCTTGCGGTAGCAGCGCTGGCCGCGATCGTCGCCTCGACCGTCCCGGGATCGGCGTCCGCTGTCGCGGACGGAAACCGGTCGCGCTCAGAACACTGGGGCGTGATCACTCGCAACACAATCGGCTCTCCCGTCGCCGCCCTGAGGGACGGCCCGTACGGCTCGTTCGGCGTCACGGGCCCCTCCTCCAGGCCGCCCTACGGACAGGGCAGCCTGGGAATCGAGGTGGCGGACGACTCCACCTCGCTGAATCCTCCGAGTGAGAAGGTCGACTTCGGCAACGAGGTCGACTTCTTCGGTGATTCCGTGCTGGCCCTGAAGCAGGTCGGGTTCCGTGTCTTCCAGACCAACGAGAACGTCGGCTACGGCGGCGCCGAGAACATGCCGAACATCAGGTTCGAGATCGACCCGAACCTGAGCGCGCTCCCGGCCGACAACTACTCCACGATGGTCTGGGTACCGGACGCGGCCCCGGTCACGAACCGCTGGAGCCCGTTCATCGACGCCACCACGACCGGCTACTGGTACCTCACGGGCAACGAGACCTCGTGCACCCAGGCCGCCGAGTGCACCTTCCAGGAGCTCAAGGCCTCGCTCAACGACGGCGGCGCGAAGCCGACCATCTACACCGCCGCGGTCGGCAAGGGCCGCGACTTCATGTGGATCGGCGCCGTCGACGGTCTCCGCATCAACCGCGAGATCTACGACTTCGAGCCCGACGGCGTCAGAACGCGCAGAGCCTGACACGGCCGCAGTTCGACGTAGGCGCTGGTCAGTAGGGGTGTCGCAGATCGTGCGGCACCCCTATCGCGTTCCCGGCGCCGCCGCCCCGCGGTCGGCGTCAAGCTTGTTCCGGGGCGCGTTCCCGCGGCGTGGAAGCAGCAGAGGGGTGGCCAGGAGGAGGACTCCGGCGAGCGCGATCGCGATGCGCGGGCCGGTGACGGCGGCCAGCAGCCCCCACAAGGCGGTCAGGGCGGCGATGGCGGCGCTGCTGCTGATCGACCAGGCGGACAGGGTGCGGGCGACCCGGTCGGGGGCGGTGTGGTCGAGCCGGTAGGTGGCCAGCACCGGGTTGAACAGGCCGGAGCAGGTCACCAGCCCGAGCTGGACGACGATGACGAGGACGATCCCGGGGATGCCGGGCTGTACGAATGCCAGTCCGAGAGGCCAGCACGCACGCAGGGCCCCGGCGGTGAGCATCACCTTGTGGCGTCCGAATCGCGCCGCGAGCGGATGTGCGAGGCGTGATCCGATGAGGCCGCCGACACATGGCGCCGCGAACACCAGACCGTACTGCCAGGGTGCGAACCCGAGGCCGTCCAGCAGGAGTACGGCGAGCAGCGGCTCGGAGGCCATGATCAGGCCGTTGACCGTGATCGCGTTGAAGAACAGCGGGCGCAGCGTCGGGTCGGCGAGGATATGGCGCCAGCCTTCGAGTAGATCGCCTGCCCGCAGCCGCGGTGCCCCGGTGGTGCGGGCCGGGGGCGGTTCCGTACCGCCGATGGCGCGGATGCCCAGCGCCGAGAGCAGATGGCTGACGGCGTTGGCCACCACGGTCGTCACCGGACCGAACAGCCCGATCGCGGCCCCGCCGAGCGGTGGTCCGAGCATGGTCGAGGTCCATGTCGTGGCTTCGAACCGGCCGTTCGCGACGAGCAGGTCCCGCGGCGGGACGAGCGCCTTCAGATACGTGCCGTTGGCCGCCTTGAAGGCGATGTCGGCCGAGGCCACCACGACGGAGACGACCAGGAGCTGGGCGAAGCTGAGCCGGCCGAGCGCGAACGCGGCGGGGACACTCATCAGCGCCGCGAACCGGATCAGGTCCGTCGCGATCATGACCGGCCGCTTACGGCGGAACTCCACCCAGGGACCGAGCGGCACCGCGACCAGGGCTCCCACCGCCCGCCCCGTGGCGGCCAGCGCCGCGACCTGGGCCGGTCCGCAGTGCAGCACGAGGACCGCGATCAGCGGAAACGCGCCGAACCCGAGCGACGTACCGTACGCGCTGACCGCGAACGCCGCCCACAGCCATCCGAACGGCCGCCCCAGTGCCCGCCTGCCCGTCATCCCCAAGACGCCCCTCCCCGATCCGTACAGCCGCACGCCGATCCGTATATCCGCACGCCGACCACCGGCATCAAAGCGAGTCGGGGACGGCGGGATCAAACGACCGGGTCGGGGACGGGGTCGGGGCTGTCCGGGGATACGGTGCGTTTGTGGAGCTTGGTTCCGGGGAAGCCCGGGCGCGGTTCGGGGCGGGGTCGGTGGCCCGGCTGGGGACCGCCGATGCCCGTGGGGTGCCGCATGTGGTGCCGGTGACGTTCGTGGTGAGCGGGGACATGGTGTTCTTCGCGGTCGATCACAAGCCCAAGCGGACCTGGGACCTCCGGCGGCTGAGGAACGTACGGGAGAACCCGCGGGTG
>NZ_LATD01000262.1 GCF_000981895.1 Streptomyces odonnellii | reverse complement strand
CCAGGAACAGAGCCAAGGGCAGGGTGGGGCGGCGGGTGCGGGCGGACAAGGACAAGGTCAGAGCCGGGCGGCGGGTGCGGGCGGGCCGTTGATCCTCACCGTCACGCCGAACCCGAGCCTGGACCGTACGTACGAAGTCCCCGCTCTCGACCGCGGCGAAGTCCTGCGGGCCACGGCCGAACGCATGGACCCCGGCGGAAAGGGCGTCAATGTCTCGCGGGCCGTCGCTGCGGCCGGCCGGCGTACCGTCGCCGTACTGCCGCTGGGCGGCGCACCCGGCGCGCTCGTCGCCGAACTGCTCGCCGGACAGGGCATCGAGGTCGCCCCCGTGCCGGTCGCGGGCGCTACCCGCTCCAATATCGCGCTCGCCGAACCCGACGGCACCCTCACCAAGATCAACGCGCCGGGTCCCGAACTCACCCCTGTCGAGTCGCAGTCACTCCTCTCCACGATCCGAACGCACGCCGGCGCCGCCGCCTGGATCGCCTGCTGCGGCAGCCTCCCGCGCGGGCTCGCGCCCGAGTGGTACGCCGAACTGGTCGCCCGCGCACACCTCGCCGGCGCCAGGATCGCGCTGGACACCTCCGGGCCCTCGCTCCTGGCGGCGCTCCGGGAGCGGCCCGACGTCGTCAAGCCGAACGCCGAAGAACTGGCCCAGGCCGTCGGCCGCCCCCTCGCCACGGTCGGCGACGCCCTCAAGGCCGCGGAGGAACTCCGTACGTACGGAGCCAGGGCCGTCCTCGCCAGCCTCGGCGCCGACGGTCAACTCCTGGTCTCGGATGCCGGAACGTATTTCGGCGCCGCGGCCGTCACCGCCGTCCGCAGCAATGTCGGTGCCGGTGACGCCTCGCTGGCCGGCTTTCTGACAGCGGGTGGCGAAGGCCCGGACGCCTTGGCCTCGGCGGTGGCGCACGGCGCGGCGGCGGTGCAGCTTCCCGGCAGCGTGATGCCCTCGCCCGCGGACCTGGACCCGGCGGCGGTCACTGTGACCGCCGACGTACCGATGGACCGCCCTCTCACGGAGCCCGCCCCATGAGCCTCCCCTCGCGTCCCCCCTTTCCCGGCATGCCCGAACTTCCCGGTGTCCCTGAGCCGGTCCGTCAGCCGATCCGTCGGCCCATCCGTCAGCCGGTCCCTGAGCCGGTCCGTCAGCCGGTCCGCGGGCAGTTGATCCAGACAGTCCACCAGCAGATATGCGAGCGAAGGAGCCCGCGATGAGCGAGTTGATCAACGCGGACCTGGTCGACCTCGACCTGGCCGCCCAGACAAAGGAAGCCGCGGCCCGCTCGCTGGCCGAGCGGATGGTGACCCAGGGCCGGGTCACCGACCTGGACGGGTTCCTCGCCGATGTGGCCGCGCGCGAGGCGCAGATGCCCACCGGCCTCGACGGCGGAATCGGTATCCCGCACTGCCGGAGCGCTCATGTCACCGAAGCCACCCTGGCCTTCGGCCGCTCGGCGCGGGGCATCGACTTCGGCGCCCCGGACGGTCCGGCCGACCTGATCTTCCTCATCGCGGCCCCGGCGGGCGCCGACGACGCACACCTGACCATCCTCTCGGCCCTGGCCCGCCGTCTGATGAACGAGGACTTCACCACAGCCCTGCGTACGGCCACGGACCCCACGGCGACGGCATCCCTGATCACCGGCGACACCGAGCCCGTCGCCACTGACCCCGGCGCCCCCGAGCCGGAGGCCGCTACGCCCGAGTCGGCAGGCGGCACCGTCAATGGCATCAGTACTGGCACCGGCACCGGCACAGGTACCGGCACTGGGGCTGAGGCGGGGGCCATGACTCAGGCCGAAGCCGAAGCCGGGCCCGCGACCGGGCCGGACGCACCCGTTTCCGCCTCCGAGTCGGACACTCCTACCGCCGATCGTCCCTTCCGCATTGTCGCTGTCACCTCCTGCCCCACCGGTATCGCGCACACCTATATGGCCGCCGAGGCCCTGGAGAAGGCCGGTCGGCACGCCGGTGTCGAAGTGGTCGTCGAGCCCCAGGGGTCCGCCGGATTCCGCCGGCTCGACCCCGCCGTCATCGCCGCCGCCGACGGTGTGATCTTCGCCCACGATGTGCCGGTACGGGAGAAGGACCGGTTCGCCGGTAAGCCCACCGTCGATGTCGGCGTCAAGGCCGGTATCAACCGCCCCGCCGAACTGATCGCCGAGGTACGGGGCAAGGCCCGACGCGGCGAGATCACCGCCCCGGCCGCCGGGCGCGGCGACGGCTCTCCCGGCACACCCGTGGACAACGCCGGAGAACCCGGCGAGGGGTACGGCACCAGGCTGCGCAAGTGGCTGATGTCCGGGGTCAGTTACATGGTTCCGTTCGTGGCCGCGGGCGGGCTCCTCATCGCCCTCGGCTTCGCCATGGGCGGCTACACCATCAACAAGGCTCCCTCCGTCGCCGAACACTTCGTCTGGACCGACCACACGAGCTGGGCGGCCCTGCTGTTCCAGATCGGCGGTCTGGCCTTCAGCTTCCTCGTGCCCGTCCTCGCCGGCTATATCGCGTACGGGATGGCCGATCGCCCCGGTCTCGTACCGGGCTTTGTCGGCGGCTCCATCGCCCTCACCATCAACGCGGGCTTCCTCGGCGGTCTGGCCGCCGGTCTGATCGCCGGTGGCACCGTGATGGCCATTCAGCGGGTGAGCGTGCCCGCCCCGCTGCGGGGCATCATGCCGGTTGTCGTGATCCCCCTGGTCTCCTCGGCGGTCGTCGGCTTTCTGATGTTCCTGGTGGTCGGCAAGCCCATCGCCTCGCTCCAGAAGGCACTCACCGACTGGCTGTCCGGCCTCTCCGGGGCCAACGCGATCATCCTGGGCATCATTCTCGGCCTGATGATGTGCTTCGACCTGGGCGGCCCCCTGAACAAGGTCGCGTACGCCTTCGCCGTCGGCGGTCTCGCCAACCCCAACGAGGGCAGCCTCAAGGTCATGGCCGCCGTGATGGCCGCGGGCATGGTCCCGCCGCTCGCGATGGCGCTGGCCACGACCGTACGCGGCAAGCTGTTCACCCGTGCCGAACGGGAGAACGGCAAGGCCGCCTGGGTGCTCGGTGCCTCCTTCATCACCGAGGGCGCGATCCCCTTCGCCGCCGCCGACCCGCTGCGGGTGATCCCGTCGGCGATGGCGGGCGGCGCGGTCACCGGCGGGCTGTCGATGCTCTTCGAGTGCACCCTGCGGGCACCCCACGGCGGCATCTTCGTGATCCCGCTGATCGGCGATCCGTTCCTCTATCTGCTCGCCATCGCGGTCGGTACGGCGGTGAGCACCGGCCTGGTCGTCCTGCTCAAGGGAGCCCGGAAGACGGGCCACCCCGACCAGGGCGAAGGAGTGCCCGGCCCTGACGACGCGGCCGACGCAGCCGCACCCGGGGCGACGGGCGCCGCCGGAGCCGGACCCGACGCCAAGGTCCCGGCGGCTGTCTGAACCCGTTTCCCCCTGTCGTACGACCGCCCACCCCTGACGGCCGTTCGACATCCCCCTCCCCGGGTCAGCTCACAGCACCCGCGCGCGGAGCTCCATGGCCTCGCGTGCGGTGCTCTCCGCGTCGTACACCTCGCACATGTGGCGGCCGTCCGGCGTCGCCGTGTGCTCCACCTCCCAGAGGCTCATCTCGCTGCCGTCGATCAGGAGGAACGCGTGCTCGTAGAGCATGAATCCCGCGTCCTTGCCCTCGACCTGGCACTGTCGGCCGAAGACCTGGGTGATGTGGTGCGCGAAAGCCGTCTGCAGCAGTCGCGCGGTCGCCTCGCCGGGCCGGTCGGCGTTCTCCGCCCGGCGCAGCACCCGGCGCGCATGGTCGGGGGAGTTGTCCGGGAAGTACTGCCGGGGCCTGGGCGCCTGAGGCAGCGCCCGCAGCCCGCGGAGCAGGGCGAGATGGGCGTCGATCTCGGCGGTGCGCTCGGACTCCAGCTCCGCGAGCAGACCGGCCGCGGCATCGTCCACGGGCGCTCTGCCCTCGGACGGCACCTCGTCGGGCCCGGAGACCAGGGGCGGTCCGCCGGGTCCGTCGACGGCCGGCCGTGCCGCCTCAGGACTGCTGGGATGGCCGAGCCGGGCCGCGGCGAGCCGCACCTCGGACTCGTCCGCGTACAGCTCGTGCAGCCGCGCCCCGTCCCGGCCGGTGTTGTGCACCAGCTCCCACAGGGTGAGCGAACTGCCGTCGCGGAGCAGGAAGGTGTGCCGGTAGGTCTCGCGGTGCAGCCCCGCACTGTGGTGCGCGGAACACAGCGAGCTGGCGTGCGCCAGCGCGTGGCCGAGCTTTTCGACCAGTGCGTCGGGCAGGTCGAAGGAGTTGAGTGCCCGACCCAGGAGTCGCTCGAGGTGCGTCTCGGTTGTCTCGTGAGGATCGTTCAAGATGGGTCTCCAGGCCGTCGCCACATGTCACTTGGTGATTGCATAACGTAGCGCCTAGGGCTGACATTGCGTCCCAGGTTTGGGAAAACGAAGGGGGCGTACGCGAAGTTCCCGTGCGCCCCCCGCCAACTCGGCCTCCGCGCCGGTCAGTCGAGGCCGTACAGCTCGCCGTACGAGAAGAACGTCCCGCCGGGCCCCCGGACGCTCTTCGCCGCGCTGACGGCCCGTACGATCGCCCTGGTCACGACGTCCGCCCCGGCCGCCAGCACCTCGTTGAGGGCGAGCGGATCACCTTCGGTGAGGGGCCGTCCGCCCGTCGACAGGGCAAAAACCGTGTCCCCGTCGTTGAGCAGATGAACCGGACGGACGGCGCGCGCGATGCCGTCGTGCGCCGTCCCCGCGAGCTTTTGCGCCTGGGGCCGGGACAGTTCGGCATCGGTGGCGACGACGGCGAGCGTGGTGTTGAGCGGCGCCGGACCCTGCCGCTCGCGCAGCTCGGCCAGGCGCAGTTGCGCCGCCACATGGACCTCCGGCGCCGGATATTCCGTACGCCCGCTGAAGTAGCGTCCATACAGCACGCCCGTGAGCGGATCCACGGCCGAGCCCGCCGCGTTCGCCACGACCAGGGCCGCCACGGTGATGCCGGAGTCAAGGACCGTGCTCGCCGTACCGATCCCGCCCTTGAGAGGGCCGACGAGGGCGCCCGTCCCCGCGCCCACACCGCCCTCGGCGACCGGTGCCCCGCTCGCCGAACGGGCCGCCGCCTCCACCGCCGCGCGCCCCGTCGCCGCGTCCGGGCGTATCCGCCAGTCCCCGCCGCGCCCCAGGTCGAAGACCCCGGCCGCCGGGACGACCGGCACCACCTGGTCCGGGCCGGGGCCGACCCGGATGCCCCGTCGGCGCTCCTCCAGCCAAGCGACCACACCGGACGCCGAGTCGAGCCCGTACGCGCTGCCGCCCGTCAGCACGACCGCGTCGACGCGCTGGACGATATTGCGCGGGTCGAGGGCATCGGTCTCCCGGGTGGCCGGGCCGCCGCCCCGTACGTCCACCGCGGCCACCACCCCGCCCTGTGGGGCGAGGACGACCGTGGTGCCGGTGAGCGCACGGTCCCCTGCCACCCGGGCGTGTCCGACCCGCAGACCCGCCACATCGGTCAGTGCGTCATTGATTGCCATGAACCCCATCCGTACCACGCGCTCCTGAGGAGGCCACGAGCGTCACCCCGACCCCGCCGCCACCGTCGCCACCAGCCCCGCGACGAGAACCGCCCAGGACGTGACGAACGTACAGGCGATCGACCCCACCGCTGACCCGTACGGTACGAGTCGGCCGTACCGTACGAGCCTTTCAGCGTGAACCCGTGACCATCGGGCTCACGCCCTGCGGCCGCCTCGACGAAGCCGTGACCCGGTGGGGCTCCGCGTGGCCTGGCGCGACGGTACGGAGGCCCTCTGCCGCGCCTTTCGACTTCATGTGGCCGGCAGTCCGGAGAGGCGGCTCGCGGGCCCTTGAGGCGCCCGCCGGGGGCCGGGAAGGGCGGGTCCGGCCCGGCCGCCTCGCGTATCCCGGCGCGGACCTCACCCCCGTACCCTGGGGGTATGAGC
>NZ_LATD01000261.1 GCF_000981895.1 Streptomyces odonnellii | reverse complement strand
GGGGTGGGCTCGGCGGTGGAGGAGCGGGCCGCGCTCCAGGTTTCCGGGTCGCCCACCTCGACGCCGCTGGTGGCGCGCGGGGCGACCGGGGCCGTGACGTACGTGGGGAGCGGGACCGGTACGGGCTCCCAGCTCTCGCCGCTCGCGGGGCCGCGTTCGCGCTGCTGGTCGACCCACTCCGCGTGGTCGGTCTGCTCGACCAGGGCGCGGCGGCCCGCCTCCTGGGGCGAGACCTTGGGGGCCGGTTCCGGTTCGGGGCGGGGTTCGGGCTCCTCGTCGGGCTCGCCCGGGGCGGCCGTCGAGGGCTGGTGGCGGCGCGGGCGGTTCTCACGGAGCCGCTGCGCCGCCGCCTCGGCCTTGCGCCGGTCCATCGTGAAGGCGAAGCGGCGCCGCTCCTGGGCGCGCAGATGCACGATGTACACGCTGAGGAGGACTGCGGGGACTCCGGGCGCCCAGAGGAAGCCGAGGCCGCCGACCGCCGCGACGACCGTGCCGAGCGTGAAGGCGACGAAGAGGACCATCGTCGTACGCCGGCGGCGCGCCAGGACCTGCGAGCGCTGCGCGCGCCGGGCGCGTTCGGCCGCGCCCCCCGAAGGCCGCCCGCGCCGGGCCGGCACCTCCTCGGGCGCGGCCCCGGCCGTACCGCCGGGGCCCGTCTGCCGGCCCCGGCCGGGCCGGGACCGCGACGGTGCCGGTCTGCCCGGGGCCGGGACGTCCGCGCGGATCTCCATCCGCGCTTCCGTACGGGCCGGGGGCGCGGCGAAGGCCCGGACGTCCACGGAGCTCATCGACTCCGTACCGGCGTCCGGCTCCCCGCCGGGCCCCGCCTCCTCGGCGGCGCGTCCCTGAAGCTCCTTGGCGTAACGGCGCTCCATGGCCGCCCGTCCGGACAGCAGCCGGATGGCGGTACTGAAGCGCTCCGTCGGACGTGCCTCATTGAGCTCGTCCTGCCTGCGGAGCCACATCGGCACCAAGTAGGCGGCCCAGGCCCCGACGATGACTGCGTAGATGAGGCCGCTGCTGCTCACGGTTCACACCGTAGAGGGGTTCGCACGAGGGCATCGGCCAATTGAGCCGGTGTGTCGCACGATCTGGCTGATACCACGGACTTTTTTTGTGACTGTTCAGATCAGTTTATGGCCATATGCCGATCAATATCGAACACTTATCTTATTTTCTAGGTGTTCCTGGCCGTGCCTGGCGCCACCGGCGGACCAGCCCCTCGGGCACCTCCTCGGCTGTCAGGACGAACACGAGATGGTCCCGCCATGCGCCGTCGATATGGAGATAGCGCGGACGCAGCCCTTCCTCGCGGAATCCGAGTTTCTCGACGACTCTTCGGCTGGGCCCGTTCTCCGGGCGAATGCAGATCTCGACGCGGTGCAGTCCGACCATCCGGAAACAGTGGTCGACGGCGAGCGCCACCGCCGTGGGCATCACACCGCGGCCCGCGACCTCGCGGTCCACCCAGTAGCCGACATGCCCGGAACACATCGAGCCCCAGGTGATCCCGGCGACGGTCAACTGGCCCACCAGCCGCCCCTGGTACTCCACCACGAAGGGCAGCATCCGGCCCGCGTTGGCCTCGGCCCGCAGATGGCGGACCATCTGTCGGTAGGTGGGGCGCTGGGCGACCGGGCCGCCCGGGGGCGGCGGTGGGATCGTGGCCTCCCAGGGGCGCAGCCAGTCGCGGTTGCGCCGGTTCACCTCACGCCAGGCGCGCTGGTCGCGCAGCCTTATGGGGCGGAGGGTGACCTCACCGTCCACCAGGGTCACGGGCCACGCCGGGTTCATCCGGAGGTACGGGGGTGATCGCCGCCGTGGATCTGGTCCACGGCGTGTACGAGCAGCCGCCCCAGCACGGCGAGACCGTCGCGCACACCGCCGGACGAGCCCGGCAGATTGACGATCAGGGTCCGCCCGGAGACCCCGGCCAGGCCCCGGGAGAGCGCGGCGGTGGGGACCTTGGCGGTGCCCTCGGCGCGGATCGCCTCGGCGATGCCCGGGATCTCGTAGTCCAGGAGGAGCCGGGTCGCCTCCGGGGTGCGGTCCGTGGGCGAGATGCCCGTACCGCCGGTGGTCAGGATGACGTCGTACGAGGCGGCCACGCCGTCGCGCAGGGCACGCTCGACCGGCTCGCCGTCGGGGACGACCTTCGGTCCGTCGACCGTGAAGCCGAGCGCGGCGAGACCGCCGGCCAGGATCGGGCCGCCCGTGTCGCTGTAGACACCGGCGGCGGCGCGGTTCGAGGCGGTGACGACCAGAGCGCGGTACGGCAATGGCCGCACCGGGCCCGAGCCGTACGGTGCGGACGCCGCCGGTCCCGTACCGGACACCGATCCCGTACCGGACGCCGCCGGTCCCGTACCGGACACCGCTTCCGTACCGTCACTCGCGGGCCCGCTCATGAGGCACTCCCATCCGACGCGGAAGCCCGGCGGGTCCAGTGGCCGGACTTGCCGCCCGTCTTCTCCTCGACCCGTACGTCCGTGATCACCGCGCCCTTGTCGACCGCCTTCACCATGTCCACGACCGTGAGCGCGGCGACCGAGACGGCGGTCAGGGCCTCCATCTCGACGCCCGTACGGTCCGTCGTCTTCACCGTCGCCAGGATCTCCACGGCGTCGTCCGCGACCGCGAGGTCGACAGTGACTCCCGAGACCGCGAGCGGATGGCAGAGCGGAATCAGCTCCGGGGTCCGTTTCGCGCCCATGATGCCGGCGATACGGGCGGTGGCGAGGGCGTCCCCCTTGGGCACTCCCCCGCCCCTGAGCAGCTCGACGACCTGCGGCGACACCAGCACCCGGCCGCTGGCGCTGGCGGTGCGCGCGGTGATCTCCTTCGCCGAGACATCGACCATGCGGGCCGCTCCCGACTCGTCGATGTGGGTCAGGCTGCCCTGCTGAGAGGGTCCGGGGGTCTCCCCCCGGGAAAACGCGGTCATTCGCTGTGGCGCTCCCGGTCCGGGCCCGTCAGGGCCTCTGTGGGCAGACACGGTACCGCCACCACCTGACCGTCACCCGATCAGGACGACGTCGACGTCCGCCCCGGGCTCGGCCAGGACGGAGTCCTCGGGAACCACGATAAGCGCGTTGGCATGGGCGAGGGCGGCGACGAGATGCGAGCCGACGCCGCCGACGGGGGTGACGGAGCCCGTCGCCGTGTCGTACGTACCGCGCAGGAACTGACGGCGGCCGGCCGGGGAGGTCAGCGGCTTGTCGGCGGAGAGCGTGGCCCGGACCGTCGGGCGGTGGACGTCCTCCAGGCCCATCAGCCTGCGGATCGCGGGCCGTACGAACAGCTCGAAGGAGACGTACGACGAGACCGGATTCCCCGGCAGGGCCAGCAGCGGGGTGTGTTCGCGGCCGATCGCCCCGAAGCCCTGCGGCTTGCCCGGCTGCATCGCGAGCTTGCGGAAATCGACTCCGGCGCCGTCCTCGTCCTCGTCGCCCACCGCGGACAGGGCCTCCTTGACGACGTCGTACGCGCCCACGCTGACGCCGCCCGTGGTGACCACCATGTCGGCGCGGATGAGCTGGTCCTCGATGGTGGCGCGCAGCGTGTCGGCGTCGTCGGTGACGGCGCCCACCCGGTACGCGATGGCGCCCGCGTCCCGGGCCGCCGCGGTCAGCGCGAAGCTGTTCGAATCGTAGATCTGGCCCTCGCCCAGCTCCTCGCCCGGCTGGACCAGCTCGCTGCCGGTCGAGAGCACGACCACGCGCGGACGGGGCCTGACCCGTACCGAGCCGCGGCCGATGGCGGCCAGGAGCCCGATCTGCGGCGGGCCCAGGACCGTACCCGCCTCCAGGGCCAGATCACCGGCCCGGACATCGCTGCCGCGGGAGCGCACATGCCCGCCGGCCTCGATCGGGCGGTACACCCGCACCTCGCCGCTCGCGCCGCCGGGAGCCTCGCCGGCCGGGCGCATCGAGAGGGCCGCCCCGCCCCCCGTACCCCCGTCGGTCCACTCCACCGGGACGACCGCCTCGGCGCCGGGCGGCAGCGCGGCGCCGGTCATGATCCGGGCCGTCTCGCCGGGGCCGACCTCGGGCAGGGAACCGCTGCCCGCCGCGACGTCGCCGACGACGGTCAGCACGGCGGGGAACTCCTCGGTGGCCCCCGCGACATCGGCCGTGCGGACCGCGTAACCGTCCATGGAGCTGTTGTCGAACGGCGGCAGCGCCACCGGTACCGTGATGTCCTCCACGAGCACACAGCCCTGCGCGTCGGGCAGTTGCAGCTCGATCGGGTCGAGCGGATGGACCGCGGCCAGGATGTCCGCGAGATGGTCGTCCACCGACCAGAGACGCTCGTGCCCGAAGGCCGGTACCGGTTGTGCCGTGCTGCTCAAGTGCTACATCTCCTCGGCGACATAACTGCGGAGCCAGGTCCGGAAGTCCGGTCCCAGATCTTCACGTTCACACGCGAGTCTGACAATGGCACGCAGATAGTCGCCGCGGTCGCCGGTGTCGTAACGGCGGCCCTTGAAGACCACGCCGTGGACCGGACCGCCGACCTTCTCGTCGACGGAGAGCTGCTGGAGCGCGTCGGTGAGCTGGATCTCGCCGCCCCGGCCGGGCCCGGTCTCGCGCAGGATCCCGAAGACGGCGGGGTCGAGGACGTAGCGGCCGATGATGGCGTAGTTGCTCGGCGCGTCGGCGGCTTCGGGCTTCTCGACCAGGTCGTGCACCTTGACCACGTCGGCGTCGCGCGTGGGCTCGACGGCCGCGCAGCCGTACAGGTGGATCTGCGACGGATCGACCTCCATCAGCGCGACGACGCTGCCGCCCTCACGCTCCTGGACCTCGACCATCCGGGACAGCAGCGGGTCGCGCGGGTCGATCAGGTCGTCGCCGAGGAGGACCGCGAAGGGCTGGTCACCGACGTGCGGCGCCGCGCAGAGGACGGCGTGGCCGAGGCCCCTGGGGTCGCCCTGGCGCACATAGTGCATGGTGGCGAGGTCGCTGGACTCCTGGACCTTCGCGAGGCGTTCGGTGTCTCCCTTGCGGGTGAGCGCTTCCTCCAGCTCGTAATTCCGGTCGAAGTGGTCCTCAAGAGGCCGCTTGTTGCGGCCGGTGACCATGAGCACGTCGGAGAGACCGGCTGCCACGGCTTCCTCGACCACGTACTGGATCGCGGGCTTGTCGACGACCGGCAGCATCTCCTTGGGAGTTGCCTTGGTGGCGGGCAGGAACCGGGTGCCGAGGCCGGCGGCGGGGATGACAGCCTTGCTGATCCGGGAGGGCGACTGAGTCATGCCGAACACAGTATCTGTTGCGTATGGGCGGAAGATGATGCTCCGGTTAACTTTCGCCTCATACAAACGCATACGAGAGGTTTGTGATGTCTGGTGGGTGATGAGATGCCCGGAAAGGCGGCCCTGCGCAGCGAACTGCTCGCCGCGCGGCGCCTGCTGTCGGATGAGGACGCCCGGCGCGCCGCGGCGGTTCTCGCGCGGCGCGCGCTGGAGCTGCCGGAGCTGGCCCGGGCCGGTACGGTCGCCGCGTATGTCTCGGTGGGGCGCGAACCCGGCACCCGCGCGCTGCTGGACGCGCTGCGCGCGCGGGGCGTACGGGTCCTGCTGCCGGTGCTGATGGCCGACAACGACCTCGACTGGGCGCCGTACGAGGGCGCGGACCGGCTGGTACGGGCCGGTCGCGGGCTGCTGGAACCGGACGGTACACGGCTCGGCCCCGGCGCCGTCCTGGAGGCGGAGGTGGTGCTGCTGCCGGGCCTGGCGGTGGACGGGCGCGGTATGCGGCTGGGACGCGGCGGCGGCTCGTACGACCGGGTGCTCGGCCGGCTGGAGCAGGCGGGGGCGGCACCGGCCCTGGCCGTCCTGCTGTACGACGGCGAGGTCGTCGCGCGGGTGCCGGCGGAGCCGCACGACCGTCCCGTACGGGCGGTGGTGACGCCCGGGGGCGTGCTGCGCTTCGGCACCGGGGACACGCGTGTGCCGGACGGGCGGTGCCGGCACAGGAGCTGACACCGCCCGGCACCCGGGGTCGCGCTCATCTAGGGCCTCTCGTTTGGATCTTGCTGAGCTCGCGGGCCCGCAGTGACATCAGCCGCCGTCGCGTCGGGCCGCGTCTCGCGGCGTTGTCGTGGTCGCCCACTCCCCCACAGCCTTGAGGGCGTGGGAGGTACCCCCTCCGCGTGGGCTCCCTCCTCCGCCTTGCGATACACGGCACCAACGCCGACATCAGCCGCTCCCGCGGCGGGCGCTCCCTGACCCAGCCAGACCCGAACGAAAGACCCTAGGGCGTCAGCGTGAGGGTGTCGGCGGTGGACTGCTCCACGGCGTTGACGCCGTAGGGCCAGTCGAGCAGCTCGCCCTTGGCCCACTTGCTCGTCTGGTCGGTGTAGTGCGCGCTGTACGCGTGGCCCGAGGCGCCCGTCAGATTGATCCAGCGGGACTTGTCCCAGTCACCGACATTGACGACCATCCGCATCGACGGAACCCAGACGACCTCGTAGCCGCCCGCCGCGTTCCAGCCCGCCGCGTTGACCGCCGCCTCGCCGCCGCCGAGGTTCCACGGACCACGGTTGAGTATCCGCTTGAGGAAGCCGGGGCCGCTGGTGCCGAGGGTCTGGTTGTCCAGCGTGAGCTGGTGCAGCCGGCCCCAGGTCCAGCTCGACGTGTCCTTGCCGAGCTTGGCGGTCAGCTCCCAGCGGGCGTCGCCCATGGCGCGTTCGAGCAGCTTGTCGCGGGTCTTGGTGGCAGGCAGCTTGCGGCTGGCCGGGACGCTCCACCAGGCGTTGTCCTCGTCGTCGAGGATGCGCCGTACCACCTCGTACCAGCGGTCGCCGCCGTCCGGCTGCGCCGACGCCGGGTCGCGCTGGCCGCACTCCCGTACCACCTGGTCGAGGTCGTCCAGCGGGGCCGAGTCGTTGGCGGGGCGGACGTTGAGGCACTGGCCCTTGACCCGAAGCTCCTTGGGCAGCTTGTTGCCGAAGGCCAGCTTGAGGACATTGCGCCAGACTGCGTTGAAGTAGGCGGCCGCGCCCGAGTCGGGTTCCTGGGTGTAGTCCCAGCCTTCGAGGAGCTTCTGCGCCTCGCGTACGGACGGGTCCTTGACATTGATCTTCAGCAGGATCGGCGTCAGCAGCTTGGCGATCTGGCTGCTGTTGTCCATCTGCATGGTCTGCATGTCGTCGGTCGAGATCTTCCCGCCGTCCTTGATCTTCGACTCGATGAGATCGTTGATCCGCTGGCTGCGGGCGCCGTAGCCCCAGTCCTCGGTGAACTGATACGGGTACTTCTTGGCGTCGACGACGGCCTGGTTGGCGGTGACGATGTAGCCGCGCTTGGGGTCGTACTCGTACGGCAACTGCTCGAAGGGGATGTACCCCTTCCACTGGTACTTCGGGTCCCAGCCGGGAGCCGGCATCCGGCCGTCGCCCTCGGCGCGGATCGGGATGCGGCCGGGCGCCTGGTAGCCGATGTGGTTCTTGGTGTCGGCGTAGATGAGGTTCTGCGAGGGGACCTCGAAGTGCTCGGCGGCCTTGCGGAACCCGGCGAAGTCCTTGGCCTTGTTCAGCTCGAAGACCGCGTCCATGGACTTGCCCGGCTGGAGCGCGGTCCACTGGAGCGAGACCGCGTAGCCCTCGCCGCGGTCGGGGGCGACATCGCCGACCGGGGCCTTCTCGCCGACCTTCGCCAGCTCGGTGTCGCGGTCGGAGACCACCGGGCCGCGGTCGGTGGACCGTACGGTGATCGTCTTGCTCTTGCCGCCCGCGACCTTGATGGTCTCCTCGCGGATCTTGAAGGGCTTCTCGCTGTCGCCGTACTGGTACGAGTCGCCGTCGACCTTCTCCAGGTAGAGGTCGGTCACATCGGCACCGAGGTTGGTGAAGCCCCAGGCGATGTCCTGGTTGTGGCCGATTATGACGCCGGGGACGCCGGAGAAGGTGTAGCCCGCGACGTCGTACTGGCAGGTCTCCGAGACGCTGCGGCAGTGCAGGCCCATCTGGTACCAGAGGGAGGGGAGCTGCGGGGCGAGGTGCGGGTCGTTGGCGAGGAGCGGCTTCCCGGTGGTGGTGTAGCGGCCGGAGACGACCCAGGAGTTGGAGCCGATGCCGTCGCCGCTGGGGCCGAGGAGGGCGGGGATCTCGTCGAGGGTGCCGGAGAGGGACTGGAGCTGTGAGCCGAAGTTCTCGGTGGCTTCGGAGGCGGTGGTGCCGGTGGCGCTGTCCGCCGGGCTGCCGGTGGCCGCGCTGTTGACGACGGTGCCGGAGGCGGGGTCGGTGGTGCCGATTCCGGTACCCGCGCCGGAGCCGGTGCCGGTATCCGTACCGGTGTCCGTGCCTGTCCCTGTGCCTGTGCCGTCGGTGCTCTGGTCACCGGGGGCCGTGCTGCTGGGCTCGGCCTCGGGGTCGTACTTCTCGGTGACCGGGTCGATCCCGCCCTCGCTGACGACGGTCTTGTTCCGGTCGTACGGGTACGGCGGGTACAGCTCGTCGATCTGCTTCTCGCTCAGCCGGCTCGTCAGCAGCGACCGGTCTATCTCGTCCTGCATGTTGCCGCGCAGGTCCCAGGCCATCGCCTTGAGCCAGGCCACCGAGTCGACGGGGGTCCACTTCGCGGGCTTGTAGTCGTTGACGAAGTCGAGCGCCGCGTATTCGACCGAGATGTCCTTGCCGTCGCGGCCTTCGAGATAGGCGTTGACGCCGTCCGCGTACGCCTGGAGATTCTTCTTGGTCTCCTCCGACAGCACGTCGTCGTACTCGCGCTGGGCCACCCCGCGCCAGTCGAGGGTGCGCAGGAAGGCATCGGTCTTGACCTGGCCCGCGCCGAACATCTCGGAGAGCCGCCCGGCGGTCATATGGCGGCGGACGTCCATCTCCCAGAAGCGGTCCTGTGCCTGGACGAAGCCCTGGGCGCGGAACAGGTCGGCGTCGCTGTTGGCGTAGATCTGCGGGACGCCGTAGCTGTCACGCCGGACGTCCACGGGTCCTGAGAGGCCCTTGAGCTGGATCGATCCGGTCGTCTGGGGGAACGAGGCGCGGACGGTGCTGACGCCCCAGTACGAGCCGTAGCCGACACCCGCGACAAGCGCCAGCACCAGGACGATCACGATCAGACGGGCGCGTCGCCCCTTCTTTTTGACGGAAGGGGGGGCTGTGTTGGCGGGCATCGCTGTCCTTCGAGGGGCAGGGTGGTCCTGGAATGCTGGAGCAACCATAGGCGCAGGCGTTCCCCGGCCCCGACGCGGTGTCATGTAGTGCGACTCATCGAACGATCACAGAAGGATACAAGCGGGATTCGTGCCGAGTTGACACCTGCTTCCGGGGGCGAGCGCGACGCAAATCACATCCGAGCCCGCCTGAAACTCGCACTGACAATCGAAGGCGTCAAGAAAACGTTAAAGATTAGGTAAGGTAACGAAGTACCGGCCGCCGGAGGAACGATCCGGCGTGCGCGAGGGGAAGGATCGGCCGCTGACTGTCCACCAGCTCAATGAACTCCTGCTCGTCAGCTCACTCGTGCTGCTGATCGCGGTCGCAGCCGTACGGGTCTCCTCCCGGAGCGGCCTCCCCAGCCTGCTGCTCTACCTCGGGATCGGGGTGGTCATAGGGAAGGACGGGCTCTTCCATGTCGACTTCGACAACGCCGGACTGACCCAGGTCATCGGCTATGCGGCCCTCGTCGTGATCCTCGCCGAGGGCGGTCTCGGCACCAAGTGGAAAGAGGTGCGGCCGGCGCTGCCCGCCGCCGCCGCGCTGTCGACCGTGGGGGTCGGGGTGAGCGTCGGGGTGACCGCCGCCGCCGCGTACTACCTGGTCGGCCTGGAATGGCGGCAGGCGCTGATCATCGGCGCGGTCGTCTCCTCGACGGACGCGGCGGCGGTCTTCTCCGTGCTGCGCAAGGTGCCGCTGCCGTCCCGGGTGACCGGCGCGCTGGAGGCCGAGTCGGGTTTCAATGACGCCCCTGTGGTGATCATCGTGGTCGCGCTCTCGGCATCGGGGCCGGTCGAGCACTGGTACGTACTCGTCGGCGTGATCGCGCTCGAACTCGCCATCGGCGCGTGCATCGGGCTCGCGGTGGGCTTCGCGGGCGCCTACGGACTGCGGCATGTGGCGCTGCCCGCCTCCGGGCTCTACCCGATCGCGGTGATGGCCATCGCGGTCTCGGCGTACGCGCTCGGTGCCACGGCGCACGGCAGCGGCTTCCTCGCCGTCTATGTCACCTCGGTGATCCTCGGGAACTCCAAACTGCCGCACGCCCCGGCCAACCGCGGCTTCGCGGAGGGGCTCGGCTGGATCGCGCAGATCGGTATGTTCGTGCTGCTCGGGCTGCTGGTGATCCCGCACGAACTGGGCGACGACTTCCTGCCCGCGCTGATCGTCGGCCTTGTCCTGACGGTGGTGGCCCGGCCGCTGGCCGTCGTGGTCAGCCTGCTGCCGTTCCGTATCCCCTGGCAGGAACGGGCGCTGATGTCCTGGGCAGGGCTGCGCGGCGCGGTGCCCATCATCCTGTCGACCATCCCCATGGTGTCGCAGGTCGAGGGCAGCCTGCGGATCTTCAACATCGTCTTCATCCTGGTCGTCGTGTACACGCTGGTGCAGGGGCCGACGCTGCCCTGGCTGGCCAAGGCGCTGCGGCTCGGCGACCCCGCCGAGGCCGCCGACCTGGGCATCGAGTCGGCGCCGCTGGAACGGCTGCGCGGCCATCTGCTCTCCGTGGCCATCCCCCCGCGGTCGAAGATGCACGGTGTGGAGGTCGGCGAACTGCGGCTGCCCTCGGGGTCCGCGGTGACCTTGGTCGTACGGGAGGGCAAGAGCTTCGTGCCGTCGCCCTCGACCGTGCTGCGCCGGGGTGACGAACTGCTGGTGGTGGCCACGGATCCGGTACGCGACGCGGCGGAACGGCGCCTGCGGGCAGTCGGCCAGGGCGGAAAGCTGGCCGGATGGCTGGGCACGGGCTCGTCGGCGTCAGGGGCCGGATCAGGAGGGTCGGGGTCGGGGTCGTCGTCGGG
>NZ_LATD01000260.1 GCF_000981895.1 Streptomyces odonnellii | reverse complement strand
GCCCTGTCTTCAAAGTCCCGTCTGCCCGGCGACGCCTGGCACGCACGCTCGCCGCGTTGTCGGGATCATCCAAGTACGTCCAGTACAAGGACGACCCTCCGCCTTGCGATCGCACGCACCAGACGCCGCCGGGCCCGCCCTTCGGGCGGACGACGCTACTTTGAAGACACGCCCTAGGGCCTGTCGTTTGGATCTTGCTGGGCTCGCGGCCCCTGGCACCGCGCCTCGCCGCGTTGTCGTCGGTCGCCTACTCCCCCACAGCCTTAAGGGCGTGGGAGGTACCCCCTCCGCGTGGACTCCCTCCTCCGCCTTGCGATCCACGGCACCAACGCCGACATCAGCCGCTCCCGCGGCGGGCGCTCCCTGATCCAGCCAGACCCAAACGAAAGACCCTAGCTGCCGGTGCTCCCGTACGGACGCGCTCCTACCAGCGCACCGGCAGCTCGCGCACACCGCGGATCAGCATTCCCGGCAGCCAGTCGTACGGTCCCGCCGCCGGGTCGAACTCCAGCCCGGGGCAGCGCTCCAGCAGCGCGCGCAGCGCGATCCGGCCCTCCAGCCGGGCCAGCGGCGCGCCGATGCAGAAGTGGATGCCGTGCCCGAAGGCGAGATGTCCCGGGCCCCGGCCGGGGGTGCCGGAACGGCGGATGTCGAAGGTGTCCGGGTCGGGGAAGCGGGCCGGGTCGCGGTCCGCCGAGGCGAGGGCGACCAGGACCGTCCTGAGGGCCGGGATCTCCGTGTCGCCGTACGAGACGGGCTCCGTGGTGAACCGTACGGTGCTGGTCTCCACCGGCCCCTCGTACCGCAGCGTCTCCTCGATCGCCCCGTCGAGCAGGCTGAAGTCGGCGCGCAGCGCGGCGAGTTGGGCGGGGTGGTCGAGCAGGGAGCGGACCGCGTTGGAGATCAGGTTGACGGTCGTCTCGTGCCCGGCGATCAGCAGCACATAGGCCCAGGCTCGCAGTTCGGCCGCGGAGAGCTGGTCGCCGTCCTCGGCGCGGGTGCGCAGCAGTGTGGAGAGCAGGTCGTCGGCGGGCCCGGACGCGCGCTTGTCCTCGATGAGTTCGTCGAGATACGCGCAGAGTTCGACGGTTTTGTCGCGCTGGCCGGTGGGTGTGGTGGGCGCGACGATCTCATTGGTCCAGGCGCGGAAGGTGTCCCGGTCCGCGTACGGCACGCCGAGCAGCTCGCAGATGACCATGATCGGCAGCGGGAAGGCCAGCGCGTCGAGAAGGTCGGCCCGCCCCTTGGGGACCATCGCGTCGAGCAGATCGTCGGTGATCCGCTGGATGCGGGGGCGCATCGCCTCGACGCGGCGCGGGGTGAACTCGGGGGCGACCAGTTTCCGCAGCCGGGTGTGGTCGGGCGGGTCGAGGGTCAGCACATGCGGGCCCATGATCGCCTCGTCGGCCGACTCGTACCCCATGGTGGCGAGCGCCTTGGACAGCCGGGGGTCGGCGAGGGCCGCGCGGCCCTCCTCGTATCCGACGACCAGCCAGAATTGGTTGCCGTCCGACGCCCGCACTTCGTGAACGGGGCCCGCCTCCCGCAGCTTCGCGTAGTACGGATAGGGATTGACGTTGAAGTCCGGGCCGTAATCAGCCAGTTCGATGACCGCCATCCGGCCAGCGTACGCGGCCCTCACCCGGGCCACCATCCTCGATGGCCGGATCCGCGCCCTGCGCCAACCGGGCGAACCGGACAGGGCGTTGCGGCCGTTCTGCGCAGAACCTAGACGCTTCGGCCCCGGAGACGGCGCATACCGTCCTCCGTCAGGGAGCCGAAGAGGCGGAGCCGGGAGATGCCGCCGTCGGGGTAGATGTCGACGCGTACCTCCGTCGCGATCACGGGGGCCGGCAGGGCGAAGCGGTGGTTGGTGTCGGGCTGGAGGCGGGTCCTGGGCAGGATCTGCCTCCAGTCGCCGGCCGCGCCGTCGCGTACGGACAGCGCCGCCCAGCCGGCCGCGTTGCCCTTCAGATACGCCGTGTCGATCTCCGCCGCGCGGATCTCGGCCCGTTCCACCAGCCGGTAGTGGATCCAGTCGTTGCCCTGGTCCCGGCGCCGGCGGGTCTCCCAGCCCTCGTCCATGGAGCGCGAGCGGCCGGGCAGGATGGTGTGGACGGGGGGCGAGTAGAAACGGTCGGAGGCGTCCTCCACCCGGCCGCCGTTCTCCAGCGCGACGAGGTCGAACGTACCGAGGACACCGAGCCACTCCGGATCGGGCGCGACCTCGCCGTACACCCGCAGCCGGGCGATCCCGCCGTCCGGGTGCTGGTTGACTCGGAGGTGGGTGAAGCGCCCCTCGGCCGCGACCACGAAGCCGTTGGCGGCGTGGCCGCCGATGACCGTACGGGGCACCAGCGCCGTCCATGTCACCTCCTTCGCGAGCAGGTCCTCGGGCGACGGGGAACCCGGCAGCGAGGTGCCCTCGACCGAGACCGCCCGCGGGTAATTGCCCCTGAAATGCGCGGTGTCGACGACGATCCCGCAGATGGTCCCGGGGGCGCCGAGCCTGACCAGCGCCCAGTCGTGGTCCTCGGCGGCGGGGTACGGGCGGTCCGCGCCGGCGCCGCGTCTGCGCCGGGTCTCCCAGCCGTCCATGATCTTGCCCTTGTGCCCGAAGCGGCCGGGCTCGAACTCGGCGCGTTCCGGCTTGAGCAGATTCTCGCGCTCGGCGAAGAACTCGTCGTTGGCGGCGATGACTCCGGCCCCCAGCCGCCGGTCGGCGAGGTCGGGGAGATAGGCGAAGGGGAAGTCGGCGGTGCGGTAGTCGGCGTACGGATCGCCGCCTGCGTACGGCAGGGCGTCACCGGTGAAGGAGGGAGGGCGCGCCTGGGATTCGGGCGCGGGATCGCAGCGGGTGGACGGGTCGGGCGCGGGTGACGGGGCCGACGGGGCTTCGGACACGGTCAGTTGTTCCTTTCGCGGTCAGTCGTTCCTTCCGAGCAGCCGGCCGGAGGGTTCGGCGAAGACACCGTCATGGACGATCCGGTCGCCGCGCAGCCATGTCGATCTGACGACCCCGTACAGACGCTTCCCCGCGTACGCCGTCACCCGGTTGCGGTGATGGAGCGCCGCCGGGTCGACGGTGAAGGTCTCGTCCGGCGCGAGCACCACGAAGTCGGCGTCCCTGCCCGCCTCGATGGCGCCCTTACGGCTCAGCCCCGCCAGCGCGGCAGGACCCGACGACATCCAGCGCGCGACATCCTCCAGCGAGTGGCCGCGGTCGCGCGCCGCCGTCCAGATCGCCGGAAGGCCGAGCTGGAGCGAGGAGATTCCGCCCCAAGCAACCGCGAAATCGGGGGACTTGAGATCGGGCGTGCAGGGCGAGTGGTCGGAGACGACACAGTCGATCGTGCCGTCGGCGAGCCCCTGCCAGAGCGCGTCCCGGTTGGCGGCCTCACGGATCGGCGGGCAGCACTTGAACTCCGTTGCCCCGTCCGGGACTTCCTCGGCGGTGAGGGTCAGGAAGTGCGGGCAGGACTCGACGGTGATCCGTACCCCCTCGCGCTTCGCCGCGGCGATCAGCGGCAGCGCGTCCGAGGACGAGAGATGCAGTACGTGTACCCGGGCGCCGAGCCGTTTCGCCCACTCGATGAGGCTCTCGATCGCCGCGTTCTCGGCGGCGCGCGGCCTGGACGCCAGGAAGTCGGCGTACGCGGGACCGCCGCGCCGGGGTGCCGCGGCCAGTTCGCCGGGGTCCTCGGCATGGACGATCAGCAGTCCGCCGAAGCCCGCGATCTCCGCCAGCGAGCGCCCGAGCTGTTCCTGGTCCAGCTCGGGGAACTCCTCCACGCCCGAGGGCGACAGAAAGCATTTGAAGCCGAAGACCCCGGCGTCGTACAGCGGCCGCAGATCCTCGGTGTTGCCGGGGATCGCGCCGCCCCAGAAGCCCACATCGACATGCGCCCGGGTACGGGCCACCTCCTGCTTGGTCCGCAGGTGGGCGACAGTCGTGGTGGGCGGCAGGGAGTTGAGCGGCATGTCGAGCAGGGTGGTGATCCCGCCGGCCGCGGCGGCGCGGGTGGCGGTGCGGAAGCCCTCCCACTCGGCGCGCCCCGGATCGTTCACATGGACATGGGTGTCGACCAGCCCGGGAAGTACGGCATCGTCCCCGGCGTCCACCAGCCGCGCCCCTGCCGGAACCTCGGCACCGTACGGCAGGACGGCTTCGACGCGTCCGCCGTCGACGGCGATCGAGGCGGCACGGGTCCCCTCGGGCGTGATGACGCGCGTCGAACGCAGAACCAGGCTCACCCCGGACATCGCTGTCGGCACCTCCGCCATCTCTGCCCCTCGGATCTGCCCCTCGAACGAGAATTCAACGAACTGTTGAAGGAGTCTTCACTCCGGGCCCCGGCCCGTCAAGACCACATTTCCAGGGACTAGGCCCTGTCCGGCGGATCTTCGCGGGCCCGCGACGCCCGGCACGGCACCTCGCTGCGTTGTCGGAGTCAGCCGAGTACGCCCAGTACGAGGCTGACCCTCCGCCTTGCGATATACCGCACCAGACGCCGCGGCCTGATCCCCGAAGATCCACCGGACAGGACCTAGCCCATCCGGGACGCCGCCGCGCTAGACTTATGGACTTCCATAGGGTGGAATTCGCTTTTCACCAAGCAGAACGCGGCTCGCTCAAGCGGGGGCCGCGAAAGGATCAAGGAGGCTCCGGGCAGGACCCCGAGAAGAATCGCCCCGGTAGGCTGCTTGCCTGTCCTCGCCCGCCCCGAAAGGACCGTTGACGTGCCGTCGTCCAGCGCCAGCACCACCGACGCCGCCAAATCAGCCGCCGCCAGCGGCGGCGTCCAGTCCCTTGAGCGCGCTTTCGACCTGCTCGAACGGATGGCGGACGCGGGCGGCGAGGTCGGGCTCAGCGAACTCTCCGCCAGCAGCGGGCTGCCCCTGCCCACGATCCACCGGCTGATGCGCACCCTGGTCGCCTGCGGCTATGTGCGCCAGCAGTCCAACCGGCGGTACGCGCTCGGCCCCCGGCTGATCCGGCTCGGCGAGTCGGCGTCGCGGCTGCTCGGCACCTGGGCCCGGCCGTATCTCGCCCGGCTGGTCGAGGAGACCGGCGAGACCGCGAACATGGCGCTGCTGGACGGCGACGAGATCGTCTATGTCGCGCAGGTGCCGTCCAAGCACTCGATGCGGATGTTCACCGAGGTGGGCCGCCGGGTGCTGCCCCACTCCACAGGGGTGGGCAAGGCCCTGCTCGCGCACGCCCCGGCGGAGGAGGTCCGCGCCCTGCTCGCGCGTACGGGCATGCCCGCCGCCACCGAGAAGACGATCACCACTCCCGAGGGCTTTCTGGCGGCCCTGGAAGTGGTGCGCAGTTCGGGGTACGCGGTCGACGACAACGAGCAGGAGATCGGGGTCCGCTGTCTGGCGGTGCCGGTCCCCGACTCCCCCACGGCGGCGGCCATTTCGATCTCGGGCCCGGCGGGCCGGGTGACGGAGGAGGCCACAGAGAAGATCGTCCCGGTGCTACTGGAGGTGGCGCGGGACCTGGCGGAGGCGCTGGCGAACACGTCGCCACAGTCGTAAGAGCCACGCGGCAACGCCGTAACCCTTGCCGGGAGGGGCACTAGCGCGGCCCCGGCACGTCCCCGAACAGGTCCACCGCGTTCCGTACGCTCATCAGCGCGGGACCGAGCGCGCTGACCGAGCCGATCGATCCCACGATCAGCAGCAGCGAGCGGCGCATACGGGCGATCTCGGGAGCGCCGCCCGCCACCATCGCGGCCAGCGCCGCCAGTTCGTCCTCGGCGATGGCACGGTCCCGGAACTCGACCGGGTAACCGGCCAGCTCGCGCCGGAGCCGGGAAACGGCTCCGTTCAGCGCCGCCAGCCTCGGGTCCTCGCCCTTCTCGGCCACCGGCGTCTGCCCCACACTCCGCAACAAAGCTTCCCCCTCATTCCCCTCGTGCCCGCACTTTTTTGTGTAGGGCACATCTTCGCGCTGATATTCCGATCCCAGGACGGTGGTCAGGCGCCAAGGTTCGCGGGCAAGTTAACGCCATCGCGCGCGGTAGGCGCCACTCCGCGGACGGAAAACGGCGGGAATGCGAACCGAATGCGAACGGAACACCTGTTGATCACTCGGGTCCGGCCGTCCGGCGCACCGCGCGGGGACGCGACATCTGCTGTATGCAGGGCCCATGCCAGGCGGAGACAACGAGGAGACAACGACATGACAGGCCCGCGTGACGCCACGCGGCACGGCGCCGTCGCCGGGCTGCTGCTCGCCGCGGGCGGTGGCCGAAGACTGGGCGGCCGGCCGAAAGCGCTGCTGCCCCACCGGGGCCGCCCGCTGGTCGAACATGGAGCGCGGGCCCTGCGCGAGGGAGGCTGCGGTCCGGTGCATGTGGTGCTGGGGGCGGCGGCGGACGAGGTACGGCACCGGGCCGAGCTGCCCGGATGCGTACTGGTCGACAATCCCGACTGGGCCGACGGCATGGGATCGTCCCTGCGCGCGGGACTCGCCTCACTGGCCGGTGCGGACGCGGGCGCGGTCCTCGTCCTGCTGGTGGACCAGCCGGGGATCGGTGCGGCGGCGGTGTCCCGGCTGCTGGCCGCGCCGGCCGTCGTACGGAGTGGTCCCGACGCGCTCGTGTCCGCTTCGTACGACGGCCGGCGCGGCCACCCCGTACTGTTCGGCGCCCGCCGGTGGGCGGAGATCGCGGCGGACGCGCGGGGCGATCGCGGGGCGCGCGGCTATCTGCGGACACACGAGAGCGAGATCGTTCTGGTCGAGTGCGGGGATGTCGCGCAGGCGTACGACATCGACACGGAGGAAGATCTGTCTCATCTGGAGTGAGCGGGGCGCGCCGCGAGCACCTGGCACCCGGCGTCATGATCTGTCGACCCTGAGATTCTCGATGTCAACAGACCATTGAACTTCCACCATGAGAAAACTAGTATCCACAGGTCAGAAGCGCCCATTCCCCCCACCCGGCGCCCACGACCGTATCCCGGTGCCACGGCACCGCGTGCCGTCCGAGGTGCCCGGCGGCCGCCGGGCACCGCCCGTGAAGGAGTGACCGTTCATGTCGTCCGCACCCGCGCCGTCACCGGCCATCGTCGACGCCGAGCCCCTGCCCCGGCAGGACGAGGTACTCACCGACGCCGCCCTCACCTTCGTGGCGGAGCTGCACCGGCGGTTCACCCCTCGCCGTGACGAGCTGCTCGCCCGCCGCGCCGAGCGCCGCGCGGAGATCGCCCGTACCTCCAGCCTGGACTTCCTGCCGGAGACCGCGGCGATCCGCGAGGACGAGAGCTGGCGCGTGGCCCCCTCGCCGGAGGCGCTCGACGACCGGCGGGTGGAGATCACCGGGCCGACCGACCGCAAGATGACCATCAACGCGCTGAACTCCGGGGCCCGGATCTGGCTCGCGGACTTCGAGGACGCCCTCGCCCCCACCTGGGAGAACGTCGTCCAGGGCCAGCTCAATCTGAAGGACGCGTACGCCCGCCGCATCGACTTCACCGACCCACGCTCCGGCAAGTCGTACGCCCTCAAGGACGCGGACCGGCTCGCGACCGTTGTGATGCGCCCGCGCGGCTGGCATCTGACGGAGCGTCATCTCCAGGTGGACGGGGAGCCGGTGCCCGGCGCGCTCGTCGACTTCGGCCTGTACTTCTTCCACAACGCGAAGACCCTGATCGAGCTGGGCAAGGGCCCGTACTTCTACCTCCCGAAGACGGAATCGCATCTGGAGGCCCGCCTCTGGAACGACATCTTCGTCTTCGCCCAGGACTACATCGGCATTCCGCGGTCCACCGTGCGCGCGACCGTGCTGATCGAGACCATCACCGCGGCGTACGAGATGGACGAGATCCTGTACGAGCTGCGCGACCACGCCTCCGGGCTCAACGCGGGCCGCTGGGACTATCTGTTCTCGATCGTGAAGAACTTCCGTGACGGCGGCGCCAAGTTCGTACTGCCCGACCGCAACGCCGTCACGATGACGGCCCCGTTCATGCGCGCGTACACCGAACTGCTCGTCCGCACCTGCCACAAGCGCGGCGCACACGCCATCGGCGGGATGGCGGCGTTCATCCCGTCCCGCCACGACGCCGAGGTCAACAAGGTCGCCTTCGAGAAGGTCAAGGCCGACAAGGACCGCGAGGCGGCCGACGGCTTCGACGGCTCCTGGGTCGCCCACCCCGATCTGGTACCGATCGCGATGGCCTCCTTCGACGCGGTCCTCGGCGACCGCCCGAACCAGAAGGACCGCCTGCGCGAGGACGTCTCCGTCGCCGCCGGCGATCTGATCGCCATCGACTCCCTCGACGCCAGGCCCACTTACGAAGGCCTCCGCAACGCCGTCCAGGTCGGCATCCGCTACATCGAGGCCTGGCTGCGGGGCATGGGCGCGGTCGCGATCTTCAACCTGATGGAGGACGCGGCCACGGCGGAGATCTCCCGCTCCCAGATCTGGCAGTGGATCAACGCGGGCGTCGAATTCGACCACGACGGCCGGACCCTGCGCGCCACCCCGGAACTCGCCCAGGGCATCGCCGACGCCGAACTCACGGCGATCCGCGCCGAGATCGGCGAGGAGGCCTTCGCGTCCGGCACGTGGCAGGAGGCCCACGACCTGCTGCTGACGGTGGCCCTGGACCCCCACTACACCGACTTCCTCACGCTCCCCGCCTACGAACGGCTCCGCGGCTGACGGTGTGTGTGCCGGCGCCTCAGACTTCCTTCGCCGACGGGAGTCTGGGGACGCTGGTGATGAGGCGGCGGGTGTAGGGGTGGGTGGGGGTGCCGAGGACCGCGGGGGTGTCGCCCTGTTCGACGATGCGGCCGCGTTCCAGTACCGCCGTACGTTCGCACAGGGCCGCCACCACCGAGAGATCGTGGGAGACCATCGCGATGGTGAGG
>NZ_LATD01000026.1 GCF_000981895.1 Streptomyces odonnellii | reverse complement strand
GCCCTCGCCTGCCCTCGTATGCCCCCCGTGCCCTCGCGTACCGGAAGACCGTACGGGGATCAGGCCGCCGGAAGCGCCTGTTCCGCCCAGATCGCCTTGCCGGTGGGAAGCTGTCTGGTCCCCCACCGCTCGGTGAGCTGGGCCACCAGCAGCAGCCCCCGCCCGCCCTCGTCGAAGACCCGGGCCCGGCGCATGTGCGGGGCGGTGGTGCTGCCGTCGGAGACCTCGCAGATCAGTGTGCGGTCGCGGATCAGCCGGAGCTGGACGGGTCCGCCGGCGTGCAGGATGGCATTGGTGAACAGCTCGCTGACCACCATCTCCGTGGTGAAGGTCAGTTCCTCCAGGCCCCACATGGCGAGCTGGTCCGCCGCACGCTCGCGGGCGTCGGCGACCAGCGCGGGCTCGGCCGGCAGCTCCCAGGTGGCGACCTGTCCGGCGTCGAGGGCCTGGGTGCGCGCGACGAGCAGCGCCACGTCGTCGACGGGCCGGGTGGACTGGAGGGTCCGGAGAACGATGTCACAGACGGCCTCGGGCGAGGCGGACGAGGCGGACGCGGTGCGCAGGATGTCGCACAGGACATCGATGCCGGAGCCGACGTCGTGTTCTGGTGATTCGATCAGGCCGTCGGTGTAGAGGACGAGCAGACTGCCCTCCGGGATCTCGAACTCGGCTGCCTCGAAGGGCAGATCGCCCAGCCCCAGGGTCGGGCTCGGCGGCAGCCGCAGCACCTCGACCGTGCCGTCCGGCCTGGCGAGTATGGGCGGCGGATGGCCCGCCCTGGCGGCGCTGCAGTGCCTGGAGACCGGGTCGTACACGGTGTACAGACAGCTCGCGCCGAGATAGGCGTCGTCCGCCGACTGGTCGGCGTTCTCCGAGGCGAGCCGCAGGACCACGTCGTCGAGGTGGGTGAAGAGTTCGTCCGGCGGCAGGTCCATGTCCGCGAGGGTGCGTACGGCGGTACGGAGCCGGCCCATGGTGGCGGAGGCGTGGATGCCGTGCCCGACGACATCGCCGACGACCAGCGCGACCCGGGAGCCGGAGAGCGGAATGACATCGAACCAGTCGCCGCCCACGCCGTACTGGGAGTCGGCGGGCCGGTAGCGGGTGGCGACCTCGACGGCCGACTGCCGGGCCGCGCCCCTCGGCAGCAGGCTGCGCTGCAGGGCGACGGCGGTGCTGCGCTCGCGGGTGTAGCGCCGGGCGTTGTCGATGCAGACGGCGGCCCTGGCGGCGAGCTGTTCGGCGAGGAGCAGATCGTCCGCCGTGAAGGCCTCCGGGTTGGCGCTGCGGCAGAACAGAGCCGCGCCCAGCACGTTCCCGCGCGCGACCAGCGGCGCGGCCACGATCGACTGGACCCCGTAGTTCGGGCAGTTCGCGGCCCGCCGGGGGTCCCGCGCCATCCACTCGGTGTAGCCGGCGTCCCAGGGCCCCGTGAGGACGGCGCGGCCGGTGGCCAGACAGCGCGCGGGCGGTGAGAACTCGGGGTAGTTGTCCACCTCGCCGATGGCGACGGCGGCCTCGGGCACATCGGCGCGCTGGGCCGACTGGTGGGCGACACGGCGCAGCCGTATGTCGCCGGAGAGGGGCCCGGGAGTTGGCTCGTCCCCGTGCAGTACGGAGTCCAGCAGGTCGACGCTGATGAAGTCGGCGAACTGCGGCAGGGGGGTGCTCGCCAGTTCCTCGGCGGTACGGGTCACGTCCAGGGTGGTGCCGATCCGCAGACCGGCCTCGCTGAGCAGGGTGAGTCCCTCGCGGGCCCGGAACTCCTCGCTGATCTCGAGACCGGCCAGGGCGATGGCTCTGACCTTGCCGTCCTGGCCCTTGAGGGGCGAGAGCGAGACGAGCCAGGCCCGCTCACGGCCCTCGCCCGCGGCGGTACGGAAGGTCATCGCGGTCTCCGCCTCGCCGGTGCGCAGCACGCGCCGCATGGGCCCGGAGACCTGGACGTCCTGACGGTTGCCGGTCAGGAACCCGGTCCGCTTTCCGCGCATCCCGTCCTCGGTCAGCCCGGTGATCCGGCACATCTCCGGGTTGGCGCGGATCACCCGGAGGTCGGTGTCATGGATGGCCATCGGAAGCACCGACTGGGCGAACGCGTGATCCATCAGGTCGGTGTCGAGCGGCTCTGTTCCGTGCGGGTCCGTGTCGTGTCTCCGGTCTGTGCGGGAACGGGGAGGGACGTCACGGCCGGTGCCAGGTCCGGACACGGCCGCCAGCAGCCACGCCCCGGCTCCTTCGGCGTCCGTTCCGTCGACGTCCGTTAGCGG
Source organism: Streptomyces odonnellii (assembly GCF_000981895.1). Lineage (GTDB taxonomy): Bacteria > Actinomycetota > Actinomycetes > Streptomycetales > Streptomycetaceae > Streptomyces > Streptomyces odonnellii. Next base: position 45,612 of record NZ_LATD01000026.1, on the reverse strand, counting down.
GCAGGCGAACAGGTCCATGTCCACGGGGTCGCCGTCCCGGTGGCGCGCCGCGACCTCGCCGCTCCAGGGTTCCCGGCCGGCCAGCGAGCGCCGGGCCGACTCGGGCAGCGAGCCCCGGAGAAGCCTCTTGGCCGCGTGACCCACGATCTCGGCCGGCAGATAGCCCAGCGCCTGCTCGGCGCCCGCGCTCCAGCACGCCACTATGCCGTCGGCGTCGATCGTTGCTGTCGCCCACCTCACCCCCGCACCGGACCCTTCCGGCGCCTTCCAGGTGGCCGCACCACGCGTGTCATCCATCCCGATCTCTACCCTTTGATGATTCTACCATTTCCCTTTTATCGGACTTTAGACCTCCCAGTGATATTCCCTCTGGGCGGAACCGTCATGCCTTGGGCGGTACCGCTCCCAGGGGCGCCGGTGGTATCGCCCCCGGAACGTCCATATGGCCGGACCCCACCGATCCGCTGGATTGATGGTGGTCCGGCCCGTGCTCCGTGCTGTGCGAGCGGCCCTACTGTCCGTATCCCACAGAGGGGGGACACCTCTAAGGAGCCGCCATGCATGCGATCCGTACCGGTATCCGTACTCGTACGAGAACACTCCGTACACGTACGAGAAAACTCTCCGCCGCCGGGCTGCTGCTCGCGCTGCTGGTCGCCCTGCTCGGTGCGGGCGGACCCGGGTTCGTACCCGAGGCACGGGCCGCCTCGCTCACCGAGGTGACCGGCTTCGGCTCGAACCCCGGCAATCTGCGGATGTTCCGCTATGTGCCGGACGGGCTGCCCGCGGGCCGGCCGCTGGTCGTGGCGATGCACGGCTGTACGCAGTCGGCCGCCGCGTACGACACGGAGACCGGCTGGACCAAATGGGCCGACCAGTGGGGGTTCGCCCTGGTGCTGCCGCAGCAGCAGGGCGGTAACAACCTCAATTCCTGCTTCAACTGGTTCGAGTCCGGGGACATCCGGCGCGGAGCGGGCGAGGCCCTGTCGATCAAGCAGATGACCGACCGGATGAAGACCGACCTGGGCAGCGACCCCGCGCGGGTGTACGCGACCGGGCTCTCCGCCGGGGCCGCGATGACCAATGTGATGCTTGCCGCCTACCCGGACGTCTTCAGCGCCGGAGCGCCGGTGGCGGGGCTGCCGTACGCCTGCGCGACCAGTGTGCTGGCCGCGTACACCTGCATGAACCCGGGGACGAACCTGTCGCCGGCGGCCTGGGCCGACAAGGTCCGTGGCGCCTATCCCGGGTACGCGGGTCCCTGGCCCTCGGTCTCCGTCTGGCAGGGCACGAGCGACACGACCGTCGTCCCGGCCAATATGACCGAGACCGTGGAGCAGTGGACCGCGGTCCACGGCACGGACACCACGGCCGATGCCACCGACACCGTGGCCGGCTATCCGCACGCGGTGTACCGCGACGGCGCGGGGCGCGCGGTGGTGGAGACGTACGCGCTCACCGGGATGGGGCACGGCCAGCCGGTCGACCCGGGAACGGGGGCGCAGCAGTGCGGTACGGCGGGCGCGTACATCCTTGACGTCAATCTGTGCGCGTCGTACCGCATCGGCCAGTTCTGGGGGCTGGACGGCGGCGACGGCGGCGGGACGCCGCCCGGTGAGGAGCCGCACTCCGCGGTGTTCCCGAGCCTGGCCTCGGACGACGGCTATGTGAAGGCGTCGGCGACCGGCGGCGGTCCCGCGGTCGGCACGCTGGAGGGCAGCCTCGGGCTGGCGGTCGGCCGGGGCACGGACGGGCTGCACAACCGGACCCTGCTCTCCTTCGACACCTCGTCGATCCCGGACGGGGCGACGGTGACCCGCGCGTATCTGACGGTGACGCGCGCCAGTGGAAGCGGTGACCCGTGGGCGGGCGGCAACCGGATGGTGGCGGACATCAGGACGGGCTGCTTCGGGGCGGCGTGCACAACGGGCACGGACGACTGGGCCGCCGCGGCCTCGGTGACGGAGGCGGCGGAGTTCGGCGCCTTCTCCTCGGGGACGAAGGCGTCGGGCTCCTTCACCACCGTGAACCGTACGGGCGTCACCCAGGCGCGGCTGCGGCTGGTGAACGCGCCCGCGTCGACGGCGTACGTCTTCCTGAGGCCGGGGGCGGACGCGACGCTGACGGTCGAGTGGGAGTAGCCGCCGGTCCGACGTGACACCACGAACACGCGGTGGTGCGGCCGAGAGCGGAATGCCGGCCGCACCACCGCGGATCAGCCGTTCAGGGCGGACGCCCGGATGAGTCGTTCAGGGCGGACGCCGTCGTTCAGCGGGACGCCGGTCCGGATCCATGGCACAACTGCCTTGCCGGCAGCGGGAGTCGGGCAGCGCGGGCATGCGGCAGGCCTCGGCGGAGCCGAGGCCTGTGTCCGCTCCGGCCCGGGTCAGGCCTGCGGAGTCCGCTGGCCGGTCACCTCATTTTCCTTCCGTGGTACCGACCCTGGGGCCTTCCGCGGGCCCGAGCCTGCGGCCCCGGCCGCCGCCCCTCATCGCCCCGCTCTTCATGGCCGCCGCCGCGCAGACCAGACCGAACAGGAAGACGAGCGCACCGATGACGACGTTGCTCCAGATGATGCCCTTGTCGGCACCGCTGCCCACGACCCACGGGGTCACGATCATCCAGATCCCCATCAGGCACATGGCCCAGCTCAGCCCGTACATCCTGGACGGTGTGTTGGTGAAACCGAGCGCCAGCACGGCGATGGCGATACCCATGATCAGGTTGTGTGCCGCCAGCGACGGCTGAGTGCGGGAGAAGTGCAGGATCCAGGGTGACAGCGCGCAGTACAGACCCACGAGGAACAGTGGTCCGTCCACGAGTGCCACATCGCGCCCGCCGAGCAGGCGCGCGTAACGCTCCCGCATCTCGGGGACATCGGGATGACCGGCAAGGTCCCCCCTCGCATGTGAGACGTCGGCCATACGACTCGCCTCCTTCGTTCGCGCAAGTCCGACCGCGATGCGCGACGCCGAGTCGCGCCCTATCTATTTTGCGCGCTTTGTCGGTTTTTGTGTAGCGCAGGCATCTTGGGCGCGGAATGCACTTCGCTGGTAAAATTCCGCGCTTCCATTTCGGGCCGCCGAGGACCGTATACAGAGCCCGGTATTGCCTGGCCGGGCGCGCCATGGACCGGCCTCCGGCTGGGCAGAATCGGCCTCTGACCGGAACCATGCCCCTGACAGGACCAGAGGAGCGCACAGGTGGCCGAGGATGTCGTCGCAGGGGTGATACGGCAGTGGGAGCAGGTACTGCCCGGACTTGAGCTGGCGCCGATCGCGGTGATCGGGCGGCTCAACCGCTGTTTCGCACTGCTCCAGCAGGCCGCCGACGCGCCCCTGCGGCGGGAGGGCCTGACCAGGCCGGAGTTCGACATCCTGGGCGCCCTGCGGCGTACGGACCGGGAGCTGACACCCGGACGTATCGCACGCGAGACCTTCGCCTCCGGAGCCGCCGTGACCAAGCGGCTGCGGCAGTTGGAGGGCCGGGGCCTGCTCACCCGACGGCTCGACGAACGGGACCGCCGGGTCGCGCATCTCTCCCTGACCGCCGACGGCCGCACGCTGCTCGACCGGCTGCTGCCCGAGCAACTGCGGTACGAGGCGGCCCTGCTGGAAGGCCTCGGCGCCCGGAGCCAGGCCCAGCTCGCCGACGGTCTGGGCGAGTTGCTCGTACTGCTCGAAGGGCGGCTGGGCAGCCTGGTCGACTGACACCGGGGGCGGGCACACCGTACCGAGGGCGACCGTGTGGCAACTCCATTGATTTCGGGGTCATTTCGCCGGATCCTTACGGAACCGGCCGACCGCCGGGCCGAGTCAGCGAGGAGTTGCCATGCCGTATGTGGGGGAACTGCGGCTCGCGGACGGGACGTCGGTCCCGCTGGAGATCGCCGAGGGCGAGGGCGGCGGTATCTCCCGGGCGGGCCGCGGGGGCGCGCAGGTGGGAGCGGTCGCCGACACCCTTCAGGAGGCCCTGGACCTGGTGCGGCCCGCGCTCAACGCGATGGTGGAGCGGGTACGCGATCTGGCGCACCCGCCGGACACGGTCGCCGTGGACTTCGGGGTCAAACTGACCGCGGAGGCGGGAGTGGTGGTGGCGAAGGCGGCCACCGAGGCGAATTTCACCGTCCATCTGGAGTGGCACACCGACCGGCCGGCGTAATACGCGCCGGGCCGGGCCGGGCGTCCAGCACGGCCCACGCCGCGGCGGGCCGACACGCCGACCGACACCGCACACTCTCTCGCGGACACAACACGACCGGACAGCACCCACGCATCCACTCCATCGGGTGAATGTTGCGCGCCGCGGCTGACGGCAGGGAGCCCCGGGCCGGTGACCGGCTCTGCCACGGGCCCCCGGAAACACCGCACCTCCGAGGCGTACGGACACGGTCCGCACGACGCGCCGGGGACGAACCGGTCGCGCCACGCCGGGGAAAGCGGCGCCATGCTGCTTGCCGACCCCACCCCAGGCGTTGACCGGAGGAACGTTCGCAGTGACGACCACAGGCACCGAAGAGCCGGCCGAGGCCGAGGACTCCTATGAGAACGAGGTGCCGGTACGGCGCAAGCAGCCGGGCCGTGTCATCGTCGGCTGGCTGACCACCACCGACCACAAGACGATCGGCACGCTCTATCTGATCACCTCGTTCGGATTCTTCATCGTGGGGGGCGCGCTGGCGCTCTTCATGCGTGCCGAACTCGCCAGGCCCGGCATCCAGATCATCTCGCACGAGCAGTTCAACCAGGCGTTCACCATGCATGGCACGATCATGCTGCTGCTGTTCGCGACACCGCTCTTCGCGGGATTCACCAACTGGATCATGCCGCTCCAGATCGGGGCGCCCGATGTGGCCTTCCCCCGGCTGAACATCCTGGCGTACTGGCTCTATCTCTTCGGCGGCCTCATCGTGCTCGGGGGCTTCGTCACCCCCAACGGCGCCGCCGACTTCGGCTGGTTCGCGTACTCCCCGCTCACCGACGGGGTCCACTCGCCCGGTGTCGGCGGGGACCTGTGGATCATGGGGCTGGTGCTGTCCGGCTTCGGCACGATCCTCGGTTCCGTCAACTTCATCGCGACGATCATCTGTATGCGGGCACCCGGTATGACGGTGTTCCGAATGCCGATCTTCACCTGGAATGTGCTGCTGACCGCCGTACTGGTGCTGTTCGCCTTCCCGGTGCTGGCCGCCGCGCTGCTCGCGCTGGAGGCCGACCGCAAGTTCGGCGCGCACGCCTTTGACCCGGCCAACGGAGGCGCGCTGCTGTGGCAGCACCTCTTCTGGTTCTTCGGGCACCCGGAGGTGTACATCATCGCGCTGCCGTTCTTCGGCATCGTGACCGAGATCCTGCCGGTCTTCAGCCGCAAGCCGGTCTTCGGCTACATCGGACTGGTGGGCGCCACCATCGCGATCGCGGGGCTGTCCATCACGGTGTGGGCGCACCACATGTTCGTGACCGGCGGTGTGCTGCTGCCGTTCTTCTCGTTCATGTCGTTCCTGATCGCCGTGCCGACCGGGGTGAAGTTCTTCAACTGGATCGGCACGATGTGGCACGGCTCGATCTCCGTCGAGACACCGATGCTCTGGTCGATCGGCTTCCTCGTCACCTTCCTCTTCGGCGGGCTCACGGGCGTCCTGCTGGCCTCGCCCCCGCTGGACTTCCACGTCTCCGACTCGTACTTCGTGGTGGCGCACTTCCACTACGTCGTCTTCGGGACCGTGGTGTTCGCGATGTTCGCCGGATTCCACTTCTGGTGGCCGAAGTTCACCGGCAAGATGCTGGACGAGCGGCTGGGGAAGATGACCTTCTGGACGCTCTTCGTCGGCTTCCACGGCACCTTCCTGGTGCAGCACTGGCTGGGCGTCACCGGGATGCCGCGCCGGTACGCGGACTATCTCGCCTCCGACGGCTTCACCACACTCAACACCGTGTCCTCCATCTCCTCGTTCGTGCTCGGGCTGTCGATGCTGCCGTTCTTCTACAACGTCTGGAAGACCGCGAAGTACGGCAAGAAGGTCGAGGAGGACGACCCCTGGGGCTACGGGCGTTCGCTGGAGTGGGCGACGTCCTGCCCGCCACCGAGGCACAACTTCCTCACCCTGCCGAGGATCCGCTCGGAATCCCCCGCGTTCGATCTGCACTACCCCGCCATCCGGTCGCTCGACGAGGCCATGAACCGCCGCACCGGCACCACCACCGCGGCGCCGCCCGGGGACAGGCCGGAGTGAGCGCCGTCCCGGAACGAGGAGGTACGCGTGGAGCGTGACGAGAACAGCGCCGGCGCGCCCGGACTGGTCCGGCTGGAGGGGTATCTGCTGTGGAACGCCGAGATCGAGGACGCGCGCGGCCGGGCAGCACGCTTCTGCGAGCAGCTTCCCTGGCTCACCACGGCCCAGCGCGAGGATGTGGAGCGCGCCTACATCGCGGACCGGCTGGCGGCCTCCCGGGCGATGCTCGTCCGTATCTCGGAGCGCGCCGCCGAGCTGCGCGGCGAGTACACGGAGCGCTACCGGACGCTGCGAACGCGCTGTGTGGCGGCGGCAGTTGTGGCGGTGGGCGCGGCGAGCGGCGCCTGCACCGCGGTCACTTACCTCGCCCGATGAGCGTTGATCGATTCCGTTGCCCCGGACGGCCCCGGACACGGACCGGCGCTTCGCAAGGCGGCGCGCCGGGGGAAAATCCATTCGGCTTGTTTGCCGCACTTAATCGAATTTTCCTGTGAAGCGATCGTGAACCGTTCTCCATATTCATCCCCGGTCATCGCTCTGACCACGCCCCATTGCCCGGAAGAGCGTCACAGTCAAATGATCACCCATTGACCGGATCGACGCCTTGACCATCTCTTGGGGCGGAACCACACTCGCCAGTGGCACTGATGCAACAAGAACCACAAGCGCGTGCGCCGTTCGTCTGTGCATCCGCATACGGATGGCTGTGCGAGACCGATATCGCACGGGGTGTGTGACCGGGGGAAAACCGAGAACGTTTATGCGAACTCGCGGCATCGACGCTCTTTCTTCACCTCCTCTCCTCATCTCTTGGTGCGCGAAGGGAATGGAGGGGGAATGCCGACGCATATGAGCTATCCCGGCGTTTACATCGAAGAGCTTCCCAGCGGCATCCGGACCATCGCCTCGGTCACCACGTCGGTGACCGCGTTCGTGGGGCACACCCGCCGGGGTCCGCTCAATGAGCCGGTCCGGATCAGCAGTTTCGCCGAGTTCGAGCGCCGCTTCGGCGGGCTCACCTCGCAGAGCGCGGTCTCGTACGCCGTGCACCAGTTCTTCGGCAACGGCGGCACGGTCGCCGTGATCGTCCGGGTGGCCAGGGCGGGCACCGGCGAGGAGGCCTGTGTCACGCTCGACTCCACCGAGGGGCACAGCGAGTGCCCGGTGCTGGAGGTACGCGCCAAGGAGCCCGGCGTCTGGGGCTCACGGCTGCGGGTGGCCGTCGACCACGACACGCCCACCCCCGACAAGACGTTCAACCTGCGGATCCTCGACGCGCGCGGCGGTGCCCGCGAGTCCTTCACCGGACTGTCGATGAGCGCCGGCCACGGCCGTTTCGTGGAGACGGTCGTCAACGCGGGTTCCTCTCTCGTACGGGTGAAGGCCCTGGACGAGGGGCGGCCCGACCCGTCCGGGACGGTCTCCAAGCCCTTCTCGGCCGAGCTGCCCGATCTCGATGTCGAGCTGAAGGTCAAGATCGGCGATGTGGAGCGGGAGTTCACCCTCCACGAGCCCGACCATGACGGCGAAGCACCCGGGAGCGTCACCGAACTGGCGCTGCTGCTGGAGCGCAAGCTGCGCTCGCTGCCCGACGCGCCCGGCAAGCACACCTACGCGGGCGCCGAGGTCACCGCCTTCGGCCGGCGTCTCCAGGTCGTGGCCGGGTCCCTCGACCCGGACGACGTGGTGCGCTTCGTCGGCGAGTGCGCCAACGACCTGGGGCTGGAGGCCTCGGTCAACCCGCCCGTCTTCCCGCTGAAGGGCGGCAAGGACGGCGACCCGCCGGGACCGCGCGATCTGATCGGCAGCGAGGCCGCCAAGACCGGGCTCCAGGCGCTGCGCGACATGGACGACGTCAATCTGCTGACGCTGCCCGAGCTTTCGGCGTACGAGTCCACCGAGGACATGGTCACCGTCCTGTCCGCGGCCGAGCAGCTCTGCCGCGAGCGGCGGATCTTCCTGCTCGTGGACTCGCCCTCGGCCTGGGGCGGGGTGGACGCCGCGCGCGCCGGGATCGGCACGTTCGACGCCGTACGCAGCAATCACGCGGGCCTGTACTTCCCGCATCTCCAGCTCACCGACCCGCTCACCGGACGGCTGCGCTCCTTCCCGCCGTCCGGTGCCGTCGCCGGGGTGATCGCCCGTACCGACGCGGAGCGCGGGGTATGGAAGGCACCGGCCGGGACCGAGGCGCGGCTCGCCGGGGTGCGGTCGCTGACGGTCAAGCTCACCGACCGGGAGAACGGCCTGCTCAACCCGCTGGGCGTGAACTGTCTGCGCACCTTCCCGGTGGTCGGCCCGCTGATCTGGGGCTCGCGCACCCTGGAGGGCGCGGACGCGCTCGACAGCGAGTGGAAGTACGTACCGGTGCGGCGGCTCGCGCTGCATGTCGAGGAGAGCCTCCACCGCGGCCTCCAGTGGGTCGTGTTCGAGCCCAACAACGAGCAGCTCTGGCTCCAGATCCGGCTCAAGGCGTCGGCGTATCTGAATGATCTCTTCCGGCAGGGCGCCTTCCAGGGCGGCACCCCGCGCGAGGCGTACTTCGTCAAGTGCGACAAGGACACCACCACCCGGGCGGATATCGACCGCGGAGTGGTCAATGTCGTGGTCGGTATCGCGCCAGTGCGGCCCGCGGAGTTCGTGATCGTCACCATCCAGCAGGTGGCCGGAGAACTCTCCCTCTCTTAACCAAGGCAAAGGAACACGAAGGAAAACGATGGCCGAGTTCCAGGTCAATGCCCATCGCTTCGACCCCTACAAGAATTTCAAGTTCCTGGTCCTGTGGGACGGTCGGACGGTCGCGGGCATCAGCAAGATCAGTCCTCTGAAGCGCACCACCGAAGTGGTCAAGCACCGCCATGGGGGAGATCCGAGTTCACCGCGGAAATCGCCGGGCCGCTCCGAGTTCGAAGGCGTGACCCTCGAACGCGGGGTCACCCACGACCCGGAGTTCGACCGCTGGGCCAACAAGGTCTGGCAGGTCGGTGCCGGGCTAGGCGCGGAGGTCTCGCTGCGGGACTTCCGCAAGGACATCATCATCCAGGTCCTCAACGAGGCCGGACAGGTGGCCGTCTCGCACAATGTACCGCGCCTGGGTGAGCGAGTACCAGGTCCTCGGCGAGCTGGACGCCAACGCCAACGCGGTCGCCATCCAGAGCGTCAAGCTCGAATGCGAGGGCTGGGAGCGCGACTACGAGGTGGAGGAACCGGTCGAGCCCTCGTTCACCCATCCGGCATGACCGGGCCGGCCGAGCTGCTCGCCACCTGGGAGGCCGGCCTGGCCCAGCACGGTCCGGGGAGGTCTCTGCTGCTGCACCGGGCGGCCCGCCCGGGGGCCGGCGCCGACGAGCTGCTGTCGATGCCGGTCGGTGCGCGGGAGGCGGACCTGTTCGCGCTGCGCCGGGCGCTGTTCGGCGAGCGTATGCAGGTCCGTACCGAGTGCGCGTCGTGCGGTGAGGCGATGGAGTTCGACCTCGACGCGGCTCAACTGGCCGCCGCCCGGCCGCCGGCCGTGGCCGGTCCGCTGCGGGTGGCCGAGGGCGAGTGGGTGGTCGAGTTCCGGCTGCCCACCGTCGCGGATGTCGCGGCGGCGGGAGCGGTACGGGATCCGGGCGAGGCCCGCCGACTGCTGGTGGAGCGCTGCACGGTCTCGGCCGTACGGGGCGGGGAGACCGTACCGGCGGACCGGCTGGCCGGACTGCTGCCCGAGCGCATCGAGCGGCGCCTCGCCGAGGCGGCGGCGGACGCCGACCCGGCGGCCGATGTGACGCTGAACGTCCGCTGCCCCGAGTGCGGCGCGGCCACCCCGGCCGAGCTGGACATCACCTCGTATCTGTGGACCGAACTGGACTGCTGGGCACGGGACTTGATGCTCGATGTCCATCTGCTGGCCTCCGCCTACGGGTGGAGCGAACCGGAGATCCTGGCGCTCAGCCCGCTGCGGCGCCGCTACTACCTGGAGCTGTGCGCGGATGGCTGACTACTTCGACCGGCTGCTGGCCCGGTACGCACCGGGGTCCGCCGCGGGCGGCGCCGGGGACGCGGTGCGGGTACGGCCCCGGCTGCCGGGTCCGTACGAGCGGCCCGAGGCGGTACGGACGGGCCTGCCGGAGCCGGACGAGCCGGCCGCGCTGATCCCGGCCGCGCCCCGACCCGCCTTCGGGCCGGTGGAGTCGGTGCGCCTGGAGCGCGAGGTGCGGACCGACCGGCACACGGTCGTACGGACGGAGCCCGCGCGGCCCGGCGAGCCCGGGCGGCCGGCCGTGGTCCCTCCGCCGAACGCCGGGCCGGTGCTGCGGCCTTCGGCGACCGTGGTTCCGGGACCGCGGCCCTCGGCGACGGAGGGTCCGCGCGCGGCCGGGCGGGCGCCGGTGCCCCCGGTGCCCGGTCCGGTACGGGCACCCGGGGCCGGGACCGTACCGCGTGCCCCGGTCGCTCCGGCGGCCGACGCCCCGGTTCGTGCGCGGCCGCGCGACGCCGACACAGCGGTGGCGCGGGGCGCGGCGGCGAACGGGGTGGGGCGGCGGGCTTCACGGACGCCGGAGCGAGTCGTCCACGTGCGGATCGGCCGGCTGGAGGTGAGCGCGGCAGTGGCGCCGGGAGCTTCTGTACGTACGCCGGCCGGGCAGACGGGACGGACCGCGCCCGCACTGACGCTGGACGCCTATCTCGCGCGCGGCGAGACGAGGAACTGAGGCCATGAGCAACGCACTTGCCCTCGCGACGGTCACCCAGGCGCTGGCTCTGCTGATCGAGAGCAACCTCGGCCCCGAGATGGACATCGCGGTCAAGGTCGAGACCCGTAAACCACCCGCCGAGCCGCCGGTCGAGCCGACGATCAATGTCTTCCTGTACCAGGTCACACCGAACGCCTCGATGCGCCACACCGACCTGCCGACGCGTGCCTCGGACGGCACCCTGCTCAACCGGCCCGCCGCGCCGCTGGATCTGCACTATCTGATCAGCGCGTACGGCGAGGAGGCGGAGCTGATCGGCCAGCGCCTGATCGGATGTGTGGTCCGTACTCTGCACGAATTCCCGCTCCTGCCATACGAGTTGATCGAGCTGGCGGCGGAGCGCCCGCATCTCGCGGGCAGCGATCTGGCGGTGTCGGCGCAGCGGGTGCGGTTCACACCGACGGTGATGGACATCGACGAGACGTCGAAGCTCTGGGGGATGCTCCACCAGACGCCGTACTCGCTGTCGGTGGCGTATCAGGCGTCGCTGGTGCTGATCGAGGGCCGCGAACGGCCGGTGGCGGCTAAGCCGGTGGAGAAGCGGACGGTACGGGTGGTGCCGCTGGGGTCGGAGGGGGCACCGGGACGGCCTTCGGCGCCGACGCCAGCACCTGTGCAAGTGCCTGCGCCTGCGCCGCCTTCAGTGGAAGACCCGGTCAGGGAGCCGGGGTCTGCGGCTGCCACGCCGGCCAAGAAGCGCGCGGCTCGCAAGACGACAACCAAGCGGGCAGCGCCGACTGCTCGTACCCGGAAGAGCACGCGGTCCGGGCCGGGTGCGGGGTCGGGGCCAGGCTCGGGATCGGACTCGGGCAGGGACTCGGGCTCGGGCGCCGGGTCGGGCTCGGGCGAAGACGGCGGGGAGAGCTGAGGCACGGTGCGCGACACGGGGGCGGGTGAGGGCATGAGCACCAACGACGAGGCGAGCACGGACGGCCGGACACTGGCCGCCGCCATGCGTTCGGTCCTGGCCCGCGTCGACGCACACGCCGAGCGCACCCGTAACGGCGGCACACCCACGCCGGAGGCGGCCGGGCGGGCCGCCTCGCACGACGAGACGGGCGTGCCCTCCGGGCCCGCGTCCCTCGACGCGCTTGTCGCCTGTTTCGGGCTCAGTCCGTTCGAGCGGGATGTCGTCCTGCTCACCGCCGCCGCCGAGCTGGACCCCACCACCGGCAGCCGTTGCGCCGCCGCGAGCGGTCATCCGGAGCGGGCGCATCCGACCTTCTCGCTCGCCCTCGCCGCGCTGGGCGAGCCGCACTGGAGTGCGCTCACGCCCGTCGCGCCACTGCGCCGCTGGCGGATCGTCGAGCTGGACGACGAGTCGCGGCTGACCACCTCGCGGCTCCGGCTCGACGAGCGCATCCTGCATTTCCTCGTCGGCTCGCCGTACTTGGACGCCCGGCTGCACGGCCTGCTGCGCCGGACACCCGCGCCGGACAGCCTCCCCCCTTCGTACGACCTGGCGGCGGCCCGGGTCGCCGCGAGCTGGGCGGCCACCGGACCGTACAGCCCGCGCCGCGCCGAACTGGTCGGCGGCGACCCGCGGTCCCGTGCCGAGATAGCCGCGGCGGCGGCCCGTCGTGCGGGGCTCGGCCTGTACACGATGGCCGCCGCTGACATTCCGTCAGCTCCGGCCGAACGCGACCGGCTCGCTCGGCTCTGGCAGCGCGAGGCGGTCCTGCTGCCCGCCGCGCTGCTGCTGGAGACCGGTGAGCTGGACCGTGAACAGGCCGCCGCCACCGACGCGTTCATCGAGAGCGCGGCCGTACCACTGGTCGTCTCCAGCACCGATCCCCGGGCCGGCGCCGGTCCGCGCGGCGCGCGGGTCACCGTACCGGCGCTCGGTCCCGACGAGCAGCTCGGTGTGTGGGCGGACGCGTTCGCGGGCGTACCGGAGGTGTCGGAGGACGAACTGCGGGACCTGGTCGAGCAGTTCGCGCTCCCGCCGTATCTCGTCCGCTCCGCCGCCGCGGCCGTCGTACGGGACCTGCCGGGTGAGGACGGGCCGGACGCCGCGGCGCTGGCCTGGCAAGCCGGCCTGGCCGAGGCCCGGATGGGCATGGACGAGCTGGGCCGGCGCCTCGAACCACGGGCCGGCTGGGACGACTTGGTGCTCGCGGAGCGGCAGTCGAGGATCCTGCGGGAGATCGTCGCGCATGTACGGCAGCGGGCCACCGTCTACCAGGAGTGGGGCTTCGCGGCGACGCTGCGCCGGGGCCTCGGTGTCACCGCGCTGTTCGCGGGCGGCTCCGGCACCGGGAAGACCCTGGCCGCCGAGGTGATGGCGCGCGAGCTGGGTCTCGATCTGTTCGTCATCGATCTGTCGCAGGTGGTCAGCAAGTACATCGGCGAGACCGAGAAGAACCTGCGCCGGGTGTTCGACGCGGCCGAACGCGGCGGCGCGCTGCTGCTGTTCGACGAGGCGGACGCGCTCTTCGGCAAGCGCAGTGAGGTCAAGGACAGCCACGACCGGTACGCGAATCTCGAAGTCAGCTATCTGCTGATGCGGATGGAGGCGTACCGGGGTCTGGCGATCCTGACCACGAACATGAAGCAGGCGCTGGACACGGCGTTCATGCGTCGGATCCGGTTCGTGGTGGACTTCCCGTTCCCCGGCGAGAGCGAACGCGTCGAGATCTGGCGGCGTGTGCTGCCCGCGCGGGCGCCGCTGAAGGACATCGATCCGGAGCGGCTCGCCCGGCTGACCGTGGCGGGCGGCTCGATCCGCAATATCGCGCTGTCGGGCGCCTTCCTCGCGGCGGAGGAGGGCGGCCGGCTCCAGATGCGGCACATGCTGGAGGCGGCACGTACCGAATACCTCAAGCTGGACCGCTCCTTGACGCCCTCGGAGGTCCACGGATGGGTCTGAACGAGGCACGGCGTATGTCGTCGTCCGAGGTACGGGTGGACATCGGCGAGCTGGTGCTCGACGGTTTCGAACGGCTGGACCCCGAGCGGGTGTCGGCGGCGTTCCAAGCCGAACTGGCCCGGCTCGTAAGGGAACGCGGCGTGCCGCTGGCGGCCGACGGCGGCCGGACCCTGGACGCCCTGTCCGGACTGCCGCCGCTGCCCGCGACCACTTCGCCGGGCCGGCTGGGCGAGGCGCTGGCGCGCGCGGTGCACGCGGGTCTGTCGGGGCGGGGTGAACCACGATGAGTACGTCGTCCCGCAGCGCGTCCCAGGACGCCGAGGCGGCCCGTACCGAACGGCGGAGCAAGCGCAAGGAGCGGGCCAGATCCGCCGCGCCCGAGCCGAAGAACATCGTCAGCGGCGCGGGCCAGCCGCTGGATCCGGGCGTACGGCGGGAGCTGGAGGAACGGCTCGGCCACGACTTCGGCCAGGTGCGGCTGCACACCGACCGCGACGCGGGCGCGCTCACGGAACTGCTGGGCGCGGACGCGGTCGCCGTCGGCCAGGACATCTTCTTCCGCGAGGGCGCGTACGTATCGGGCACGGCGGACGGCCAACGCCTGCTCGCCCACGAACTCCTGCACACGGTCCAGAACCCGCACGGCCTGGGCACCCTCCGCGCGGGCCGCGACCTGGGCGCGGTGAGCCTGCCGCAGCAGGCGATCGAACAGGAGGCGGAGTCGACGGCGCGCGATCTCGTACGGGACGGATTACACGCCCGGGACGAGGAGCCTTCGACGGTCGAGAAGGGCCAGTCCACCCCCGGCTGGCTCCGCTACGCGACGGTCGACGCCGACCGCCGCCGCATGGAGGAACTGGACCCCGCGACACTGCTCGACCGCCTGGCGCACGGGGTGGTGCGCTCGTTGCGGGGCGACCCGGAGGACCGGTCGGGTCGGGTGCGGCTCCAACTTGCGCGGATGGCGCCGCAGGTGCAGGACCTTGTCCTCGATCGACTGGAACTGCGGCTGACCACCCCCGTACTCGACCGGCTGCTGGACTTGGTCGACGAGACTGAGCAGCAGGGGCCGTTGCCACTGGCGGCCACCGGTGCCCCCGAGGCGGTCCCCGGCGAGGCCGAGGACATCGCACAGGAACGTGAGCGCGAGTCTGCCGAGGAGAAGCGGCAGCCGACGGAGGGCACCGGTCACGGCCGGCGCGAGCCTGGTCCGCAGGGAGAGGACGGGAAGTCCACCGGAGACGGTGAGACGGCCGAAGAGTCGACCGCGCCTGGAGGACGGGGAGGGGCTGGCGCGGACGGGAACACCACGTCTCCGGAACAGGCGGCGAGCCAGGACCGTGGAGAGGCCGCCGCACGGCAGCAGGACCGGTCCCAGGAGCGGCAGGAGGACAGGAACGCCTCTGCCGAGAGGGATGCGCCGAAGGACGAAGCGGGTGCGGAGGAGGAGCGGGAGTCGTCAGGTCCGGAGGAGGAGGCCACCGCTCAGGAGCAGGAACAGCAGGCTGCGGAACAGGAGCCGCAGCAAACCGAAGGCCCGGCCGGGAGCCCCGCCGTCAGCAGGGGTGCCGCGGCTGCCCCGGCAGCCGTGGACAGGAGCGGTGCCGAACCCGGCGAGAAGGCCAGGACCGGCGGTGACCCCGGCACAGCTCGCGCTGCGGGCGATCCGGAGAACGAAGAAGGCACCGACGACGAGCCGTTGGGGCTGGAGTCGGAGTCCGCGGACGGCGCCGAGGAGCAGGGGGACGCGGCGGCGGACGAGGAAGCGGGCAGAGGTGACGTACCCGTTCCCGGCATCGACCTCGTCGGGTACACGGATGCGGCCAAGAACCCGAGCCTCGTCGAGGAACGGCGGAAGGGAACGGCCGCTCGGCCCAGCCTTCCGTCCACGACTGCCGAATTGGCGCCGGACGCGGTACAGGACCAGACCGAATCCGACACGCCCCAGGACAGTCCCTCACGTTCCGAGGCCGAGGAGGAGTCCGAGAGGCGCGCCATCCAGGACCTCCTCGGTGTCAGCTCCGCCGATCAGGACCTCGGCTCCACAGAAAACAGCGGGGCAGGCGACTCCGGGTTGGCGGGCTCTGGGCCGACCGCGACCCCCATGACTGATTCCGCCGAAACGCGGTGGGAGAAGAAGCAAACGGAGGAACGCGGGGAGGACGCCGAAGCCGAAAGGCGGGACGAGGAGGCTCGTACCGCCGATGGCGCGGGGGGCGGAGCGGTCTCCGGGCCCGGCGAGACGGCTGCCCCTCGGCAGTTGGACAAGGCCGGTGAGGACGCCCGTAGCCAGGGAGCCGGCACGGCCTCGTCCGGTTCCGCGGCGGAGAGCAGGGCCGCGGGGGCGGACGGAAGCGGCCAGGCGGATACGGCCAGGGAGTCGGGCCGCGCCGCCGACAGCCAGAGCGCTGCCGGGACGGCCGGGACGGAGACCGACGCCGGGTCCGGGGGGACCGCCGAGACGGGTACGGACCGAGCCGGGGGCGGCGGGAACACCGGGCAGGAAACGCCCGCCCCCGGGCCCAGTGCTGTCCCCGCCGACCAGGACGTCACCGAGGGCAAGGGTCCTGCCACCTCCCCCGCCCCGCAGAGCGGCCCGGACAAGGTCTCTGCGCCGGGGCCGGTTTCCGCCCCGGCGCCGGCGCCGGGCAACGGTCCCGCGCCCATGGCCGGCCAGGAGGCGAAGGCCAACTCCCCCAAGGCCACCGGGGCGCCACGCGCCGGGTCCACGGGGGCGGGTCCCCGGGCAAGGCCGACGGGGGCCAAGCGTCAGGCCGCCCGGCAGGCGGCGAAAACCGTCCGCCGGGGCGGAGGCGGCGGGGGCGGCAGCCGCTCGGCCTCGGCCTCCGCCCCGGCTCCCGGGCGGGCCGGTCGTGGCGGCGGCCGGGCCGGCGGGTCCGGCGCGGGGAAGGCCAAGAAGGAAGCTCCGGCACCCGATGTCTCGAACGCCACGCCCGAATCGGGGCTGGCCACCGCGGCGGGGCTCAAGCCGCACCAGGCACTGGAGACGCTGAAGGGCGTCGACGGCGCGGTCGGCCGTTCGGTCGACAAGGAGCGGACGACGCTGCGCAAGGCGCCGCCGAAGACGCGGCGCCCGTCGGGCTCCCCGAGGACGGTGCCGGGCGGCCCGACGGTGGCGGCCCCCGGCACGTACACCAACGCCAAGGTGGCCCGTACCCAGGCGGCGCAGGGCAGCACGCCCGAGATCACCGGTGAGCAGAAACCGGAGGGCGAGCTGCCGGGTTCGAACGTGCCGGAGCCCAGTTGGTGGGACATCGCCGTGACGATCGGCGCCCAGTTGTTCGGCAGCCTCCTGAAGGAGATCCTGCCGCTCGACGATCTGATCGACTCGATCCTGGGGCTCCCCACCAAGGACGAGGGGCTGCGGAACGCCAAGGTGGGCGATGCGCCCAGGCTCCCGCTGGAGGACGACTCCGATCCACAGCGCACGGACGAGCAGAGCCGGAAGCTGGACGAGCGGAAGAACGAGCTGCATCAGTCGGGCCGTACGGACGCGGGCCTGCCGATGGGCGAGGACCAGATCTATCCGGACGTGCCCGGGGAGACCCTGACCGGCAAGGTGTCCGGCGGGAAGAAGACCGCGAAGGGAAGCGGCCCTCGGTCGGTGTCCGGGGGCGTGCCCATCGAGTCCGCCTCCGCCGTGGCCGAGCACGACCGCGGCCCGCAGATCCAGGCGGGCTTCACCGAGGGCCGGCAGAAGATGGGACAGGAGCGCCGGACCAAGGATCAGAAGGCTCAGCAGGACCGGCAGAAGCACGACCAGGACCTCAAGCGCGAGGTCGATGTCAGCAGCGAGAAGCAGTCGGACGCCCGCGACAAAGGCCGCACCGACATCGCCGACTCCCGTGACCAGTGGCGCAAGGAACAGGACGACAAGGTCGCGGAGATCGACGGCAAGAAGGGCAAGAAGTACGAGAAGGTCCGCCAGGACATCACGGACAAGGAGAAGGAGACCGACGAGGACGTCGACAAGCGCACCGAGGACGACAACCAGAGGATCACGGACACGCAGAACGACGCCGAGCGGGAGGCCGAGGAGAAGCAGGACGAGGGCAAGAGCGACGCGGACAACTGGCTCGAAGAGGCCATCGAGAAGCTGAAGGAATTCTTCGAGGAACTCAAGAACGCCATCAAGACGGTCTTCGAGGAGGCGCGTCGGGTCGTCACCGACCTCATCGACAGGTTCAAGCAGGCGGTCTTCCAGCTCATCGACGACGCCCGCAACTGGGTCATCGACCAGATCAACGTCTTCGCCGACGCCCTGATCGCCCTCGGCGACGAACTCCTCGCCGACTACCCGGCGATGCGCGACAAGTGGCGCAACACCATCGACGGCGCGCGCGACTGGGCCGTGGAGAAGGTCAACGAGTTCGCCGACGCTCTCAAGGAAGTCGCTGGCAAGCTGCTCGACGGCCTGTGCGACGCTCTGGTCGCGGGGCTGGACCTGCTGGAGACGGGGCTGCTGGCGGCCGTAGACATGGCGGAGACCGTGACCGTCGGCGCGCTGGAGTTCGGCGCGGCCGTTGTACAGGGGCTCGGCGAGTGGGCCGCCATCTTCAACGACATCGTCTCCGATCCGGGCGACTGGATCAGCAAGGCGGGGGCCGCCGCGGAGACCGGGGCGCAGGACCACCTCTTCGAGGAGATCAAGACCGCGGTCAAAGCCTGGTTCAACCAGAAGGTCCAGGAGATCATCGGCATCCCGATGGAGGATTTCCAGGAACTGCTGGACGGCGGGGTCACCGCAGAGCAGATGGGCCAGATGGCTTGGGACGAGGCCCTGCCGCAACTGCCGCTCATCATCGGCGTCCTGGTCGTCGAGAAGGTCGTCGCCAAGCTCATCCCCGGCGCAGGCTGGGTCATGGCGATCATCGACGCCCTGCAGACGGCCTGGGGGGCGCTCAGCGAGATCCTCGCCGCCTTCGGGCTCTTCATGGACTTTCTGAAGTCGGTCAAGAGCGGCAACGGCGCGCTGCCCTTCGCGAAGGCGGTCGCGGCGGGGGTCGTCGCGCTGCTGGAGCTGGTGTACCAGTTCCTGATCGAGGGCGTCGGCCGGTTCATGGGCAAGGTGGCCGACCGGCTCGGCGACATGCTGAAGAACCTGCGCAAGAAGAAGCCGGGACCGTCCGACTCTCCGGGCCAGCCGGACCCGCCCGGCAAACCCAGGAACGACGAGCCCGCCACGGCTGCGGACGACCGCACCCCGACGACCGACCGTCCGGCCACCGACCGCCCCGCCACCGACCGCCCGGCACCCCGCAAGCCGACAGCGGACCAGACGTCCCGTCCCCGGCCGAAGCCCAGCCCCGGCAAGCGCTCCTCCCCGGAGAAGAAGCCGCGCCCCTCGCACACGACACGCCCGAAGGAGCGCCACGACGACGAGACGCGACGTGAGGACGGCCGGGAGGTCAACGCGGCGAGGAGGCGGGCGCGGGACGCGGAGCGCAGGACACGCGACGAGGACCGGGACGGCCCCACGAGCAGGCCCACGCGCCGCGGCCCGGCCCGGGACACGCTCCGCCCCGATCGGCGTCGTCCCGACTCGGACCGTACGAACGACCGCGACCGGGACCGCGACCCCAGGAACACCCGCCGCGAGGACCGCCGACGACCGGACGACCGCCGCCGGGACGACGACCGCAGGGACGAGCGGCGCCGCGACACCGACAAGGACCGACGCCCCGGGGACCGCCCCCGGCGCCGGCCGCTCCGACGTGCCCGCCAGACCATCAAGTCGGCCGTCAACAGGGCACGTCGCGCCGGCCGCAGGCTCTACGGCAAAACCCGTCGCAGGATCGGCAGCCGCCTGAACGACCGGCTGCGTCGCCTGCTGGACCGATGGCGGCGTCGGCAGGAGGGGCAGCACGACCGGCGGCGCCGGGAAGAGCGCAGGCCGCAGGAGCGAACGCGTGAGCAGGAGATGCCGAGAGTGGTCTTCCGCAACCTGGACGGGGAGACGCACACCCTGATGTTCCGTGGGCGAGGCCCCGGTGCCGAGATGGTGGTACGCAGCCAGACCGACCCGGTCGAGAGGTACCTCAAGGAGTGGGAAGGCGAGGCCAGGCAGATCGAGGACGCCCCCGACCGCCGGGACCGCCAACTGGCATCCATTCGTTCCGCGTGGGCGGAGCATCGTGTGACGGCGGGCATCCAGCGGAGACTGCCGGCCAAGGGCACGACCGCTCACAGCCCGACCGGCCAAGCTGCCTACTCGGCCCTGCACATTGCCCTGCGCAGGCTGGCGGGGCTATTGGAGCTGCGCGAGGTCGATCCGAACGATCCACCGCTGCTGCCGATGATTCTCCCTGCCTACACCGACGGCGTACGCGCTGCGGGATTCCAGGCCACAGGCATCAACAAGTCCATCAAGAACCACAAGGGACAGAAACCACGCGGGAACAACCTGATTCCGCTCGGCTGGCAACTGGTACCGCCTCAGCTCCGGAACGAGACGGCGTGGGTGCGTATGCACATGTTCACCGAGAAGTTCGGCGGGAAGGCATCGGCGTCCAACCTCGTGCCTGCCCCTGGCACGGCTGTCAACAGCCGATTCGCGTACCGCATCGAACTGCCGGCGCACAAGTCCATCACCAAGGACCCTCAGGTGAAAATGATCTGGTACAACTACGCGGTCAATTTCTATCCGGCTCCTGACGAGTACTTTCCCAAAAAGATCTCCATGTCCTGGGGCAAGTACGGGGCCACGGGCAACACATGGCGGAAGCAGCCCGCCGAGGGCCACTACACGCGCGACGGCATCGAGCGCCCTACAGCTCTGGATTCCAGATTCGACATCAACGGAAAAGGTCCGGACTCCATCAGTAGCGAATTCGGTGTCAGCCGCGCCTTCGCGCTGGCCGTACGAGACCAGTCACCCTACCGCGACATCTATCAGCTGATGGTGCGCCTGAAGGTGCACAAGCGGAACCTGAACGCCACCGCACCGAGGAAGCTCAGGAACTTCGAAAAGGAGCTCAAGGCAGTCGTCAAAAAGAAGGGCAACATTCGCTTCACGTAGAAATCCAAGGGATCATGGCACGCTTCACGGAACAGGAACTCAGATACCTCCGGATCCTGAACGAACTCCAGGACGCCACGGAGGTGCAGGTTTTTTACGAGGAGAGGGGGGATATCGAAGAGGCCGTCGGAGAGGCTCCGAATGCCTTTGCCCTCTTGGAGGAGTGGCACGGCATCCGACTTGCTCCGGAACTACAGCGTGTCTTTCTCCGGTTCGACGGAATCTCTAGTCACTGGAGTTTCACGAGGGGTGAGTCAAGCCTCAGCGGTGAATTCTCGCTGCGTCATCTCTCCGCCGCCATGTTCGCCACCGGCGAGCACTTGATCCACGAGGAGGTCGACGCGGAACGGCGCGTTCTCTACTCGGAGTTCCGTATCTTCGACGAGCATCCCAGGACCGGGGCAGGCACCCTCGCTGCACTGCGCGTCCCGCCCACCGCGACCGGGCTCCTCTCGCCGGAGATCTGGTACTACGACAGTTCCGACAGCGAACTCCGACTGGACCTCGACTACGCCCAGTACCTGGACACGCTCCTCGTCACCAAGGGTACGAACGGCTGGCAGTACCTGTACGCCGACGTAGACCTCACCGACACCGGCCTCGGGGGTGTCGCGGATGACCTGTCCACCATGTTGGACGTGTTCCCGAAACTCTTTCCCGCATACGACTACTCGGATCTGCGGGCCCGGCTGGAGGAACGACTGTGAGCCGTTACGCGGACATACCCAAACCCATCCGGTCCGGCATCGTCATCGTCGACCCCGAGCGCGGTACCCCGCAGCGCATCATCGTCCTCCAGTTCAATCCCGACACCCTCGAACGCTCCGTCGCGCCCCAAGCCGCCGGGGGCAGCAGTGACTCCGGCGGGGGTGGCAGTGGAAGCGGGGACCGGAACGAAGCCCTGCGGCTCAAGGGGCCGGCGCAGGAGACGTGGAAGTTCACCGCCGAGATCGATGCCACTGATCAGCTCGATGTCGCCGCTCCCGATGGGATTCATCCTCAGCTCGCCGTGCTGGAGATGCTCGTGCAGCCCACCACCGCGCAGCTCCGGGCCGCCTCGCGGCTCGCGCAGAACGGGTCCATCGAGATCAGTCCCATCGAGACGCCGCTGACGCTCTTCACCTGGGGGAGCAAGCGGGTGATGCCCGTGCGGCTCACCGAGTTGTCCGTCAACGAGTCGGCGTTCGACGTGAATCTGAATCCCATCCGGGCCTCGCTCAGCATAGGGCTGAAGGTGCTGACCGTCAGTGATCTGCCGGCCGGGCATCGCGGGGCCGAGTTGTATCTCGCGCACCTCGCGCAGAAGGAACGGCTCGCCGGGGCCGCCGTCGGTGGGCAGTTCGGGAGCCTCGGGCTCAGTGGCGGGATCGGGACGGGGAGGTAGCGGACACATGGTCGAGCCCTATGAGAGTGCCTGGGACGGGATACCCGGGGCCCATCCGTATCCCCGGTCCAGTCGGTATCACGACGCCGAGATCGGGGTGTACCGCATGGCGGACGGGACCGAAGTCCGGTACGCCAAACGGCGGTTGCTGCCACCCCTGCCCCAGAGCGGCGACGAGACCGCGCCGCACACCGTCAGCAGTGGCGAGCGGCCCGATCAGCTCGGGCAGCGGTACTTCGGGGATCCCAGGCAGTGGTGGCAGATCGCCGATGCCAATCCGGTCCTCGATCCGGGCGAGCTGACATGCGAGCCGGGGCGCGTCATCGAGATTCCGCTGCCAGGTGGGTTCCGTGGCTGACGAACCCATCGGGAACGGGCCCGTACACCTCACCCTCCACATGGGTCCCAAGCTCACCCGGCCCGTGCCCGCCGAGGTGACCGAGGCGCTGCTCTCCGCGCAGATCACCACGACCGCCGGGGAACGGAGCGGATTTCAGATCGCGTTCGATCTGACCAAGAAGGGGGTGATCAGCCAACGGCTGCTGCCCGAGGGGTATTTCGATCCTCGGACTCGGGTGATCGTCACGGCCACCGTCAAAGGGACGCCCACCGTACTGCTCGACGGGCTGATCGTGCGGCAGGAGGTCGGCGCCAGCAACCAGCCGGGGCAGACCACCCTCACCGTCACGGGCGAGGACCTCACCCTGCTGCTGGACCTCGAAGAGCGGACGGACCGGTATCCCAATCTCGCGCCCTCGCAGCGCGTCGAGCGGATCCTCGCCAAGTACGCCGACTACGGGATCGACACGCGCATCATCCGCGAGCAGATCCAGCAGCCGCCCAACGAGCAGCGCCGCGTGGACTATCAGACCGGGACCGATCTCCAGTACGTGAACGACCTGGCCAAGGCCAACGGGTTCACGTTCTATCTCGATCCCGGGCCCGTTCCCGGCCGCTCCACCGCGTTCTGGGGGCCCGAACAGCGCCTCGGTCAACGGCAGCACGCGCTCAACGTCAATATGGACAACAACTCCACCGTCGACCAGCTCACTTTCGCGTACGACGGAACCGCCCGCGAGGAACCGCAAGCGCGTGTGCAGGACCCCAAGTCGCGCGATTCCACCCTGCTCGCCCAGCCCGACATCAGCCCGCTCCGGCCGCCGCTCGGACGGCGCGCCACCCCCGCGCTCAAACGCAGAACGCTCTCCGGCACCGCCAAGATGGACCAGGGGCAGGCGGAGGCCACCGCGCTCGCCAGGGCCGCCACCTCCGCCGACGCCATCTCTGGCTCCGGATCGCTGGACGTCAACCGCCACGGGTACGTGCTGCGTCCGCGCGAGCTGGTCGGGGTGCGGGGCGCCGGGGTGACGTACGACGGCGACTACTACGTCAAGTCCGTGACGCACAACCTCAGGCCCGGCTCGTACCAGCAGAACTTCACGCTCTCCCGCGAGGGGCTGATCGCCCGCAGCGGGACCGTACGCCCGTAAGGACCAGGAGAATTCCGTATGGCGGCACCGAACAGCAACCGCTTCCTCGGCAAGTTCCGGGGCCGGGTCATCGACAACAAGGACCCGCTCAAGCTCGGACGGATCACCGCGCAGGTCCCCGACGTGCTCGGCGACGAGGCGTCCACCTGGGCGCTGCCCTGCCTGCCGTTCACCGGGCGCCGGTCGGGTCAGTACGCCGTGCCGGAGATCGGCGCGGGCGTGTGGATCGAGTTCGAGCAGGGCGACGCCAGTTTCCCGGTCTGGACCGGTTGCTGGTACGGGGACGCCGCCGAGCTGCCGCCCCGGGCGAGCGCCGAACTGCCCGGGTCCCAGCCGGTGGTGATCCAGACGCCCGGCGATCACAAGCTGGTCATGTCGGACGTGCCGGGCGGTACGGGGATTCTGCTGGAGGCCAAGGGCGGGGCGTTCATCCAGATCGACGAGAAGGGAGTGACCGTCGGCAACGGCAAGGGCGCCTCGATCGTGCTGATCGGCGACGAGGTCAACATCAACGAGGGTCGGCTGATCGTGCCGAAGAAGCGATAGCGGCGACAGCGATGAGGACCAGCAGAACAGCGATGAGGACGCACAGAACGAGGACCGACAGAACGGGGAGAAGAGTCTTGTCCGGCAACGGCAATCTCGTGAACGGCGGGTCCGCCATCAACTGCCCGCACGGCGGCCGGGTTTCACTCCCCGCCGCCCCGTCGTCCGCGGTACGGATCGACGGCCGGCCCGTGCCCACCGCGACCGATGTCTTCACGGTCAGCGGCTGCCGGCACACCGTCGACGGCGTACCGCGCCCATGCGTCTCCGTCCGCTGGACGCCGGACCGCGACAGTGTGCTGATCGACGGCGCGCCCGTACTGCTCCACACCACGGGCGCGGTCTGTTTCAGCGCCGCGCTGGTGCCGCAGGGTCCGCCGGTCGTCGGCCACGCGGCCTCGCGGGAGGTGTCGTCACGATGACGACGGTACGGAGCGACATCGCCTTCCCCTTCCGTACCGACCGGCGCGGACGCACCGCGCATGCCGCGTACGACGCCCATGTGCGCGATCTGATCGAGCAGTTGCTCTTCACCTCCCCCGGCGAGCGTGTGATGCGGCCCGATTTCGGGTGCGGACTGCTCGATCTGGTCTTCACCCCGAACAGCCCGGAACTCGCCTCCGCCCTGGAGCTGTCCGTACAGGCCTCGCTCCAGCGCTGGCTGGGTGAGCTCATCGAGGTGGAGGCGCTGGACGTGGTGAGCGAGGAGAACGTGGTGCGGGTGTATCTGCGGTACGTGGTGCGCTCCACCGCGAGCCGGCGCGACGAGGTGTTCGAGGGGAGCGGCCCGGTATGAGCGACGTCGGCAATCCGCAGCCCGGCGGCCCGCTGGTGTGCCGTACGGACAGCCGCCGCGCCGGAGTCCGTGCCGCGCGCCTCGGCGGTGTCGACGCGGTCGAGGCCGGTGACGACGGGCTGACCCTCACCGTCACCTTCCTCGGCAAGGCACCCCACGGTGTGTCCCCGGAGAACGTACGGATCGACGGCGGCCGGCGGATCACCGGTATCGAGGCGGTCGAGGTGGCCGTCGAGCGGGAGGAGGACCCGGAGCTGGACGACCGGCTGTACGTCACGCTGGACCGTACCGGCGACAGTTCCCGCTACCGGCTCTCGCTCGTCGACACCGATCCGTACGGCCGGCCGGGCACCGAGCCGTTTCCCGGCTTCGATCAGCGTTATTTCCAGGCCGAGTTCACCTTCCGCCCCGACTCCCCCGGCCCCGTCGTCCCCTTCGACCGCGCGGACCACGGCCCCGGCCCCCGCCTCCCGTACCCGCCCTCACCGGTCATCGACTACACCGCGCGCGACTACGACACGATCCGCCGGCTGATCCTGGACCGGCTGGCACTCACCACTCCCGCGTGGACCGAGCGCAATGCCGCCGATCTCGGCATCACACTGGTCGAACTCCTCGCGCACACCGCCGACCGGATCAGTTACCAGCAGGACGCGGTCGCCACCGAGGCGTATCTCGACACGGCCCGCCGCCGGGTCTCCGTACGCCGTCATGTGCGGCTCATCGACTATCCGATGCACAACGGGTGCAACGCCCGCGCGTTCGTCGCCGTCGAGACCGTACGTCAACTGACCCTGCCGCCCGGTACGTTCCGCTTCGCCGCGGTCGATGTCCGTACGCTGGGCCCGCGCGACCGGCCCGAGATCGGCACTGTCATCGACGACCGGGATCTGGCGGCGCTGGAGGAGCGCGGTTCGGTGGAGGTGTTCGAACCGCTGGTGGCCGAGGAGCCGCTGGTGCTGCGCCCGGCGCACAACACCATCCGTTTCTGGACCTGGGGCGACGACGTGTGTTCGCTGCCCGCCGGTGCCACCGCCGCGACACTGAGAGACGAGTGGACGGACGAGAGGTGCGAGAACCGCGCGCTGGATCTGGCGCCGGGCGATCTGCTGCTGTTCGAGGAGGTACGGGGGCCGCGCTCCGGTACGCCCGGTGACGCCGATCCCGCGCACCGGCAGGCCGTACGCCTCACTTCGGTCACTCCGCTGGTGGACCGGCTGGCGGACCAGCCTGTCCTGGAGGTCACCTGGGCACGGGAGGACGCGCTCGCCTTCCCCTTCTGTCTGGCCACCCGCGGTGGCCCGGACTGTGAACCGGTCGGGGATGTGAGTGTGGCGCGCGGCAATGTGGTGCTCGTCGACCACGGCTGGTCGCCGGCCTTCCACGGAAGCGAATCCGACACGCACGGAAACGAACGCGACACGCACGGAGGCGGGTCCGAGACATACGGAGGCGGGTCCGAGACGGTCACCGTGCCGCCCGCGCCCGCCGTACCCGGCTCCTGTGATCCGCCGGGCTTCGGCTGCTGGGACCGGAACGCGGGAAATGCGACGGCCGCTCTCATCAACTCCCTTCTGGACCGGACGCGTCACGGCCGTTCGCTGACGGCGCATCAGATCCGTGAGCTGTTCACCGTGGCCGGCGAGGACGCGACCGTACGGGCCGGTCTCGGCCTGGAGAGCGTCGGCCGGCGGACCGAGAAGGTCGTCCCCGGCACCGCCTACGCCCAGGCGGAGGCGCTCGGCGCCCTGCTGGCCCAGGTCACCTATCCGGGGATCCGGCCGCGCTTCCGGCCGGTACTGGGCCGCTCGCCGGTCGTCCAGGCCGTACCGTTCCCCGAACCCCGCCAGGTCTCGGCCGGGCAGGCCGACCGGCTGGCGTCCATCCCGGGACGGGTCCGGCAGCGGCTGGTGGAGCTGTGGCGTAGCGCCCGCGACCGCGACGGCCTCGCCGAGCCCGAAGTCGCCGAACTGACCGTGCTGTTCGGGTTACAGCTGCTGGAGCGGCTCGAACTCCGCCGCCATCCGGTCCGCGCGCTGCGCGAGCTGCTGCACCGGAGCGAGCGGCTGTTGGCGGCGAAGCTGCGCCGCCTTGAGGTGCTGACGGCACGTGCCCGTGCGGGGACGGTGCTGGACGGCGGGATCGCCTGGGAGATCGCGCACACCTGGGGCGGTGCGTACGCGGCCGGACTGCACCCCGGCGAGCCGGTGCTGCGCGGCCCCGCCGCCGCGCTCGTCCAGGACCCCAGAGCCGCGCTGCCCGCGGTGACCGTGGCGGACGGCGACGAGCGCTGGACTCCCCGGCGCGATCTGCTCACCAGCGGCCCCCGCGACCGCCACTTCGTCGGTGAGCTGGAGGACGACGGCCGGATCGCCCTGCGCTTCGGCGACGGACGGCACGGCGCGCGGCCGAGGCCGGGCGCCGCGCTGGAGCTGCGCTACCGCCTCGGCGGCGGTACGGCGGGCAATGTCGGCGCGGAGGCCATCAACCATCTCGTACTGGTCCGTGATCCCGACGCGACCGACGCCGGTGACCCGATGCCGGTGGCAGGGGTACGCAATCCACTCCCCGCAGTCGGCGGCACCGAGCCCGAACCTGTGGAGCAGGTACGGCAGTTGGCCCCGCTCGATCTGAAGCGCGCACGGCTGCGGGCCGTCACCGCCGAGGACTACGCGGCGCTGGCGTCGAGGCTCCCGGGAGTGGCGCGGGCGGCGGCGGAGATCCGCTGGACCGGCAGTGTCCAGGAGGCGCATGTCGCCGTGGACGCGCTGGGCTCCGCCGAGCCCTCCCCGGAACTGCTCGACTCGGTGTCGTACGCCCTGGAGAGCTACCGCCGGATCGGCCACGATCTGGTGGTCGGCCCCGCCCGTGCCGTACCGCTGGACATCGTCCTCGCGGTGTGTGCCGCGCCCGGCCGGCAGCACGGGCAGATCCTGGCGGAGCTGTACGGGCTGCTGGGCAGCGGGCGGCTGTCCGGCGGGCGGCTCGGCTTCTTCCACCCCGACGCGCTGCCCTTCGGCGAACCGGTGCGGCTCAGCCGACTGGTGGCCACGGCCGCGGCCGTCCAGGGCGTGGAGAGCGTACGGGTGACCCGGCTGAGCCGGCTCTTCGACGACGACCCCCTCGACGGCATCGCGCTGGAAGCGGGTGTGCTGGGGCTCGGCCCGCTGGAGGTCGCGCGCTGCGACAACGACCCGGACCGGCCGGAGCACGGCCGACTGACGATCGAACTGGGCGGAGGTCCGCGATGACCCGCACACACGCCGGCTGCGGCTGCGGCGGGCACGACGAGCGGCACGCTCCCGCGCCCCTCCACAACCCGCCGGGCCGCTCGGCCCTCGACTACCGGGTCGGTGAGTACGGCTCGTTCCTGGCGGCGATGCTCGACCGGCTCGCCTCCCCTGCTTATCCGGCGCTGCGCGGGCTGACCGTCCGTACCCCCGACGACCCGGCGATCGGGCTGCTGGACTCCTGGGCGGTCGTGGGCGATCTGCTGACCTTCCACTCCGAGCGGATCGCCGACGAGGGCTATCTGCGCACCGCCGACGACCACCGCTCGCTGGTGCTGCTGGGGCGTCTGGTCGGGCACCGGCCGCGGCCCGGGATCGCGGCGGACGCCCATCTGACGTACACACTGGACCGCGATCCGCGGGCGGCGGACCTGCCGGTGCTGATCCCGCGCGGGGCGCGCAGCAACAGCGTGCCCGCCTCCGCGACCGAGGAGTCGCAGGCCTTCGAGACGAGCGAGGACCTCATGGCCCGCTCGGCCTGGAACGAACTGGCGGTCCGCAGGCGCCGCCCGACCCGTCTCACCCCCGACGATCTGCGCCGCCGCTCGGAGATCGACATCGCGGGGACCGGCACCTCCCTCCAGACCGGCGACAGGCTGCTGTTCGTCTTCGGCGGGGAGGAGCCGGACAGCGGCGGGCGCCGGCTGCTGCTGCCGGTCGCACGGATCAGGATCGACCGGGACGACGATGTGACGGCGATCGGGCTGCCGCAGTCCGCCCCGCCGACGCTGAGCGAGCTGGTGGCGGAGCTGCGAAAGTGGATCGCCGAGGACGAGCGCGAGGGCGAGGGCGGGGAGCCCACTCCGGACCGTCCCCATCCCCGGCCGGTCAGCCTGATCGTCGAGGAGTTCGACAGGCAGGTACTGGCGCCGCTGCGCGCCGATCTGGACGGCATCACCACCCCGGCGCGGTTCGCCCGGCGGCTCGCGGATCCGTACGAACGGCTCGCCGAGGCACAGGCGGTGGCCGCCCCGTACGAGGAAGTGGCCGCCTGGTTCGAGCGGTTGGAGGCGGTGGTCGGTGAACTGATCGAGCGGGCGGGCGAATTGGCGCCCTCCCAGCCGGTGCCGCCGGACTCCGTTCCCTCGCCGGACAGTTCGGCCGCGATGCGGGCGCTCGGCGCCGTACTGCCCGCCCTGCGCGCTCGTACCGCGGGTCCGCCGCCGGGCTCCCGGGCGCGGGCGTACGATCCCGGGGCGCTCTTCGCGTCCGGCTCGGACCTCGGCGCGCAGATGCTCGCCGCGCTGGATCCCCGGGTGGCGGACGGACTGTACGCGGCCTGGCGCGGCGCCACCGCGCCCGGCACAGCCGGAACCGCCGCCGCACCGGCTCCCGCGCCCGGTCTGCTGCGTGAACTCCAGACCCTGCGGGTGACCGCCGCGCCGTTCGGCGCGACCGCGCCCCTCAAGCCGGTGCAGGACGAGCGGGGCCGGGTGATCCGGCAGACGGACTGGCCGCTCAACGGCTCCTCGCTCACGACCATGCGGGTGGTGTACGACGCGGCGGGCCGGGTTCCCGTACGCGCCGAGTTCCAGCACACGGAGCTGGGTTCCTCGGCTCAGCGTTCCAAGAATCTGCCCGCGGAGACCAGCTTCGAGCTGCCGCCGGGACGGGTCACGCTGATGACCCGTTCCGCGCAGGACCGGGATCTGAGCTGGCTGGCGCGGCGCCCGGCCGACTCCCAGGAGCCGGGTGTGACAGCCCAGTTGGAGTCGGGTCTGCCGGAGCTGAAGCTGTTCGTGTCCCGGCCCGGCGAGGACGGACGGGTCCATGTCGGCGTGCAGAACGGGGAACCGCTGGACTGGTATCTGTCCCCAGGCGAGTACAAGCGGGCCGCCCACGGCGGCTTCGAGGTGCACGTGCGCTACACCGTGGGCGGTGAGCCGGCGAATGTCGAGGTCGGCATCGTGACCGTGCCCGAGCGCGCCGACCTTCATGTGCTGCCCCTCGATTCGGTGCAGGACGGGATCACGGTGGGGAGCTGGGTGGCCGTCGAACGCCCCCGCAAGGGGGCGGAGGGACCCGACGGCATCCCCGGCGACAAGAATCTGGCGCTGGTGACGACCCGGGTGACCGCCGTGCGCACCGCCGCGTACACCAATTACGGCATCACCGGCCGGGGCACCGAACTGACGCTCGCCGACCCATGGCTGGACAAGCACGATGTGCTGCTCTCGATGATCCGGGACACCACCGTGCACGCGGGCGGCCAGTCGCTGCGCCTCGCGGGCGAGCCGCTGGGCGAGGACGTGCACGGCAATGAGCTCGAACTGGCCGAGCTGTACGACGGGTTGCGGCCGGGGCGGCATCTCGTGGTCTCCGGCGAGCGCACCGACATCCCCGGGACCGCCGGGGTGCGCGGCACCGAACTGGCCGTGATCGCGACGGTGGAGCAGCATCTCGATCCGCTGCTGCCCGGCGACCATGTCCATACGAGGCTGGTGCTCACCGCGGATCTGGTCCACCGCTACCGCCGGGACACGGTCCGGGTCCAGGGCAATGTGGTGCCCGCCACGCACGGTGAGAGCCGCGACGAGCCGATCGGCAGCGGTGACGCCGACCGGACCAATCAGACGTTCACACTGTGGCAGTCGCCGCTGACCTGGCTGCCCGCCGACAATCCGCTGGGCGCACGGCCGACGCTGGAGGTACGCGTCGACGGTCTGCTCTGGCACGAGGTGGACAGCCTGGCGGGACGCGGTCCGCGCGAGCGCGTGTATGTCACGGGGACGGCCGCGGACGGGCGGACGACGGTGACCTTCGGCGACGGTGTGTTCGGCGCGCGGCTGCCCACCGGGCACGAGAACGTCCGGGCCCGCTACCGCTTCGGCACCGGCCGGGCCGCCAATCTGCCGGCCGACCGGATCACCCAGGCGGTGACCCGGCCGCTGGGGGTCACCGCGGTCACCAACCCGCTGCCCGCGACGGGCGGTTCGGACGCCGACGGACCCGGACTGACGCGGCGCACCGTCCCGCTGGCGGTCTCGGCGCTCGACCGGCTGGTGTCGGTGGCGGACTACGAGGACTTCGCGCGCTCGCGGGCGGGCATCGGCCGGGCGTCGGCCCGCGAACTCTACGACGGGCGGCGCCGGGTGCTGCATCTGACGGTCGCCGGTGTGGACGACATCCCGGTCGCCGGGGACTCCGAGGTGCTGCGGGCGCTGCGTTCCTCACTCGCCCGGTACGGCGACTCGCGCCTTCCGGTGCGGGTGGATGTGCGCGAGCTGGTCCTGCTGCTGCTCGCGGCGCGGGTGAAGGTGGCCCGCGACCACACCTGGACGGTGGTCGGGCCACGGCTGCGGCAGGCGCTGCTCCATGAATTCGGCAGCGGACGCCGGGAGCTGGGCCGCCCGGCGGTGCTGTCGGACGTGCTGGCGACCGCGCACAGGGTGCCGGGGGTCGACCACGTCGATGTGGACGTCTTCGCCGGAATCCCCGCCTCCGTCACCCCGGACGAGCTGAGCGGGCTCGCGGGCCGGCTCGGTGAGCCGCGCACAGCGGTGCCGGCGCGGCTCGCCTCGTACGACGAGACCGTGCACCGGGTGACGGCCGAGGAGGGGGAGACACTGACGCGGGTCGCCGGCCGGTACGGGATCTCCCCGGCCGAACTGCTGCGCCTGAACCCGGACATCACCGACACCCGGCCGCTCGCCAAGGGCCGCGCCGTGTGTGTCTTCCGTGGCATCAGGCCCGCCCAACTGGCCCTGCTCTCACCGCGGGTCGCGGACACACTGATTCTGACGGAGGTCACCGCATGAGCAGGGAACCGGACGGGCTCGCGGAGCTGCTTCCGCAGTGGCACCGGCTGCGTGACGCCGGGACCGGCGAGGACGGCGGAGCGGGCGGGGGCGGTGAGCCGCTGCGGGCGCTGCTCGCCGTGATCGCCGAGCAGGTGGACCGGGTACGGGACGGGGTCGAGCAGGGTTACGAGGACTGGTTCGTGGAGACGGCCGCGCCCTGGGTGCTGCCGTACCTCGGCGATCTGGTCGGACACACCCCGCTGCCCGGCTATGAGCGGGTCCAGGCGAAGGGCCTCAACGGCGGTACGGACGCGGGCGGTTCACGCGAGCTGCTCGCCGAGGCGCTGGCACCGCGCCGTGATGTCGCCGCGACCGTCGCCAACCGACGGCGCAAGGGCACCCTGGCCCTGCTGGAGGAGCTGGCCGACGCGGTCGCCGGATGGCCCTCGCGGGCCGTCGAGTTCTCCCGGCTGGTCTCCCATCAGCAGCCGGTCGGACTGTACGGATCGGGGACGGCGGCCGGGAACGCCCGGCGGCTGGAGCGCGGTCGGCTCGCGGACGTACGGGAGGGCGCGGCGCTGGATCTGGCGGGCGGGCCGTTCGGCACGACCGCCCGGTCGGTGGACGTACGGCGGGCCGGCTCGTCCCGTAGCCAAGGGGGCAACTCCCCGGCCGGCGTCGGCCTGTTCGTATGGCGGCTGAAGCCGTACCAGGTGACCGGGGCGCCCGCGTACTGCGTCGACCGGGCCCGCAACCTCTACACGTTCTCGATCCTGGGCAATGACACTCCGCTGGTGACGAAGCCGGTGCCCGAGCCGTCGGCCACGCATGTCGCGACGGTCGACAACGTCCCCGCGTACATCCGCCGCAGGCAGTTGGCCGACCGGCTCGCCGACTACTACGGGCCCGGCAAGAGCTTCACGGTCCGGTGCGACGGCCGCGAGGAACCGGTGCCGATGTCGGACCTCGTGGTGGCGGATCTGTCGGACTGGCGCTACCGGCCCAGACGCGGGCAGGTGGCCGTGGACCCGGTGCTCGGCCGGATCGCCTTCGGCTCGCGGTCCGCACCGCGCCAGGGTGTCTGGGTCACCTACCACTACGCGTTCGCGGACGACACGGGCGGCGGCGAGTATCCGCGCGACCGTGAGACACCGCCGACGGCGGCCGTCTACCGGGTGGGTCCCGGCCAGGCCCACCGGCGGATCATGGACGCGTACGGCGAGTGGCGCGACGACCGGCGGGCCGGGCGCTGCGGTCCGGACGGTGTCATCGAGATCACGCACAGCGGCGCCTATCAGGAGCAGCTCGACTTCGAACTCGAACCCGGCGACCGGCTGGAGCTGAGGGCTGCCGAGGGCACCCGTCCGGTGATCCGGCTGCTCGACTGGTACAGCAACCGCCCGGACGCGCTGAACATCCGCGCGCGGGAGGACGACGGGAGCAGTGGCGCAAGCGGGGGTGGAAGCGGGGGCGGGGCGGCTAGGGCCCGGCCTCCGCGGATCGTGCTGGACGGACTGCTGGTCACCGGGCGCGGCCTCCATGTCAGCGGTCCGGTCGGCGCGGTGGTGCTGCGGCACTGCACCCTCGTGCCCGGCTGGTCGCTGGAGCCCGAGTGCACACCGCACTCCCCCGAGGAACCGAGCCTGATCCTGGACAGGACCACCGCCTGTGTCGCGATCGAGCGGAGCGTCCTCGGCACGATCGAGGTGATCGGCGACGAGGTGGGCCACGATCCGCTGCCGATCCATGTCCGCGACAGCATCCTGGACGCCACCGGCCACGACCGGGCGGCGCTGTCCGCCCCGGACTGCCGTCACGCCCATGCCGTCCTGCACGCGTACCGCACCACCGTCATCGGCGAGGTCCACACCCACGCGGTGGAGATCGCCGAGGACAGCGTCTTCACCGGGCGGATGCGGGTGGCCAGGCGGGGCACCGGCCGGCTGCGCTTCTCGTACGTACCGCCCGGCTCGCGCACTCCGCGCCGCCATCGCTGCCAGCCGGATCTGGTGGGGAGCGAGGACGCGGAGCGGGTACGGCCGCTCTTCACCGGCGGGCGGTACGGCACGCCGGCGTACGGGCAGCTCGCCGCCGGCTGCGCCGAGGAGATCAAGCGGGGCGCGGAGGACGGCTCCGAGATGGGCGCCTTCCACGATCTGTACCAGCCGCAGCGCCTGGACAGCCTGCGGGCCCGGCTGGCCGAGTACACCCCGGCCGGCACCGACGCCGGGATCTTCCACGTCACCTGAACCGCCCGCCACCGGGCACCGACTCGCCGGGCACGCCCGGACCCCACCGTACGACCCGTGAGCCACCGAGCGCCCCGTACGACCCCAGCACCCGCCCGCACCGGACCGCCGAACGCAGAACTTCCGAGGGGACCCCTTCCCATGCACGCAGACATCTCCCGGCTCACCTTCCGCCCCGACCGGCACTACTCGGCGGTGATCGCCCAGCAGGGCCGGGTCCAGCTCGACGCGGACGCCAACGAGCAGGCCGCGATCCAGCTTCTCCAGGCCCGTACCGTCGCCGCCGATCTGATCGGGCAGCACGGCGGCCCGCGCGGTGCCACCGGCTTCCGGGTGGGCTTCGTGGGCGGCGGCCGGGAGCTGGACGATCTGTCGATCGGAGGCGGCCGCTACTACGTCGACGGCATCCCGCTGGACGCGACGCGCCCGCTGCCCGGCGTCCCGGTGGTGGCGGACGGGCAGCGGGCGGAGGACGGCGAGGCGGCTCCGGAGCCGCCGGCCACCTGGACGTACTGGGATCAGCCTGACGCGTACCGGGACCCGGAGCGCCCCGGCGACCGGCTGCCCGACCGGTTCCCCTATCTGGTCCATCTGAAGGTGTGGGAGCGCTCGGTGACCGCGGCGGAGGACCCGCTGCTGCGCGAAGTGGCGCTGGGCCCGGCGATGCCCGACACCGCAGCCCGGCTGAAGGTCGTCTGGCAGGTGCTGCCGCTGGCCGCCGAGCGGCTGGAACTGGCGGACGGGGCGTCCGGCGACGAGGTGCGCGCGGCGTTCGCCGAGTGGGCGCGGGCGCAGACGCCGACGGCCCGGATGGCGGCGCGCAGCCGACGGCCCGAACACACCGACGAGGACCCGTGCCCGGTGCCTCCGGACGCCCGGTACCGGGGCCCGGAGAACCAGATGTACCGGGTGGAGATCCATGACGGCGGCACGGCCGAGGACGCGACGTTCAAGTGGTCGCGCGAGAACGGCTCGGTGACGTTCGTCGTCGACGGACTCGACGGCACCTGGGCCGAGCTGGCCTCGCTCGGCGGTGACGACAAGCTCGATCTGAACGTCGGCGACTGGGTCGAGCTGGTCGACACCGCCTACATCAGCAGGGGCGAGCCGCTGCCGCTGCTGCGCGTGGAGGAGGTCGATCTGCCGGGACGGCGGGTACGGCTCTCCGGCGAGCCCGATCCGTCGGTGGGGCGGCGCCCCGGCCTCCATCCTTATCTGCGGCGCTGGGACCATCCGTCGGGGGCCCGGCAGACCGGCGGCCATGGGCCGTCGGGCCGTACGGGACGGGGTGCGCCCAAGCTGCGCCATGGCGCGCTGCGGATCGAGGAGGGCGGCTGGCAGCCGCTGGAGGACGGGGTTCTCGTCTACTTCGAGCCGGGCAGGACCTATCGCTCCGGTGACTTCTGGACCGTGGCGGCCCGTACCGCCACGGGCGATGTGGAGTGGCCGACGGACACGGCGCGCCGTCCGCTGTTGCAATCGCCGGACGGGATCGAGGTCCATTACGCACCGCTGGCCTGGGTGCCCGGCGAGGGCTCGCCGGTGGATCTGCGGCTGTCGTTCGGCCCGCTGGCGAGCCCGGTACCCGCGGCGGACGAGGGCGAACTCGCGGCAGAGGCAGCCGCCGAGGAGGAGGCCCTGGCCGCCGAGATGGCCGCTCCCGACAGCCATGTGACCGAAACGGACGAGCGGAACGGGCGTCAGCAGCCCGAGAATTGAAACATCGCACTTGGGAAGGAGCACCACGATGGCAACTCCTCTGACCGCCGCGAAACTGCTCAAAGCCCTCAAGGACGAGGGCCTCACCGTGGTCGAGCACCGGAGCTGGCGCACACACAACCGCAATCACAAGGGCCCCTGGGGGCCGCTGCACGGGGTGATGATCCATCACACCGTCACCTCGGGCACACAGAACTCCGTGGAACTCTGCTACAACGGCCATTCGACCCTGCCCGGCCCGCTGTGCCACGGGGTGATCGCCAAGGACGGCACGGTCTATCTGGTCGGCAACGGCCGGGCCAATCACGCGGGTTCCGGGGACGACGAGGTCCTGCGGGCGGTGATCAACGAGTCGGCGCTGCCCGCCGACAACGAGGCCAACACCGACGGCAACCGCTATTTCTACGGCTTCGAGTGCGTCAACCTGGGCAATGGCACGGACCCCTGGCCGGCCGCCCAGTTGGAGGCGATCGAGAAGGCCGCGGCCGCGATCTGCCGGGCGCACGGCTGGACCCACCGCTCGGTGATAGGGCACAAGGAGTGGCAGCCGGGCAAGATCGACCCGCGCGGCTTCACCATGGACTCGATGCGCGAGCGCGTCAGAGCGCGCCTCGGCAGCAAGCCGGACGGCCCCGCCAAACCGCCCGCGCAGAAGCCCCCGGCGAAGTACGAACCGTTCCCCGGGGCCGGTTTCTTCGCGGCCGGACGGCACAGCGCCGTCATCACGGCGATGGGCAAGCGGCTGGTCGCGGAGGGCTGCGGGCGCTACCAGGTCGGTCCCGGACCCGACTGGTCGGAGGCCGACCGCAACTCCTACGCCGCCTGGCAGCGCAAGCTCGGCTACTCGGGCAGCGACGCGGACGGCATCCCCGGCAAGACGAGCTGGGACAAGCTGAAGGTGCCCAACGTCTGAGAGTGCGGGGCGCGTCGGCCCGCCGTACCGCCGCCGTGCGCACGCGCGCACGGACGTAAGGATTCGGTACGGCGGTACGGCGGGCCGCGAGCCCCCGCACCGGCACGGCCCTGCCCGGCCCTCTCTGCCTGTCCGCGGCGACTGCCCCGTCCGCGGCCCCAGCCCTGCCCGCGGCCCCCGCCGGCCCCGGTCAGGCAGCGGGGATACGGCTGAACCGGCCGGCGATATGGAGATCCGCCTCGATACTCCCCGCTGTGGCCCGGAGTTCGGGCAGCACATCGGTCAGGCACCGCTCGACGGAGCGACGGCTGCTGTGCATGGCGACATTCACCGCCGCCACCGCGCGCCCCGCCCGGTCGCGCACCGGTACGGCGAGGGAACGCAGCCCCTCCTCCAACTCCTCGTCGACCAGGGCGTATCCGTCGCGCTCCGCCCGCTCCAGCAGCGCGGCCAGCTCCGCCCGGCCGGTGACCGTACGCGGCGTCAGCGCGCGCGGTTCGGTGTGGGCGAGCCGGGCGGCCCGCTCCTGCGGCGGCAGCGCGGCCAGCAGCACCCGGCCCATCGAGGCCGCGTACGCCGGGAAGCGGGTGCCGAGGGTGATGTTGACACTCATGATGCGGCCGGTGGCGACGCGCGCCGTGTACTGGATGTCGTCGCCGGTGAGCACCGCCAGGGACGCGGAGTCGTGCACCTTCTTGACGAGCGCGGTCAGATGCGGGGTGGCGATCTCGGGGAGTGTGGTGCGGGAGAGCGGCGGATAGCCGAGCGCGAGCACTCGCGGGGTGAGCCGGAAGGTCCGGTCCTCCGCGACGGCAAGGCCCAGGTGTTCGAGGGTGATCAGGGCGCGCCGGGCGGTGGCCCTGGCCAGCCCGGTGGCCTCGGCGACCGCGGTGAGTGTCAGTTCGGGACGCCCCTCGCCGAAGGCCGTGACCACGGTCAGGCCACGGGCCAGGGACTCCAGGAACTCCGCGCCGAGCTGCTGCTTGGAGGCGCTGGTCCAGTCGGCGAGTCCTGCCGGGGCGGCGGGCGAGGCGGGCGCGGCCGTCCGCAGCGTACGTTCCATGCCGGCCACGGCTTCCCGCACCCGGGGCAGCAGCGAGCGGCGCAGTGAGTCGGCGCTGTGCCGGCTGGTGTGGCTGACCGCGCTCACCGCGCAGACGGTACGCCCGTCCGCGTCCCGCACGGGGACGGCGAGGGCGATCAGCCCCGGCTCGATGAGCTGGTCGTCCAGGCCCCAGCCCCGCTCGGCCGCGCGCGCCGTGCGCTCCTCGAAGCCGAGCCCGCCGGGGTCGGACCCGCCGGGGTCGGCGCCGCGCGGCGGTACGGCGGGGAAGCCGCGGTCCTCGGGGTCGGCCGCCCGGCGCTCCCGCCACCGCGCCCACTCCCGCTCGTCCCAGTCCGCGGCGAACAGCGGTCCGGGCGCGGTGCGTTCGGCGGGCAGCAGGTCGCCGATGCGGAAGGTGAGCGACATCGCGCGGCGCCGGGTGGTCTGGTGCACGAAGCGGATGCCGTCGGCGTCGGGGACGGCCAGGGAGACCGACTCGTCGAGTTCCTCGGCGAGTTGTTCGGCGAGCGGGGCGAGCAGGGCGGGGAACCGGAGGGCGCCCAGAAAGGCGTTGCCCAGCTCCATGAGCCGGGGGGTGAGGGCGACGGAGTGGCTGTCGAGCCGGAGGTATCCCATCCGCGCGAGGGTCGCGGCGATCCGGTCGGCGGTGGAGCGGGCGAGACCGGTCGTACGGACCAGATCGCTCAGGGCCGCCCGGCCCCCCGCGTCGCTGATCGCCCGCAGCACGGCGATCCCGCGCATGAGCGGGCCGACGGCCTCGGACGGCACGGCCTCGGGGGATGCCGCTGGACCGGCGTGGGTCGTGGCGGCGGGACGTGTGGAGGTCATCGGCTCTCCGGTGCAGGGCGTTGACACGCGTGCCGGGTGCACGCACACTCAGGGACAGCAAATGAGTGAACTGTAGTTCATTCTGCGAACAATGCGAAGCGCGGGGAGTCCTTCCATGGACAAGGTCACACAGTCCGCGGCCGAGGCGGTCCATGACATCGCGGACCACGCGTCGCTCGCCGTCGGCGGTTTCGGCCTGAGCGGGGTGCCCGCGGTCCTGATCGAGGCGGTGCGCGCCCGGGGCGTACGCGGGCTGAGTGTGGTCTCCAACAACTGCGGGGTGGACGGCGAAGGGCTCGGGCTGCTGCTCGCCGAAGGCCGGATCTCACGGGTCACCGGTTCGTACATCGGCGAGAACAAGGAGTTCGCCCGCCAGTACCTCGGCGGCGAACTGGAGGTCGAGCTGGTCCCGCAGGGCACGCTCGCCGAGCGGCTGCGCGCCGGCGGCTGCGGCATCCCCGCCTTCTACACCCCGGCCGGTGTCGGCACCCAGGTCGCCGACGGCGGACTCCCCTGGCGCTATGCGCGGGACGGTTCGGTGGCGGTGCGCTCGCCGGCCAAGGAGGTCCGGGTGTTCGGCGGGCGCGACCATGTCCTGGAGCACGGCATCACCACAGATTTCGCGCTCGTACGGGCGGCCAGGGGCGACCGGCACGGCAATCTCGTGTTCAGCAAGGCCGCCCGCAACTTCAACCCGCTGGCGGCGATGGCCGGGCGGGTGACCGTCGCCGAGGTGGAGGAACTGCTCGAACCGGGGGCGCTGGACCCCGACTCGGTCCATGTCCCGGGGGTGTTCGTGCAGCGCGTGGTGCCGCTCACGCCCGAGCAGGCCGGTGCCAAGCGGATGGAGAAGAGGACGGTGAGGGCCTGATGGCCCGTACGCGCGACGAGATGGCCGCCCGGGCGGCGGCCGAGCTGACCGACGGCTCGTATGTGAACCTCGGGATCGGGCTGCCCACCCTGATCCCCGGCTTCCTCCCCGAGGGGGTCGATGTGGTGCTGCACTCCGAGAACGGGGTGCTGGGCGTCGGCCCGTACCCGACGGAGGACGCGGTCGACCCGGATCTGATCAACGCGGGCAAGGAGACGGTCACGGTCCTGCCTGGCGCCGCGTACTTCGACTCCGCGCTCTCCTTCGGAATGATCCGCGGCGGCCATGTCGACACCGCGGTGCTGGGCGCCATGCAGGTGTCAGCGGGCGGCGATCTCGCCAACTGGTCGGTCCCCGGGCGGATGATCAAAGGAATGGGCGGGGCGATGGACCTGGTCCATGGCGCCCGCCGGGTGATCGTGCTGATGGACCACACGGCGCGGGACGGCTCCCCGAAGATCGTCGAGAAGTGCACCCTGCCGCTCACCGGCAAGGCGTGCGTCCACCGGATCATCACCGATCTGGCCGTCATCGACATCACCGCCCGGGGGCTGGTCCTCGTGGAGACCGCGCCGGGTGTCGCACCCGAGGAGGTACGGGCCAGGACGGCCGCGCCCCTGCGCACACCGGCTCCCGACAAGAGCGAGGAGTAGGCATGTCCGGCCGACTGCGTGAGGTGTATGTCGTCGACGCCGTGCGGACCCCGGTCGGCGCGTACGGGGGCGCGCTGAGCGGGGTGCGCCCCGACGATCTCGCCGCCGGGGTGCTGCGCGCACTGCTCGCCCGTACCCCCGCGCTGGACCCCGCCCGTATCGACGACGTCTTCCTCGGCAACGCCAATGGCGCCGGCGAGGAGAACCGCGATGTCGCCCGGATGGCGGTTCTCCTCGCCGGGCTCCCGGTCACCGTGCCCGGCACCACCGTCAACCGGCTGTGCGGCTCGGGCATGGAGGCGGTGATCCAGGCGGCGCGCGCCATCGCCGTCGGCGACGCGTCGGTCGCGGTGGCGGGCGGTGTCGAGTCGATGAGCCGCGCACCCTGGGTGGTGCCGAAACCTGAGCGTGCCCTGCCCGCCGGACATCAGCAGATGTACTCGACAACCCTGGGCTGGCGGCTGGTGAATCCGCGGATGCCGGCGGAGTGGACGGTTACGCTCGGCGAGGGCGCGGAACTGGTCGCCGACCGGTACGGCGTCGGCCGCGCCGAACAGGACGAGTTCGCACTGGCCAGCCATCGGAAGGCGGCGCGGGCCTGGCGGGAGGGGCTGTACGACGCGGAGACCGTACCCGTCGAGGGCGTGGACCTCGGGCGTGACGAGTCCGTCCGCGACAACACCTCGGCGGAGGCGCTGGCCCGGCTGAAGCCGGTGTTCCGCGAGGGCGGCACCGTCACCGCCGGGAACTCCTCCCCGCTCAACGACGGCGCGGCGGCGCTCCTGCTCACCGACGAGGACGGTCTGCGGGCGACGGGCCGCGAGCCGCTCGCCCGTATCGGTGCCTCGGCCGTCACCGGGATCGAACCGCAGTACTTCGGCGCGGGACCGGTGGAGGCGGTGGAGCGCGCGCTGAAGAAGGCGGGCCGAGACCTCACCGAGGTCCGTGTCCTCGAACTCAACGAGGCGTTCGCCGCCCAGGCGATCGCCTGCCTGGGCCAGTGGCCGAGCCTCGATCCGGCGGTCGTCAATCCGCGCGGTGGGGCCCTGGCCCTGGGCCATCCGCTCGGCGCCTCCGGCGCGCGGATCACCGGGGCCGTCGCCCACCAGCTCGCCGCCGCGGGCTCGGGCACCGGCCTCGCGGCGCTGTGCATCGGTGTCGGCCAGGGCCTGGCCCTCGTACTCGAAAGGTGATCCCGTGCCGCCTCCCGAACCTCTCGCTCCTTCCGCACCCCTCGCCCCGTCCGAACCCCTCACGCAGCGCCGGATCAGCGCGGAGATAGCCGCAGCACACGGGGCGGCGGCCGATGCCGTGGCCGGCGGCGCGGACCGGCCGGCGCATCCCGGCCGGGACTTCGCCCCGTACCGCAGCAGTGTGCTGCGCCATCCGAAGCGGCCGCTGGTCCCGATGGGCGGGGACCCGGATGCCGCGGAGCTGTACGGACCGGTGTTCGGCGTCACCGATGTGACGGAACTCGACGCGGATCTGACCCGGCAGCACCAGGGCGAACCGCTCGGCGAGCGGATCACCGTGACCGGGCGGGTGCTCGACCGGGCGGGTCGGCCCGTACGCCATCAGCTCGTGGAGATCTGGCAGGCCAACGCCTCGGGGCGGTACGCGCATCAGCGCGACCAGCACCCGGCGCCGCTCGATCCCCATTTCACCGGAGTGGGACGGTGTCTGACGGATGATCAGGGACGCTATCTGTTCACCACGGTCAAGCCCGGCGCGTACCCCTGGCGTAATCATCTCAACGCCTGGCGGCCCGCGCACATCCACTTCTCGCTCTTCGGCACGGCCTTCACCCAGCGGCTGGTGACCCAGATGTACTTCCCGGGCGACCCGCTCTTCCCGTACGACCCGATCCTCCAGTCGGTGACCGATCCGGCGGCGCGGGAACGGCTGGTCGCGGCATACGACCACGAGCTGTCCCGCCCCGAGTTCTCGCTCGGCTACCGGTGGGACATCGTGCTCGACGGCCCGGCCGCGACGCTCTCCGAGGCCGCGCTGCCGGAGGCCGTGGTGTCACACGCCGCGCTGCCGGGATCCGGAGAGGACCGCTGATGCCACGCCCGACGCCTTCCCAGACGGTCGGCCCGTTCTACGGCTATGCCCTGCCTTTCCCGGGCGGCGGCGAGGTGGTGCCCGCGGGGCATCCGGAGGCGCTCACCGTGCACGGGTACGTGTACGACGGCGGGGGCGCCCCGGTGCCCGACGCGCTGGTGGAGACCTGGCAGGCGGCGCCGGACGGCTCGCTCGCCGGGCGCCCCGGATCGCTCCGCCGCGACCCGGTGACCGGCGGCTTCCTGGGGCGCAACGGTCTGGACTTCACCGGATTCGCACGGGTGGCCACGGACGCGGACGGGCACTGGACGGTACGGACCCTTGAGCCGCCGAGCGGGCGGCCGTATCTGGCGGTGTGCGTGTTCGCGCGGGGGCTGTCGCACCATCTGTTCACCCGGGCCTATCTGGGGGCTCCGGCCTCCTCGGACGCGCTGCTGTCGGCGCTGCCCGAGGAGCGCAGGACCACGCTGATGGCCCGTCAGGAATCCGAGCGGGTCCACCGCTTCGACATCCGTCTACAGGGGGAGAAGGAGACAGTCTTCCTTGATTTCACCACCTCCCACACCTCCGACACCTCCGGCCTGCGGCATGGATCCGGTCGATGAGCGCGGCGGCGCGGACGGCGCGCTGCTCGCGCCGGTGCGGGCCGGCCGCGCCGCCGAGGCGGCCACCGGCGACCGGGCGGTCCTCCAGGCGATGCTCGACGCCGAGGCCGCGCTGACCCGTGCCCAGGCCGCGGTCGGACTCGCCCCGGAGCGCGCGGCGCGTACGGTCACCGCGGCGGCCCGCGCCGAACGGTTCGACATACGGTCGCTCGCCCTGCGCGGCCGGGCCGGCGGCAACCCGGTCATCCCGCTGGTCGCCGATCTCACTAGTGCCGTGGCCGAACTGGAGCCGGAGGACGCCGAGTTCGTCCATCAGGGCGCGACCAGTCAGGACATCGTGGACACCGCGCTCATGCTGGTCGCGGTCCGCACACTGGACCTGATCAGGGGTGATCTGGAGCGCACCGCCGACGCGCTGGGCGCGCTGGCGGCCGGGCACCGCGACACCGTGATGCCGGGCCGCACCCTCACCCAGCACGCGGTTCCGACCACCTTCGGGCTGAAGGCGGCGGGGTGGCGGTCGCTGGTGCTGGACGCCCGTGACCGGCTCGTGGTGGTACGGGCATCGCTGCCCGCGCAGCTCGGCGGCGCGGCGGGCACACTGGCGGCGTTCCGGGCCGCCGCCGACGGGGACCCGGACATGGAGCGGGCGCTGACGGCCGCGTTCGCGTACGAGACGGGTCTCGCCGAGCCGGCGCTGCCCTGGCATGTGCTGCGTACCCCGGTCGCCGACCTCGCCGGGGCGCTCGCCTTCTGCGCGGGCGCGCTGGG
Source organism: Streptomyces odonnellii (assembly GCF_000981895.1). Lineage (GTDB taxonomy): Bacteria > Actinomycetota > Actinomycetes > Streptomycetales > Streptomycetaceae > Streptomyces > Streptomyces odonnellii. The sequence goes on along the minus strand of NZ_LATD01000026.1, from coordinate 1,754 downwards.
GAAGATCGCGGCGGATGTGCTGGTGCTGTCCCGAACCGAAATCGGCGAGGTCGCCGAGGGGACGGGCGGCGCCTCCTCGGCGATGCCGCACAAGCAGAACCCCGTACGGGCGGCCCTGGTCGCGTCCGCCGCCCGCCAGGTCCCCGCCCTCGCGGCCGTCCTCTTCTCCTCCCTGGCCGCCGAGGACGAACGCCCGGCGGGCGCCTGGCACGCCGAGTGGCAGCCCCTGCTCGACGCGCTGCGCCTGACCGGCGGCGCGGCCGGGACAGCGGCGGAACTCTCCGCCGGCCTGCGGGTCTTCCCCGCCCGTATGCGCGCGAACCTGTCCCTGACCGGCGGCCGGTTGCTCACCGAACGCCTAACGGCCCACCTCACCCCGCTGCTGGGCCGCGCGATGGCGAGGGACCTGCTGACAACGGCGTCCCGGCGGGCGACGGACGAGGGCAAGGAGCTGGCCGAGGCGCTGGCGGAGGACCCCCGGGCGAGCGCTGTGCTCTCCCCGGAGAAGCTGCGGGAGCTGACCGTCCCGGAGACCTATGTGGGCGCGGCGCCCGGCCTGACCGACCGGGCGCTCAGCCGCCCGACACACTCCGGCCAGGACCAGGACCTAGGCCCTGTCCGACGGATCTTCGCGGGCCCGGAACGCCTGGCACGGCACCTCGCCGCGTTGTCGGAGTCGTCCGAGTACGTCCAGTACGAGGACAATCCTCCGCCCTGCGATGCTCCCCCGTAGCCTGAACGGCACGGGAGGGACCCCCTCCACCAGCCGCCCCGGGCTGATCCACGAAGATCCGCCGGCCAGGACCTAGCGCCGGACCCCGGTCGGGATGCTGCCCAGGGCCCCCCGGACACCCCCGTCCGGAACTTCGACCGCGCCTGCGACCCGACGCCCGGCCAGGTCCGCGAACCGGCTCGCGGCCGGGGGCCCGGCCCGGCCGGTGGCCGTCGTCCCCGTCCGACTCCCGACCAGGACCTCCCATGACTCCTCTCCTTCACCACCGTGTCGACGGCCCCGCCGACGCACCCGTGCTCGTCCTCGGACCCTCCCTCGGGACGTCGCTCGGCGTCTGGGAGCCCCAGATGGCCGGTCTGACGGCGCGGTTCCGGGTCGTACGGTGGGATCTCCCCGGGCACGGCCGCTCGCCCGCCTCGCTCCTCCCTGCCGGACGCGACGTGGCCGGCCTCGGGCGGCTTGTGCTCGGCCTGGCCGACTCGCTCGGGGTGGAGAGCTTCGCGTATGCGGGGATCTCGTTGGGCGGGGCTGTCGGGGCATGGCTCGCGGCGCGTCGTCCTCGGCGGGTCTCGTCGCTCGCGCTGGTGTGTTCCTCGGCGCACTTCGGCGGGGCAGGGCCATGGCGTGAGCGCGCGGAGCTGGTTCGTACCCAAGGCACCGAATCGCTGGCCGGCACCGCTCCCGGACGCTGGTTCGCCACGAGCGGCGACGCGGCCGTGGAAGCGCTCGTGGCCGATCTGCGGGCCGTCGACCCCGAGGCGTACGCCGTCTGCTGTGAGATCCTCGCCGACCTCGATCTCCGCGACGACCTCGCTCGGATCGACGCACCCACCCTGGTCGTCGCCGGCCGCGACGATCCGGCCACCCCGCCCGCCCATGCCCGCGAACTCGCCGACGGCATCCGTGACGCCACGCTCGTCGAGCTGCCCCGCGCCGCGCACCTCGCGAGCGTCGAGCGGCCCGGTGCCGTACTCGACGCGCTGCTGTCACATCTGGGCCGGCCGCCTTCGGACCCGCAGGA
>NZ_LATD01000259.1 GCF_000981895.1 Streptomyces odonnellii | reverse complement strand
GTGGGTGGGGTTCCTGGGGCCGGCGGGCTGTCCGGGGCCTGCGGGCTGTCCGGTTCGGGCGATCCTGGCGGTCCGAGTGCTCCGCGTGATCTGCCGCCGCGCGATCTGAGTGGGGTGCCGATACGGGAGGCGGTCCGGATTCTGGCCGAGTTGCTGGCGCGGCTGACGTCGGTGCCGGCTCCGGCGGGTCTGCGGACGCTGGGGGATGCCGTCGCGCGGATGCTGGACGAGGCGCCGGTGCTGGCGGGGGCGCTGGTGGACGAGGGCGAGCGGCGGCTCGTACGGGACTGTGCGGCGGCGGTGCGCGAGGTGGCGGCCGAGCCGGGGGACCGGCTGCTGCACTGGGATCTGCATTACGAGAACGTGCTGGCCGCGGAGCGTGAACCGTGGCTGGCGATCGATCCGAAGCCGCTGGCGGGGGACCCGGGGTTCGAGCTGCTGCCGGCGCTGGTGAACCGGTTCGGCGCTTTGGACGGCGCCAGCACGGGCACGGGCACCAGTACGCGCACGGACACCAGCACGAACACTGGCACGGGCCCCGGCAGGGGATCGGCCGACGCGCAGACCCTGTGGCGCTTCGACCTGATGACGGAGGTGCTGGCCCTGGACCGGTCCCGGGCGCGCGCCTGGACCCTCGGCCGCGTGCTGCAGAACTGCCTCTGGCGGCTGAGGGAGGGCGACCGGCGACTGGACCCGGTCCAGGTGTCCATCGCTCGGTCACTGCTGGCACGGTGAGCCGGGGAGAGGGCAGGCTGCGGTCATGATTCGTACTGCCACTGCCGCCGACGTTCCGGTGATCCACACGATGATCCGTGAGCTGGCGGAATACGAGAAGTGCCTGGACGAGGCCCGGGCGACCGAGGCACAGCTCCACGAGGCGCTGTTCGGGGAGCACCCGGCGGCCTTCGCGCACATCGCGGAGTCGGACGACGACGGCGAACCGGTCGGCTTCGCACTCTGGTTCCTGAACTTCTCGACCTGGCGCGGGGTGCACGGCATCTACCTGGAGGACCTGTACGTACGCCCCGCCAGCCGCGGCGGTGGACACGGCAAGGCGCTCCTGACGGAACTGGCCCGGATCTGCGTGGAGCGCGGCTACGGTCGGCTGGAGTGGTCGGTCCTGGACTGGAACGAGCCGTCGATCGGCTTCTACCGCTCACTGGGAGCGGTGGCGCAGGACGAGTGGACGGTATTCCGCCTGACGGACGAGGCCCTGCGCACACTGGGAGCACGAGCGGGGGCGTAGCCGTGCATGTGGCGGGCGTCGCCGTGCATGTGGCGGAGACGTCGACGGGGGCGTGGCGGCGCGTGGCGGCCCCCTTCCCGCCCCGGCCCGCAGGCCGAGGAGCACCCCTGCCCGGCACCACGAGTGGGGCGCCGGGCAGGCGACAGACGGGCCACGGTTTATCCCACGGTCGGTACCGGATGCTCCGGGGAGTCCAGCCACGCCGTGTGGGCACCGCCAGGGGTGATGGTCAGGCCGAAGCGCTCGAACCCGGGACAGCCCTGGCCGTCCCACCAGGCGTAGGAGGTGGTGAGTTCTCCCCACAGGTCGCGAGGGCCGCACTGGTAGACCTCGAACTCGTCCGCGCCTGGGACGAAGTCGGCTGATGCCCATGAGGTCACATCGGTGTCGCGGAGCCAGAGCGTGTACGACCCGTCGGGGTAGCGCTCCGCGTACGGGAACATGCCGACGGTCTGGAGCCCGACGGCGAACATGGGGAGCCAGTCCGCCACGCTCTCGGGCGACAGCGCCGTAACCGTCCGGCGGCCGTCCGCGGGCCAGGGCCTGCCGCCCAGGTAGTCCCTCACATGGCGCCGGTGGGTGCGTTGCTGCCGCAGCCGCATGAAGGCGGACGGACCGACGAACGGGCCGGATGCGCTCCCGTCCTCCCGGACAGTGAGGCGGACGATTCCCTCGCCGCCGTACCCCGTGGCGTACGGGGAGACCATGATTCCCCCGGGTCTGGTCTGCCGGACGATCTCGGCCGGGATCTCCGCGAGTGAGGCCGTGATCAGCACTCGGTCGTAGGGGGCGCCCGGCTCCCAGCCCAGGGATCCGTCTCCGACGACGGTGACGGGATCGTATCCGGCGGCTCTGATCCGGGCGTGGGCGGAAGCGGCGTTCTCCGGGTCGAACTCGATGGTCACCACGCCGGGTGAGCCGACCCGTTCGCACAGCAGCGCCGCGTTCCAGCCCGTACCGGTCCCCAGTTCCAGGACGGCCGCTCCTGGCCGGACGTCCAGGGCCGCCAGCATGGAGAACACCATGGAGGGCTGGGAGTTGCTGCAGGTCGGGTTCCTGCCCTGGCCGCTCCCGGTGTGTGCCCCGTCGTCCCACTGTGTGGTGAGGGACACGTCCGAATAGACCGCCCGCAGCCACATCTCGGGGTCGGTCCGGCGGTCGACAGCTTCCACCGCTCCGGTGCTCCGGGTCACGCCGGGCCAGATCACATCCGGTACGAACGCCTCCCTGGGCACCGCCCGGAAGGCGGGGAGCCAGTCGGAGGTCAGGGCCCCGGCGCCAATGAGACGGGAGGCCAGCCCCTGGGGGCCGGCCTCCGTCGTGGGATGCCCGGTCACTTGGTGCCGCTGCCGTTGGTGTCGCTGTGACCGGAGTCCTGGCCCTCCGATCCACCGCCGCCGTGTCCGGCACCGGAGTTGCTGTCGTCCTGCTGCCCGCCGCCCTGGCCGTCTCCTGTTCCGCCGCCGTGCTTGCCGTCGCTCATGAAGGTGTGCTCCTTGTCGTGTTGACGGTGCTGATCGCCGCAGCCGGCTCGTACCGGCGGGCTCTCGATGAGAACGACGCTAGACGCCAACGGCCTTGCGGGCGGGCGCTGATGCTCCGTGATTCTCGCGCCGAGCGGCGCCGCTCGGGAGGATTCGTGGGAGCGCTCTCAGACGTGCCGAGCGCGTGCCGAGCGCGTGCCGGGCACGGGCGATGACGCGGTGGGCCTCGGCGCCGTGGACAGCGGACTCCGAAAGGGCCCGCCACACTTTCTGGTAGACGCCCACGCTGTCCGCGTCGTCCAGCCAGAGTTCCGCGTGCCAGTCCTCCGCGATGACCAGACGGTCGTCATAAATCCAGAAGCCGTTGGCGGGCGGGAGCTTGAGCGAAGCGCCGAACGGCACGATGCCTAGAGAGACGGTGTCCAGGCCGAGCACGCCCGTCAGGCGGTCGAGCTGTGCGGCCATGACCTGGGGCGGGCAGACCAAGGCCCGCAGTGCGGCTTCCCACATCACGATGTGGAACGTCCTGCCCGGCTCGTACAGCAGCTCCTGGCGCTTCACACGGGCCCGTACGGCTTCCTCCGTGTCGCGTACGGACTGGTGGAGGTCGGCGTACCGGGTGAAGATGTGGCGGGCGTACTCGGCGGTCTGGAGGATTCCGGCCACCATGGAACCTTCCCAGCCCCGGACCGTCGTGGACCGCTCGTATTCCGCCGTGAGTGTGTCCTGGACGGGCTTGTGTCCGGTCGCGAGCTGCCGGCGCCATGCCCGGGACCGGGATTCCAGGCTCCGGAGCCGGACGACCAGCTCCTCCGCGGCCCCGGGGTGGTCCGTGCCGTTCGCCCATGCCAGCAGGTCGTTCACCGTGGCGGTCTGGCGGCCGGTCTCCAACTTGCTGACCTTCGACTGCGTCCAGCCGAGCCGGGCCGCCAGCTCGCGGCCCGTGAGACACCGATCGGTGCGCAGCTCACGCAGCCGCGCACCGAGGGCAACTCTCGCCTGCTGGAAGTCGGTTGTCACGCGCTGGAGGGCACCTGTTCCGTGAACCGCTCGTACGGGACGGCGTGGTGCCACGCGGCGTCCCGCACCTGGCAGGCGCGCGAGACCTCGACTGGGTCGGTGATCAGCTCGACTCCGGTGAGCTGGTCGTCGTCATCGAAGTGCAGCCGGGCGATGACCCGGGAGTCGAACAGCCAGAAGTCGTCGTCCGGCAGCCGCAGGCGCTCCGCGTCGGCGCGCCACAGGTTGCGGATGTCCTCGCCCACCGCGCTGTTCCGGCGCGCGTTGTCCAGGAGGTAGCGCTGTCCGACGGTCGGCGGGCTGTCCACGACGCGCACCCGCTCGAACCGCTTGCCCAGGGCCGACTGCTCGCGCCGGTTCACGCACCAGGGGTCGTCCAGGTCCCAGCCGGGATCCTCCCCGCGCACGAAGCGGTGGTATGTCTCGGTCTCCTCGTCGGAGGCGTACCGGCGCCGGGACTCCAGCCGCCACGCGGTGTGCTCACACGTCCTGAACATGGCCTCGAACTCGTCGAAGCTGATCATCTCGGGAGCCCTTTCCGCCTCCTTGGGCGCGAAGTCCGCCAGTAACACGCGCGGTACGACCACGAACCCCTCCCCATCCTTGACGTTCCGGAGCTGTGAGATGTCGTCGGGATCGGTCACCGCATCGCCTTGGACCAGGACCTCCCCGCTGTCCAGGTCTTCATACAGGGTTGGGCAGCCGTCGCTTCCGGAGTTGGTGCCGATGAACCGGAGCCTTCGCGCCATCGCTGTTCCCCTCTCAGCGCCTTGCAGGTCGTTCTCAGCATGGCGTCCGCGGGGATCTTCTGTCCGGCGTGATTCTCGGTTATGCGTCGACGGGGCGTGGCCCCGGCACGTCACGGGGTGGCGTCGGTTGTTGATTCGCGGGTGCGCGGAGACGCGCCCGTGATGACGAGTACGGCTACGACCGCCGCGGCGACCAGGATGGCGGCCGCCCAGGCCAGGGCGACCGTGAAGCCGTGGACCATCGCCGTGTTGACCAGGGCCGTTCGCTCGGGCGGGGTGAGGCCGTCCGGCTTCGCCGCCGCCAGATACGTACTCGTCGTGGTGATCGCGATCGTGTTGAGCAGGGCCGTACCGATGGAGCCGCCGACCTGTTGCGCGGTGTTGACGGTCGCCGAGGTGACGCCAGAGTCCCTGGCGGCCACGCCCGAGGTGCCGGTGGCGATGGCGGGCATGAAGGTGAGGCCGAGTCCGAGGCCGAGCAGCACGGTGCCGGGCAGGATGTGCGTCGGGTAGCTGGAGTGGGTGTCGATGAAGGTCAGCGAGTACAGCCCCGCCGCGCCGAGCAGCAGCCCGGGGCCGATGAGGTAGCGCGGCGGTACGTGCGGCAGCAGCCGGGCGGAGATCTGGGTCGATCCGATGACGATCGAGGCGGTTAGCGGCAGGAAGGCCAGTCCGGTTCTGAGGGGCGAGTAGCCGAGGACGGTCTGCAGGAAGTACGTCATGAAGAGGAACGCCCCGAACAGCCCGATGGTCGTCAGGCACATGATGAGCATCGAGCCGCCGCGGTTGCGGTCGCGGACGATGTGCGGGGGCAGCAGCGGCCGCGGTGTACGGGTCTGCCACCACGCGAATCCGCTGAGCAGCGCGGCACCGCCGGTGAGCAGGCCCAGGACGAGCGGGGCGCTCCAGCCCTGGATCTCGGCCTCGCTCAGCCCGTACACCAGGGCGACGAGCCCGCCGCAGCCGAGGATCACCCCGGGGATGTCGAGGTGCGCGCCGTGGGTGCCTCGGGTGCCGGCCCGGTCGCTGAGCAGGGCGTACGCGCCGATGACGGCGATGGCGGCGATCGGGACGTTGACGTAGAGGCACCACCGCCAGCTCAGGAACTCGGTGAGGACGCCGCCGACGAGCAGCCCGATCGCTGATCCCGCGCCGGCGAGCGCGCTGAACACGCCGAAGGCCTTGGCGCGTTCGTCGCCTCTGGTGAAGGTGGTGGTGAGCAGCGAGAGCGCGGACGGGGCGAGGAGAGCGGCGAAGGCGCCCTGGAGCGCGCGTGCGAGGAACAGCATCTCGGGGCCGGTGGACGCGCCGCCGATCGCGGAGGCAGCGGCGAAGCCGATGAGGCCGATGACGAAGGTGCGTTTGCGGCCGACGAGGTCGGCGATCCGGCCGCCGAGGAGCAGCAGACCGCCGAAGGCCAGGGTGTAGGCGGTGATCACCCACTGGCGGTTGCCGTTGGTGAGGCCGAGTTCGCGCTGGGCGGACGGCAGGGCGATGTTCACGATGGTGGCGTCGAGGACGACCATGAGCTGAGCGGTCGCGATGACGGCGAGCGCCCACCAGCGGTGGGTGTCGGTCTCGGTGCCGGGTTCGGGGCGGGGGTGCCGGTTGGG
>NZ_LATD01000258.1 GCF_000981895.1 Streptomyces odonnellii | reverse complement strand
CGCCAGGGGCTCGGTGGGCCGGGCGTGGGTGATCTCCGCCGGGGGCCGCGCGGCCTTCTGCCCGGCCTTCTCCGCGGCGCCGGCGTGCGGCATGGCTGTCGCCGCCGCGGCCTGCTCGGTGTGGTGATCGGGCGTCGCGGCGGCCAGTGGCTGGATCTCTTCTGGCAAGAGCGCTCCTCATGCGGATCCAGGTCCCCCGGTCAGGCCCGGACCTCCATGGTATCGACCTCGGGCGTCCCTCTCGCCCCAGGACCGGGGCTCCTCCGAACGCGGGACGGGCACCTGGTTGTTCCCGGGTGCCCGTCTGTTCGTACCGACGTCGTGCCGTGTTGTCCAGATATTCCGCGCCGCGACTGGTCAGAGCTTGATCAGCGCGTCCAGTGGGGCGCCCCGGAGCTCTGGTTCCAGCCGGCGCCGGCCGGCCAGAAAACCGAGTTCCATCAGGACCGCGACGCCCACCACCTCGGCGCCCGCCCGCCGGACGAGCTGAACGGACGCCTCGGCCGTACCGCCGGTGGCAAGCACATCGTCGATGACGATGACCCGGTCGCCCGCGTCCAGGTCCTCGGCGTGGACCTCCAGCTCGGCGGAGCCGTACTCCAGCTCGTACGCCTGCGACAGCGTGGCACCGGGGAGCTTGCCCGCCTTGCGTACGGGGATGAAGCCGAGGCCCGCCTTGACCGCCACCGGGGCGGCCAGGATGAAGCCCCGGGCCTCCAGGCCGACGACCTTGGTGGCGCCGTGCCGTGTGCACAGCCCCGCGAGGGCGTCGGTCAGCGCCGTGAAGGCCTTCGGATCCGCCAGCAGCGGGGTGATGTCCTTGAACATCACCCCGGGCTCGGGGTAGTCCGCTACATCACGGATACGGCTGAGCAGCAGCTCCCGGAGGCTGTCGTCCGTCACCTGCGCCTCCCGGACGGGCGGCCACCAGCGCCGCGGCCTCGCGGGCCGGCCGCCGCGGCTGCGGCCGGGGCCGCCGCCTCACCGGGCTCGGTGTCCTCTTCGGTGTCCGTGTCGGCCGGACCGTCGGCCGCTTCGCCCTTGGCCGCCGCGGCGGCCCGCTTGTTGAGCACCCGCTTCTTCAGCGCCTTGATCTGCGGGTCGCGTTCCTTGAGGTCGGCGACGAGCGGGGTGGCGATGAAGATCGAGGAGTACGCACCGGCGGCGAGGCCGACGAAGAGCGAGAGCGAGATGTCGTTCAGCATGCCGGCGCCGAGGAAACCGCCGCCGATGAAGAGCAGACCGGCCACCGGCAGCAGCGCGACCACGGTGGTGTTGATCGAACGGACCAGGGTGCTGTTGATCGACCGGTTCGCGATCTCGCTGTAGGTCCAGCGGGTCTGTTTGGTGATGTCCTTCGACCCCTCCTTGAGACTGTCGAAGACGACGACGGTGTCGTAGAGGGAGTAACCGAGGATGGTGAGCAGACCGATCACCGTACCGGGCGTGACCTCGAAGCCGACGAGGGCGTACACACCGACGGTGATGGTGAGGTCATGGATCAGGGCGATCAGGGCCGCGACCGCCATTCTCCATTCGAAGGCGATCGCCAGATAGATCACCACCAGGATCATGAAGATCCCGAGACCCGTCCATGCCTTGTTGGCGATCGTCTCGCCCCAGCTCGGTCCGACCAGGTCGGCGTTGATCTTCGCCTCGTCGACCTTGAGGTCCTCGGCGAGCTGGGTCTTCACCGCGTCGGCCTGCTTGGTGTCCAGTTCGGTGACCTGGATCCGCAGTCCGCCGTTGCCGAGCTGCTGGACGATCGCGTCGTGCCCGGAGGCCTTTTCGGTGTCCTCCTGGGCCTGGGCCACCGAGACGCTGGTGCTCGGGACGGTGAAGACGGCACCGCCCTTGAACTCGATGCCCATGTTGAGGCCGCGTACGGCCAGGCCGACGATGGCCGTGATGGTGATCAGGATCGAGATCCCGTACCAGATCTTCCGCTTGCCGACGAAGTCGTAGCCGACTTCGCCACGGTAGAGCCTGGCGCCGAGTGCGCCGAGTCGCGACATCTCACGCCTCCTTCGGTTCGGTGGGGGCGCTTGCACGGCGGGAACGGCGCAGCGGCGGCTTGGCGCCGAGCCGCTCGGGGTCGAGACCGGACCAGGAATGTCCGCTGGCGAAGAACTTCTTGCGGGCGAGGATCGTCATCACCGGCTTGGTGAAGAAGAACACCACGACCACGTCGAGGACGGTGGTCAGACCGAGGGTGAAGGCGAAGCCCTGGACCTTGCCGACGGTGACCAGGAAGAGCACCGCGGCGGCGAGGAACGACACGAAGTCGGAGACCAGGATCGTACGGCGGGCACGCGGCCAGGCGCGCTCGACGGCCGGCCGGAGCGTACGGCCCTCGCGGATCTCGTCCCTTATCCGTTCGAAGTAGACGATGAACGAGTCGGCGGTGATACCGATGGCGACGATCGCTCCGCAGACCGCGGGCAGGTTCAGCGCGAAGCCGATACCCGGGCCGAGCAGGGCCATGATCGTGTACGTCATGACCGCCGAGGCCGCGAGGCTGAGGATGGCGATCAGCGACAGACCGCGGTAGTAGGTCACCAGATAGATGACCACCAGGGCGAGGCCGATCGCGCCGGCGATCAGACCGGCGTGGAGCTGCTCACCGCCGAGCGCGGCGGTGACGGTTGTGACGCTCTGCTCCTCGAAGGTCAGGGGCAGCGCGCCGTACGACAGGATGTTGGCCAGGTCCTGGGCGGACTGCTGGGTGAAGCTGCCGGAGATCTCGGCGCTGCCGCCGAGGGTCTGGCTCACCGAGGGCGCCGAGACGACATTGCCGTCGAGGACGATGGCGAACTGGTTCATCGGCGGCTGCTGCTGGGAGAGCTTGCCGGTGATGGACTGGAACTTCTTGGTGCCGCCACCGGTGAAGTCCATGGTGACGATCCACATGCCGCGCTGGGGGTCGAGCACGCCCTTGGCGTCGTCGACGTCCGTGCCCTCCAGCTCGGCGGGACCGAGGATGTACTTCTCCCACTGGTCCCCGGAGTTCTTGCCGCAGGCCACGATGGTGTCCTTGGGCGCTGCTCCCTGGTTGGCCTTGGTGCGCTGGGCCTCTTTGGTGCAGTCCAGGTCCGTGAACTTCTTCTCCAGCGCGGCGGTGGCCGGGTCCGCGGACGGTGTCGCGGCCGGGTCGGGGGTCGCCGGGGCGCTGGGCGAGCCCGAGGCGGAGCCGGTCGGGGTGGGGTCGTCCTTCTTCAGGGCGTCGGTGACGGCCCGGCCCTGGGTGGTGGCGCTCGACGACGGGGTCGCCGACGAGGAGGGCTCGCTCGCCTTCTCCCCACTGGCCGAGGTGCTCGGCGAGGGGCTGCCCGAGGGGCTGGGAGAGCCGCTCGCGGTGGGCGCCGGAGCGGTCTGGCCCCCGGCCGCGACGGTCAGCACCGGCCGGAAGTAGAGCTGGGCGGTGGTGCCGACCTGCTCCCGGGCCTGCTTCTCGTTCGTCCCCTTGGGGATGTTGACGATGATGTTCTCGTCACCCTGGGTCTGGACCTCGGCCTCCGAGACGCCAAGGCCGTTGACACGCCGCTCGATGATGCTGACGGCGGTGTCCATGTTGGTCTTGTTGATCGCGTTCGGTTTGCCCGGTGTGTTCTTCGCCTGGAGCGTGATGCTCGTACCGCCGGCGAGGTCGATCCCCAGACGTGGCGTGACATGACCGGACCAGAACATCCCGCCCGTGAGGGCGACCATGGCAATCAGGAACAGTGCCAGGGTGCGGCCCGGCCTGCCTGGGGACCCCGCTTGCCTTCGGCCCTTATTAGGTGCTGCCACCTTCTCGATTCTCCCTGTCCAACCGCCCCACGCCGGGTGTGCGCCGGAGCGGCCACGAAGTGTTGTGGGGACCTGCCCCAGCGGAAATCAGCACGGACCGTGCTCCTCGGGCCGCGGTACGGCCCGCGGGCGCGGCCTGACTACTTCGCGCCGCCCTCGCCGTCGGCCTTGTCACCGGTCTTGCCGGACGTGTCCTCGGACTTCGCGCTCTTGGCGTCCTTGACGTCCTCGGCGTCGTCGTCCGCCCCCGTGTCCTTGACCAGATCGATCTTGGCGTCGTCCGTGGCGGCGGTGGCGTCGGCGTCGATCAGTGAGGAGGCGTCGTCCGGCACGACCGTACCGTCGGCCGCGAGGGCGTCGTCGCCGTGCACGATGCGGTTGTACTCGTCGTCGTCCAGGACGGCTCCGATGGCGTTCTTGGCGTAGACGGCGTGGACACCGGGAGCGACCTCCAGGAGGACCGTGTCGTCGTGCACCTCCTTCACGGTGGCGTACATGCCCCCGATGGTGCGGACGCCGGTGCCGGGCTGCATGTCGTTGCGCATCTGCACAGCGGCCTGCTGCTTCTTCTTGGCGGACCGGGTCATCAGGAACATGGCCCCGATGAGCACGATGAAGGGGAGGAGGGTCACGAGACTCACGGGAGGGAACTTCCTTCGCACGACCGCCTGTCGAGCGGCCTGTCATATACGGGGGTGGGCACGCCGACCTGTAGGGGCGGCATCGGCGGAGTCTAAGCGAGTCCGCGTCGTTGGAACAACGCCCGGCACCGTACGCGGGTTCCTGGCCGGGCGTGCGGCTTCGCGGTCACGTCCCGAACAGCCCCTGTTGTCCGCCCGCGCCGGGTGCGCGCTCCGGTGGTACGAGCCCGAGGTGGGCCCACGCGGCGGGGGTGGCGATCCGGCCGCGGGGGGTACGGGCGAGCAGGCCCTCCCGTACCAGAAAGGGCTCGGCGACCTCCTCGACCGTCTCACGCTCCTCCCCCACGGCCACCGCCAGGGTCGACAGGCCGACCGGTCCGCCGCCGAAGAGCTTGAGGAGGGCCTGGAGCACCGCCCGGTCCAGCCTGTCGAGGCCGCGCGCGTCGACCTCGTACACCGCGAGGGCCACCGCGGCCACCTCGCGGTTGATCTGTCCGTCGGCCTTGACCTGGGCGTAGTCCCGTACCCGGCGCAGCAGCCGGTTGGCGATCCTGGGGGTGCCGCGGGAGCGTCCGGCGATCTCCGCGGCGCCGGCGGGGTCGATCTCCAGGTCGAGAAGCTGGGCGGAGCGGTGGATGACACGCTCCAGTTCGGCGCTCTCGTAGAACTCCATATGGCCGGTGAAGCCGAACCGGTCGCGCAGCGGGGGCGGCAGCAGTCCGGCCCGGGTGGTGGCACCGACCAGGGTGAAGGGCGGCAGCTCCAGCGGAATGGCGGTGGCGCCGGGACCCTTGCCGACGATCACGTCGACCCGGAAGTCCTCCATCGCCATGTAGAGCATTTCCTCGGCGGGCCTGGACATCCGGTGGATCTCGTCCAGGAAGAGGACCTCGCCCTCCTGGAGGGAGGAGAGGATCGCGGCGAGATCGCCGGCGTGCTGGATGGCGGGGCCCGAGGTGATCCGGATCGGGGCGTTCATCTCGGCCGCGATGATCATGGACAGGGTGGTCTTGCCCAGTCCCGGCGCCCCGGAGAGCAGCACATGGTCGGCGGTGGCGCCGCGCGCGAGGGCCGCCTTGAGCACCAGGTCGAGCTGTTCGCGGACGCGCTCCTGGCCCACGAACTCGTCCAGCGACTTGGGCCGCAGGGCCGCCTCGACGGCCTGGTCCTCGCCGTCCGCGGAGGCGCGGACGAGCCGCTCCGCCGCGGCGTCGGGCGTCTCGCCGCCGGTGTCGTCCCAGTTCACTCTCTGTCTCACCTCGGGGTAGGGCCTTGGGGGCAGGTCCTCGAAGGGCCGGTTGCGGTCCGGCCCGGTCGGGGCGCGCTCCGGTCGGCTAACGCGTTCTGTTCAGGCTCTGGAGCGCGGCGCGCAGCAACTGCGGTACGGGAGGCTGGGCCCCCTGTGCCAGGGCGGCTTCGGCCTGGGGTGTGACCTGCGCGACCGCTTCGTCCGCTTCGCGGGGGGCATAGCCGAGGCCGATCAGCGCGGCGTGCAGTTGCTCGTGCCAGGAGGCGGGGGCCATGGCGGCGGCGCCCTGGCGGCCGATGACCGTACCGAGCGGTTCGCCGAGGCGGTCCTTCAGCTCCAGCAGCAGCTTCTGGGCGCCCTTCTTGCCGATGCCGGGGACGGCCGTGAGCGCCTTCTCGTCACCGGTGGAGACGGCGATGCGCAGGGCGTCCGGGGTGTGTACGGCGAGCATCGCCTGCGCCAGCCGGGGCCCGACGCCGCTGGCGGTCTGGAGCAGCTCGAAGACCTGCCGTTCGTCGTCGTCCGCGAAGCCGTAGAGGGTGAGCGAGTCCTCCCGCACGACCAGGGACGTGGCCAGCTTCGCGGGGCGGCCGATCTGGAGGGAGGCGAGGGTGCCGGGGGTGCACTGGACTGCCATGCCGACACCGCCGACCTCGATGACGGCCGTGGTCGGGGCGAGCGCGGCGACCGGGCCGCTGACGAACGCGATCATCGCGGGGCCTTCCGTACGGATGTGCTGGTGGGTCCGGCGGCGGGGACCCGGGCGGCGCGGGCCGCCGCCTGTGCCTGCTGGAGCCGGTTGATGGCGGGCGCACGCCAGAGATGGCAGATGGCGAGGGCGAGGGCGTCCGCGGCGTCGGCCGGCTTCGGCGGGGCGTCGAGGCGCAGCAGCCGGGTCACCATCGCGCCGACCTGGGCCTTGTCCGCCCGGCCGCTGCCGGTGACGGCGGCCTTGACCTCGCTGGGGGTGTGCAGTGCGACGGGTATGCCGCGGCGCGAGGCGCAGAGCATGGCGACGGCGCTGGCCTGGGCGGTGCCCATGACCGTACGCACATTGTGCTGCGCGAACACCCGCTCCACCGCTACGAGTTCGGGCCGGTGCTCGTCGAGCCAGGCGTCGATGCCGCGCTCGATGGCGACCAGGCGCTCGCCGGTCTCGGCGTCGGTGGGCGTACGGACCACGCCCACCCCGAGCATCGTCAGCGGACGTCCCGCGGAGCCCTCGACGACGCCGACACCGCACCGGGTCAGTCCGGGGTCAATGCCCAGCACCCGCATCGTGCCCTCCCCTCGCTCCCACCCCGTGGTCGCCCCTGTGCCGCCACGGATGATCAGCGCTGCTCAGCAC
>NZ_LATD01000257.1 GCF_000981895.1 Streptomyces odonnellii | reverse complement strand
GTGCGGGCGCGGCGGCCGACGGGGGTGCCGGGGAGGGCGCCGACGGGCGCGCCGGAGGGACTGCCCCGGGCTCGGGTACGGGTACGGGAGGCCCCGCGTCCCGCCCATTCCCATCCGCGGCGCCGTCCACCTGTCCGCTTCCCCCATGCAGATGTTGTCGTGCCTGTCGGTCGGTTACAACCAACAGGCTAGTACCGGAGGGCAATTGATGCGGTCGGCGGCACACCGTTGACCGGACAGGGCCCAGGCCCCGGCCGAGGGGTCGCTCGGAGACGGGTGGCTGTACCCGTCTCGCAGCCGACCTGTACCGAGCGCTCCAGTTGACATGCTGAGCACCCCGGTCGGCGGCCCTGGCTTTATCGAGCAGTGGTGACGCCTGACCCCGCCTCTGCGCGGCCATCGTCGACCGCCACACCTTCAACGGCACGATTATCGAGACAGGTACCGACTCCTACCGCCTCGCTGGCACATGAACCCGAGCTGAAGCCCCCCGCCAAGGCTGGCTGAATCAGCGGGAGCAGATCACGCTGACGAGAGTGAACGATGCGAAGAACGGCCCCTGGGAAAGGCCGGCGAACCAGCGATGGCCACGGTCTCGGTCGATGCGGCCCTCGTTGATGGCTTTCTGCATGTTGCGGCCGAGGCCTAGGGTGTGGTCCGCCTCTTGAAAGTCACGGAAGACCGGCGTCGTGGCGAGCACAGCTTCGACGCGGAAGCCTGCCTGTTCGGCGAAACGCGGAAGGCTGCGCCCGATGGTCGCATTGCAGACCATTTCTGCAGTGGTATATCGGGTAAAAGCGCGGCTCGTCTCAAGATCCTCAGCGTCAACGATCAGGGTGTCCCAATCGGGTTCGGCAAGGCCGATCCGCGCGCCTGGCCGGGTGGCACGATGGAGCTGCGCAAGAGCATCCACGGGTTCGTCAACATGCATGAGGACTCGGTCGATCTTGGCCCGATCCACCGTGCCCGGCTCGACGGGCAGTGCGTGCACGTCTCCTTCGCGGATCTCCACCCGGTGCAGGTCGTTCGTGCGTTCGCGAGCTCGGGTGAGCATGGCCGGGTCACGGTCGACGCCGATCACCGTGCCCCGGTCTCCGACACGTTCCGCCAGCGCCGGCAGGTCCGTGCCCGGGCCGCATCCCACGTCCAGGACGGTCTGGCCCTCCTGGAGATCCAACAGGTCGAGCAACTGCTGCTTGTACGCACGGCCCGCATCGCCGGCGGCGGCCCGCAGCATGTAGGAAGCCTGATCAGGCCGGGGCACGCCAAGAATCGATGACATACGAGCCAGTCAAACACTCCCTTCCCCGCACGACGTCATTTCTCGTCGACATCCACGCGCCCCGAGATCATCAACTGCTGTCCGAACTCGCTGTCCTTTGACAGCGAAACTAGTCGTTTGCCACCGAACCGAGCCCGATCGAACCGGCGAGCGCGGACACCGCACCGAGGCTGTCGGCCCAGGACACGTCTGTCATGGCAGAGCAGGCCATCGGAGGGCTTAGAACGGCCACGGTCCGACTCGGTACCAGGACTAGGACGCGTCTTCCAACGCACCGGCCGCGATCCGCAGCTCGTCGGGATCGAGGTCCCGGTCGAGGCGGCCCTCTAGCTCATTGAGGACTACATAGGGCACTCAATCCATCATCTTTCAGGGGGCGTTCAGGTGGATGCGCACGCGAGCCGCTCCAGTTCCTCTAAACAGCTAGACAGTGTGTTCATCTGACTGAAGAATGTGGGTGTGACCGACGACGTGTTCAGGGACGTATTCAGCCAGGCGGTACGTGCACGCAACGCCGCAGGTATGACCTATAGCCAGATGGAGGCGAGGACCTGGGATGTCGGCGGGAAGGAGGAGAGCCGATCCGCGGGATGGTGGAACAACATGGCCAACTATCACATGGACACCCCTCCCGCGCCGAAGTACATCCCTGGCATCGCGAAGGTGCTCAACATGTCGGAACGCCAGGTGAAAGAGCTGATCGCCGAGCAGTGGTACGGGGTACGGCCGGACGATCGCCTGCCGCGACGGCTCCGCACCCTCGTCGCGACCGCTCGCCGTGTGGCGAAGGTCGACCTCGTGCTGCTGAACGATGTTGCTCGGGCCCTTGGCGACAAGCACTCGGCCGAAGCGGAAGTCGAGGAACTGAAGGAAGCATCCGTCGCGGCAGAAGAGGACAACTAGGCGTTCGCCAGGTCGGTCACGGCCGTCATGCCGGTCAGGGTCCACACTTTCGCGTCAGAGACTCCCATGATGGTGGTCAACTCACCGCTCGCGGCCGGGTAGTACCCGTTAGCGAGCGTGAGCATGATGCCGCGAACGAAGTACTCCTCGGCGGAGATCACCTCCCGCTCGTTCGTACCGTCCCAGCCGACGAGGATGTCCGTCACCGACCGGAAGCCCGCGTATGTGTTCACGACCGAGCGGTCTTGCATGTACAGCGGGTCGTAGTCGCGAACCCATCGCAGGGCGAAGGTTCTGCTGAGCGTTGCTGATGGTGGCGCTGCAGGTCTGGCCGGTGAGAAGGTTGACGGCCCGGCGCTGGAGATAGCGCGCGACGGCCTTGGACTGCGGGCGCAGGAGCTTCGACCAGTTGTCGCTGTCGACGTCGTTCTGCTCGTCGGTGAGCTTGACGGCCGAGTACACGTTGCCGCCGAAGGTCACGGAGATGGTCCGCTCCGCGTTCTCGTTGAAGACGATCGGGTTCGAGCGGTCGTTGCGCCACGCGTAGTCGTGGAACGGCAGGATGCCTTCGACCTTCCTGGAGATGATGTCGTCATCGGCACCCTTGAACTGGTCGACGCCCTGCTCCTGGAACGGGTTCGGGATGAGCAGCTCCTGTTCGAGCATCCCAACAGCGGTGTTCACGAGCTTCCGGGGCTGTACGACCTGATGCTGTGCGGTGGGCAACAGAACTCCCCTACAAGGGGGTTGGCGCCGGGTTGGCGGGTTGGATCGTGACCGGCTGAGCTAGCCGAGGTTTGTGAGGCTGTCGTAGCGTGATCGCCTCAAGCGACGAGAGATGCCTGACGGGGGTGCCTGGTGCAGACGCAAGGACATCAACCACGAACGAGGCCCAGTACGAGGCCCTCTGAGCCGAGGCAGGAAGCGGGACAGCCAAAGTGGGCATGGTGGGTGATCGGGATCGTGATTCCCGTCGTTGGGATTCTCGTGTCCGTATATCTCGCACTTGCCCCCTCGGACGATCAAGGTTCAGCCGAGGGAAGGACCTTGACGGGCGGCGAAGGCTCAGCGGATGCCTCGAGGGCATCGCCCACGCCCCGTCAGGCGGCGTCGAAGATCATGTTCGGCCCTAAAGCCGTTGAGGTCGACGTAAACGGCAGCTATCTGGAGCTAGATACAAGGGCACCGCTCGTAGAGGGCGAAGCTCCGAACGGCGTCGACATCCTCGTGAACACGGACGCGTCCGGGGCCATGGAGAACGCGAAGGTCTACGGCTACCTCGGCGGAGCGGTCGCCCCGATCGCTGCGACTTCCGGGGCCGTTCAGGAAGCGGACTGCCTGCAAGCCGTACAGAGGAACGCCAGTGACTCGATGGACAATTTGCAACGAGGGCGCGGCATCTGCGTGGAAACAAGCGAAGGCCGGGTTGCCTTCCTGCGGGTAGCCTCGGCGCCTCCGAAGGGGCCTGTCACGTTTGACATGACCGTCTGGGAGCTGCGGGGCTAGAAGCGCTTGGAGCGCCGCGCGAGCTATCTCTCCGTCGTCCTCGTCGGACGGGTCGAGACCACCGCCGAGGGTGGCTGGAGCCGCCTGGGTGACAAGAGCCTGAAGGGCCTTGTCCGTCGGCCTCCAACTCCTCGGGTGTCTTGCCATGCAGGCGACCCGCCAGGGCCTCGGGGAGATCGAACCTGCGGGCCACAGTGGTCGGCGTTCTTGGCCTTCACGTCCGTGAGGGCGGCCTCGAACTCCTCTGGGCTCTTGGCCCCGGAGAGCTTCGTCTCGGCGTCCCGCAGTCGAGTGCGATACCCGGCCGCTTCGTTGCGGACCTTCGCCAGTTCCTTGCGGGCCCAGTCGGGCAGGTCGTCTTCCCGGCTGCTTGACGATCCGCTGGCACCAGTCTGGTCGTCTGGCTTTTGCTCCTCGTTCGGCTTCTGGCCGCCATAGGCAAGGGATGGGGAAGGCAGACCCGGTCTCCCTGGCAGCTGCAGCGCCAGCAATCGCGTATCCCAAGGACCGGCGACCTCGTCCAGCAGATTTGCCGCCAGTGCTGCCTGCATAGGTCACGGCTCCCGGCCGTGCCCGCTGATTTGTTACGTCGAGGCTGTCGGCCCCCGCCGGAAACCGCTGTGCCCTGTTGTCGCTACGTCATTGCTCTCCGCCTGCCCGGCCCCCGCTCCTCGGCGACGGGGGCGTACGGATCACCCCAAAGCAGTGCACATGACAGCGACATGTCCGGTACGCCCCACGCACATCAAGCGCTCCTCGTGGTCAGCTAAGCCCTTCCTCCCGCCAGCTGGGTTCGTTGTCAAACGCCTCGATTGGATGACAAGGGACACTCACAGACAACGGCTGCTGCTCGAACTGGACAAAGCCAGCCGCCCCCCGAGTCGGAGGCCGAGGGGTTCATCGGTCGCCGGGCGTAGGTCCCTCGCCTCATGCGCGCCGTGAGTCTGCTCGTTAGGGTCGGCACTCATGCAGAGCACGGGGATTGTTCGCCGTCAGGCGGCGGAGCGCAGGCGCGACACTTTGGAACGGCTGGTTGCCGGGCGGGATGTGTGGGTGTCGACGGCACATCCTGCTCACGGGCCGCACCAGGTGCCGTTGTGGTTCCTGTGGGACGGGCGGGCGGTGTGGATGTGTACGGGTGCCGCTTCCGCGACCGCCCGGAACGTCCGCGCGGAGCCGCGCGTACGCCTGGCGCTGCCGGACACCTTCGACGTGGTGCTTCTTGAGGGTGAGGCGGAGTGCTTCCCGGACGAGGACGTGCCCGGGGACGCGGCGGACGCCTTCACCGCCAAGTTCGGGTGGGACCCGCGTACGGAGGAAGGTCCCTTTCTGTATGTGCGCGTGGTGCCGAAGACTGTGCGCGCTTGGCGCGGCGAGCCGGAACTACGCGGCAGAGTCATCATGCGCGACGGGACATGGCTGGAATAGCCGGGACATGGCTGGAATAGCGGCCGCCCCTGACTGACGCCCGCCCCCCACCGCCTGGTGTGCCGTGGCGTGACGGTCAAGGCGAACGGGCGTCGCCCGCCGTCACCTCTGAAGAGAGGCGCCCGTCGTAGGGTGAAGGGCGGCCGAAGACGGCCAACGGCCAAGGGCCAAGGGAGCCAAGCATGACGCGGTACCTGATCTCGTTCGACGACGGCGCGATGACCTTCCCCGAGGAGGAGTTGCCCGACGTGGCCGAGGCCTCGCTCAAGGTGGTGGGTGAGGCCCGGGATGCCGGTGTGTGGGTCTTCGGTGGCGGACTGCAAAGGCAGCGGGCGAGCGTCGTGGCCGTCGACGGGACCGTCACCGACGGCCCGTTCCCGGAGACCAAGGCGGTGCTCGGCGGGTTCGCGATCCTCGATGTGCCCTCACGGGAGGACGCGCTGGAGTGGGCTGCCAAGCTCGCTGCCGCGTGCCGCTGTGCGCAGGAGGTCCGGGAGATCATGGCCGACCCGACCGACTGACCGGGGACGTCACGCCGCGCCCGCGCCCGGCCCCGGCCCCGGCCCCGGTCCCGGTCCCGGTCCCGGTCCGGGGATTCAGCGGCCTTCGGTCTCCGGCGGTTCCCAGACCGAGCAGTCGTGGGCGAAGAGCACACGTCGTGGGTCGAAGTCGGCGAGTCGGTCCAGCCACTGCGGATACGGAGGAAGTGGCTGCTCCGCGCCGTCAAGTGCCGCGTGGCGGGCCAGTTGTCCGGACGCGAAGTGGGAAGCGAAGTCGTGTGCCTGCCCGGCGAGGACGACTGTGCCGTCGCTCTGCCGGACCACCAGAGACTGGTGCCCTTCGGTGTGCCCGGGCGTCGGAATGATCCAGACTCCTGGCCGGACCTCGGTTTCGCCGGCGACTTCCTCGTAGGTCGCGCCGGGGAAGTCGATCAGTTCGTCGAACGTGTAGTCGCCCCGACGGGCCATGGCCAGTTCGACGTCCTGGACCAGGATGGGCGTGCCGCCCAGGAGCGGGTTCCCGCCGCAGTGGTCGAAGTGCAGATGGCAGTTCACGACCATGGAGATGTCGTCAAGGGCGACTCCGGACGCTGACAGGGCATCCTGCAACGCTCGCCGTCGGGGCCGGTAATGCGCTTCGGTTTCGGGGTCGGCGCTGCCGATGCCGGTATCGAAGAGGATCAGCCCCTGGTCGTGCCGTACCAGGTAGGCGAGGACAGGCTCGACCCGCGGCTGCGAGCCGCCCGTCTCCGCCTCGGGCCGGACGAAGTACCCCAGGTCGAGTCGGCGCACCGCCACGTTCTTCCCCATGCGCCCATGTTGGCAGCCAGTACAACGTGCCGCGCACGCATTGGACCGGGCTGACATTTCTTGTGTCATGTCGCTTTCTGTGGCGGATTGATTACGGCACGGAGGGTGGGTGCATAAGGTTCATCAGAGGGCATGGCCCGACAAAGGGCCTGGCAGGAACGAGCGTTGGGATGCCGCGAAAGGAGGACACGCCCAGCCGCGCGGCCCGCTCAGAGGTTTCATGCCGGCGCGGACGGGTCTGCTCAGGCACGTCGAACTCCCCACGGAGGACAACATGTTCAACCACTCGGATCGACTCCCGACCAGTTCCCCACTGCCGCAGGGGCACACAACTCCTGTGCCGTGGGGACTCCAGAGGATGGCCCCGTACCCATCCGTGGCGCCCGCCTACGCCCGCGCCGAGATCGACGCCACATCACAGACCGCGCGCTACTTCGCCCAGGGCGGCCAAGTCATGGAGATGCCCGCCCACGGCACCAGCACCGGTACCAACCCGTCCACCAACACCGGCAATCCGTCGGATGGTTCCGGGCCCGGCGGTTCCGGTGGTGGTGACCAGGACACCGGGAACGACAGCGACCAGTGACGAATGACAGCCCGGTGATGTTCGTCACCATGGTGGACGACCCTACGGCCGACCTGGTGATCAACGAGCTGCACGACCGGTGCGTCCCAGTAGTGCGGCTCGACTCCGGGGACTTCCCCGCCACCCTGTCGGTCGCGGCCACGATCACCGAAGCAGGCATTGGTGGAACCCTGGCCACCCCCACCCGGACCGCGGACCTCTCGCGAGTCCGCTCTCTGTACTACCGTCGCCCGTCCGGATTCGCTTTCCCGCACATCGGCGAACAGGATGCGCGGTTCGCGGTGACGCAAGCCCGTTACGGGCTCGGCGGAGTCCTCGCGTCTCTGCCCGGCTGCCTGTACGTCAACCACCCCCACCGCATCGGGGACGCCGAGTTCAAACCCTCCGGGCTCGCCGCCGCGGTGCAGTGCGGTTTCAAGGTCCCCGACACGTTGGTCACCTCCGACCCCACGGCGGCGAGGAAGTTCGTCGAGGACCACGGTCCGGCGATCTACAAGCCCCTCTCCACCCCGCTGTACCGAGTGGACGGGGTGTCCTGCACCGTGGAGGTCGGCGAGGTCACCGCCGACCAGCTCGATGAGCGGGTGGCAGGCACCGCTCATCTGTTCCAACGGCTCGTCGACAAGGTCGCCGACGCGCGAGTGACAGTCATCGGGGACCGGGTCTTCCCCGTAGGTATCGATTCCGGTCTTCTGGACTGGCGGACTGACTACGCAAAACTGTCCTACGGCGTCGTCAGGCCGCCGGACGGGATCCAAGCCGCGCTGAAACGCTATCTCGCACACTTCGGCCTGGTCTTCGGCGCATTCGACTTCGCCATTGACCGCGACGGTGCATGGTGGTTTCTCGAATGCAATCCTTCCGGCCAGTGGGCCTGGCTGGAGCCGCCCACCGGGCTGCCCATGGTGTCCGCCATGGCCGATCTACTGGAGCGTCGTCCGCAATGACCACCGACAAGGGCCTCCGCGAAGCGCTCGCCGACCGGATCGCGGCCGGCGGAGACCTGCGCTCCCCGGTGTGGCGTCAAGCGGTCCTCGACATCCCCCGCCATGAGTTCCTGCGTGAGGGATTCTTCCGGCGGACGGACGAAGGCGGCCGTACGGGCTGGGAGCCGGTACGGCCGGACGATCCGGCATGGCTGCGAGCCTGCCATTCCGACGAGTCGTTGGTGACCCAGATCGCCGGGACCGTGATGCCGGCCGACATGGACGGCCGGATCTACCGGCAGCCGACCAGTTCGAGCACCCTGCCCGGCCTCGTCGTCCGCATGCTGGAGGAGCTGCACATCAGCGACGGCATGAAGGTGCTGGAGATCGGCACAGGTACGGGCTACTCGACCGCATTGCTCTGTCACCGCCTGGGCGACGGCCTGGTGACCTCCGTCGAGGTGGACCCGGCCGTGTCCGCCCGTGCCCGCGTGTCCCTGGGGCGCGTGGGCCATCTCCCCGATCTCGTCGTGGCCGACGGGCTGAAGGGCGGCCCCGAGAACGCCCCCTACGACCGGCTCATCGCCACCTGCGGGGTGCTGCACATCCCCGGCGAGTGGATCGAGCAGGTCAAGCCGGGCGGACAGATCCTCGCCACCGTGGGCGGCTGGCTCTACGCCTCGGAGCTGGCGCGTCTCACCGTACGGGAGGACGGCACGGCGGCAGGCCGACTCCTCGGGGGCGCCATCTCCTTCATGCTCGCCCGCCCGCAGACCCCGCCCCCGCTCGGAACCCTGCCCGACATGAGCGAGGGCGAGGAGCGGGAAGCCGGCGTGGCAGGTGATGCGCTGGACGACTGGACGGCCCGGTTCGTCGCACAACTCGCCGCACCGGGCGCTCAGCGCTTCGGGTTGACGGACGAAGAAGGGCCGGTAGATGTGCTGTTGGACGTGGAGCGCCAGTCGTGGGCGGCCCTGCGCAACGACGGTGGACGGTGGCTCGTACGGCAAGGCGGTCCCGACCGCCTGTGGGACCGGATCGAGGAGCATCTGACCCGGTGGCGCGAGGACGGGTCGCCCGGCCCGGACCGCTTCCTGATCACCGCGTATCCCGGCGGCCAGACGATCACCTGGGCCGCCGCCTGAGCACTGCGGGGAGCGGTGAGCGGGGGTGGTACGGGCGGTCTCGCGCGCGCTGTATGGCGTCCGGGGACGGGGCGGACGTCGATCCCGTACAAGCTCGGGTGACTGTTCGTAGTGAGCCCGTTGGCGTCGTCGCTGCTGACCGGCCCGGAAATCAGCCTCCGTAGCGCTTGCACAGCAGGTACTTGACCGGGGGCGTTTTGGCACCGTCATCGAGGCAGACCCGCACGACGGCCGCTCCGCCGGGAACGTCTGCCGAAACGGTCATACTGAATGTGTCGCTGGCGCCGCACACGCTGTACAGGCTGTATTCCCTGCCCAGTTGATTGTCGCCGCTGTCGAGGGTGAACGCCGTTGTGCCCCGGCAGTTTGCCGGATCAACCGACTTGTGTTCGCCCGCCACGACGACCGACCGGTTGTACCAGGTGATCGTGCCGCTCGTGTACGTGTTCCCGAGGGTGACGTCGAAGTTGCTGACCGGATAGTCAGCGGCGTGAGCGCCGGCCGCCGGGGCGCCGAGGAGCATGCCTGTGGTCAGTGCGGTGGCGGTGAGGACAGGGGCGATGCGGGTGCGCATGTTGTCTCCAGGGTGGGACTGTTGCGGGCCTTCGGCCGCGGACCGCATCAGTGTCCACGCGCATGTTGACCGCGTCCATCGCAGAACGAGCCAACGACTTCTTCAGCGCGCTGCCGCCGCAATAACGGTGGACCGTACGGGCGGTCGCGCCCGCACGGTACGGCGCCCCAGTTCGCGCAAAACCCCGAGGAACTGAAGGGCTCATGAGGCACAACGACCCCGGGCCGGAGTTCTGGGACCTGGTCCACCCGCACACGGGTGACCTGGTTGAGTTCCGGCCTACCGCGCGTGGGTTCAGCTCTGATGTCACGGCCCTGATCGAGGGCGAGAAGGGGCGGTTCTTCGTCAAAGCCGTCCGCAACCGGCCCGGCGGCCGACGTGACTCCATTGCCCGCGAAAGGCTGGTCAACCCGGCCGTATGCCCCATCTCCCCGGCTCTGCGATGGCACGCGGAAGATGACAAATGGATCGCGCTCGGATTCGATTGGGCCGAGGGACGGAGTTCCGGCTTCGCGCCGGACTCGCCCGATCTCCCCGCGATCATTGACACCCTCAACCGGATCGGGGAACTGGATCTGCCCGAAGTAGCCCATGACTGGCCGGAGACCCGCTGGAACCGCTTCGCGGCGGATGAAGCCGACACCGCTCACTTCCAGGGCGAGGCACTGCTCTACACCGACATCCACCCGAGCAACCTGATCATCGGAGATCAGAACATGTGGGCCGTTGACTGGTCGTGGCCCACTCGCGGAGCGGCGTTCATCGATCCCGCCTGTCTGGTTGTGCAACTGATCGCGGCGGGGCACAGCGCCGAACGCGCCGAAGCATGGGCGTGCGGCTGTACGGCCTGGGTGGAAGCGGACCCGAAAGGGATCGACGCGTTCGCCGGCGCCACGGTGCGCATGCACCGCGCGTTCGCCGCGCGCAAGCCCGAAGCATCGTGGCTCACTGCGATGGCGGAAGCGGCCCAGTCGTGGGCTTCTCACCGGGGGGTGGCCGTTTGAGTGGTGCGGGACGGGGCTGACGTTTCGCGTGTCATGTCGCTTTCTGTGATGGATGAGTTACGGAGTGAAGGGTGCGCGCGTACGCTCC
Organism: Streptomyces odonnellii; assembly: GCF_000981895.1. Lineage (GTDB taxonomy): Bacteria > Actinomycetota > Actinomycetes > Streptomycetales > Streptomycetaceae > Streptomyces > Streptomyces odonnellii. The sequence goes on along the minus strand of NZ_LATD01000257.1, from coordinate 1,129 downwards.
AGTTGGGGGCATGGCTCGACAAGTCGCCTGTCAAGAAGGAGCGTTGAGATGTCGTACGAGGACAAGCGCCAGACGCGGGAGTACCTGCCCCCGCGCAAGCACTTCGGCCAGGAACTGCGCATCGCCCGCGAAGCCGCCGGGCTGACACAGGCGCAGCTTGGTGAGGGCGTGGTCTGTCACGCCACGCTGATCGCCCACTTTGAGGCGGGTCGCCGTATGCCGCGTCCGGAAGACGCGCAGCGCATCGACAAGGTGCTGGGTACGGGAGGCCGGTTCCACCGGATGCTCCACATCCTCGAAGAGGCCAAATATGCCGCACACTTCAGGGAGGCGGCAGAAGCGGAGCGCCTCGCGACCGCGATCTTTGAGTACGCGGTGTCGCTGGTTCCAGGGATACTGCAGACGGCGGAGTACGCGCGAGCGGTGTACCGGTCGGGGGAGCCAAACCCCAATCCGGTGCGGATGGGCGAGTTGGTTAAAAGCCGAACCTCGCGCCGAGAGTTGCTCAGCAATCCGGAAACTCCCGTGGTGTGGGTGGTCGTGAGCGAGGCGGTTCTGCGGACTGCGGTTGGCGGTTCGGCTGTCATGGCTGAGCAACTCCGCGACCTCGCAAGGCTGATGCGAGCTGACAGAATCTTCTTGCAGGTCGTCCCGTTCTCGGCCGGAGCTCACGCGACGATGGGCAGCATGATGACGCTGATGGGCTTCGATGACGCGCCCGATCTAGCGTATGTCGAGGGCGTGTTCACCGGAGCTCTGTTCGACGATCCGCACCTCGTGCGAAAGCTTCGTCAGTCATACGATTTGACGAGGGCCGCCGCGTTGCCGCCAGCGGCATCCCTGGCCCTCATCGAATCGGTGGCTGAGGACTACGAAAATGACTGTTAGCTCCATTCCCAAGGCATCCGCCCTCACCGGCTGGCGCAAGTCCAGCTATAGCGGTCCGGACAACGGCAGTTGTGTCGAGGTGGCAGACGCCATCCCGGCATCCGCCCTCGCCGGCTGGCGCAAGTCCAGCTACAGCAATCCGAATGGCGGCAGTTGCGTCGAGGTCGCGGACGGCGTCCCCGGTCTCGTCCCCGTACGCGACAGCAAGAACCCCGACGGCCCCGCCATCGCCATCCCCGCC
>NZ_LATD01000256.1 GCF_000981895.1 Streptomyces odonnellii | reverse complement strand
CACCCCGGTCAAGCCCCTCCCGGGCACCCACAGGCTGTACCTGGTCTTCACGTCCCCGCAGAACAACTCGTTCGACGTGGACGCGATCGAATTCACCAGCCCATAGCCCGGAACAGCGCCACGGCACCACGACGCTGCGCTGCGTGCCCGGCAACCACCGGGCGCGCAGCGCGCTTCAGCCGGCCCGTCACCGTGTGCGAACGAGGCCGCGAGCCGCCGCACTCTCGCTCCTGCTCGCGCCTGCCCCAATCGGACGGTAGTCAGCGACAACCGGAGAGTGAAGCCGCGCAACGGCGACCCGAGGCCCAGGAGAGCCGGCGTGCGGTGACATTCTGGATGCATCCGTCAGAAGTGGTTACGGTGGAGTCCTGACCAGACCTCGACATTTCGACGAGGCCGACCGGGGCTCTCCATATACGAGGCAGTTCCTGTGTCACGGGAAATGGCTCCCGCACCACCTCCGTGGACAGAATGGTCCGGACATGCACGCAGCAGCCGCGGAATCGGGGGGAACGGGCAGGAATTCGGCAGCGAATCGCGTGGCGGTCATATCCGTCGACGCCAACGGCCGTGTGGACGGCTGGAGCCCCGAAGCCGCCGCCATTCTCGGCTACCGCGAGGACGAGGCGATAGGCCGGCCCGTACTGGACCTCGTAGCGGAGAGCCAACGCCCCGCCACGGCGGAAGGGCTCGACGCGCGCCGATGGGCTGATCGATCAGTTCTCCGGCACAAGTCGGGGACCGCTGTCCAGGTGGACATCGTATTGCGGCCGGCATTCTCGGAGGAAAGGTCCACGCTCTGGTTCATCAGTCGGCCACCTGAACTCACCTCGCACTCCGACATCGATGACATCGGTCTGCTGGCACACGCGTGGACACAATCATCCGCCGCCATCGTCGTCTGGTCTCTTGAAGTACGCATTCTGTGGGCCAATAATCGGACCTGCCAGCTTTTCGATATGGACGTCGGCCACATGCGCGGTCGACGACTCACAGAAATTCTCGCGCCCGACGAACAGCACTATGCGGTGGAGGAGGAAGTACGCCAGGCCCGCGATACCGGAGTGGCGCGGTCCATCCGGACATACGAACAGGTACCAGGCGAGAATCGGGCGCACGAGTGGGTGATCCACATAGACCCCGTCCGGGACCGGAACGGCGCCCTGGTGGCGGTCTGCTCGATGGCACGGGACAATTCCGCCGAGTTCTGGGCCCGTCAGCGGCTCACCCTCCTCGACGAGGCTCGCCGAAGCATAGGCCTCTCCCTCGATGTCGGCAGGACAGCCCGTGAGCTGACCGGTCTGTCGGTGCCCGATCTCGCCGACATCGCGATGGTTCATCTGCTGCCCCAGGCGCTCGGAACCGGCGACTCGGCCTCCGGCAGCCGACCGGCGGTACGCCTGGCCGCGATGAGCGGCCATGTCTCCGGGCAGGTCCCGGCAGGCCACCGCGCGGATCGGCAGACCATGACCACCTGGCATGTCGTGGACCGCTGCTCCCTGCTGGGCAGGGCCCTGTCGGGGCGGAGAGCCGTACGGGTCGATCTGCCCCACGAAGCGGCCACCTGGCCGGAGTTGCCATCCGGCCTTGGGCCCGACGGGCACGGAGGAGCCATCTGCGCCCCCTTGACCGCCCGGGGCACCACACTCGGTGTCGTCACATTCCTGCGGCGTGAGGTTCCGTTCGACGCCGAGGACCTGTTGCTCGTCGAGGAACTCGCCGACACCACAGCCATGTGCATCGACAACGCGCGCAACTACGAGCGTGAACACAGCACAGCCCTGGCGCTTCAGCAGAGCCTCCTCCCCCGCGAACCGCCCGCCCAGAGCGCGGTGGACGCCGCTTACGGCTACCGTCCCGCCGACCTCGCCGCAGGGGTGGGCGGAGACTGGTTCGACGTGATCCCCCTGTCCGGTGCCCGGGTGGCCCTGGTCATGGGCGATGTCGTGGGGCGCGGTGTGCGGGCGGCCGCCACCATGGGCCGACTGCGTTCGGTCGTCCGCACCCTCGCCGACATGGACCTTCAGCCGGAGGAACTGCTCACCAGCCTCGACGCCATGGTGAACCGAATGGCGCAGGAGACCAAGACCAGCGCCCCCGATCCGGAGGTGGGGGCCTCCCTCCTCTACGCGGTGTACGACCCCACCACCCGCCGATGCCGTCTTGCCCGGGCCGCGCACATGGAACCCCTGCTGGTACTGCGGACGGGACCAGTCGCCTCCTGGACCTTCCCGAAGGGCCGCCCTTGGGACTGGGCGGTCTTCCCTTCGAGTCGGTCGAGGTGGTCCTCCCCGAGGAATCCCTGCTCGTGTTCTTCACCGACGGAGTGGTGAAGTCCCGCGACCGGGATCTCGGAGAGGGAATCGCCAGACTCCAGGAATGTGTCTCCGCCGCCACCTCCTCGATCACAGCCGTCTGTGACGACATCCTGACGGCCGTACTACCTGAGAGCGCGGACGACGATGCCGCACTTCTCGTGGCACGCCCGCGCGCCCTGGACGGCGCCGACATCGCACACTGGGAGGTGCCGGCGAGCCCTTCCGCGGTCGCGGCGGCACGCGATCAGGCGAGCGAGAAGCTCAGCGCCTGGGGGCTTGACGACAGGTTGTTCGCCACGGAACTCATCGTCAGCGAGCTGGTCACCAACGCCATACGTCACGGACGTGCCCCCATCCGCCTGCGGCTCATCAAGGACCGCTCACTGATCTGCGAAGTCGCCGACGGGAGCGACACCGCACCCCATCTGCGGCGGGCCCGCTCCTTCGACGAAGGCGGCCGCGGACTCTTCCTCGTCGCGCAGTTGTCCTCCCGCTGGGGAAGCCGGCACACAGGGGAAGGAAAGATCATTTGGGCGGAGCAACAGTTGGATCCTGCCCCCTGAAGCGCGGTCCTCTGAAGCGCGGTCGCCTGAAGCACGGTCGCCTGAAGGGACGACCTCTCCAGCAGCCATGGCAACCCATCCAAAATAATTGACACGACATACATGTCGTGTCATCTTTTTCTCGTGACGACCTATGCGAACCGCGCGACCGCTCCTGTCCAGCGCATCTCCGTAGTCAGCACCGGCGAGGTGGTGATCCGCCCCGAGCACCGGGCCGCGACCCGCAAGCCGATGTACCGGTGGCCGGCCACCTCGCGGCGTTGGACCGAGCCGCTGCCGATCAACGTGTACGTGGTCGAACACCGCGACGGACTCGTACTGTTCGACACCGGCCAGGACCGCGCCTCGGTGACCGACCCGGCCTACTTCCCCGGCGGACCGGTCGGACTGATCTACCGGCGGCTCGCCCGCTTCGACATCGCGCCCCACCAGACCCTCACCGCCCAACTGGCCGCCATCGGGTACGACATCCGCGATGTCACCACCGCCGTCATCTCCCACCTGCACCAGGACCACATCGGCGGCCTGCGCGAACTGCCCCACGCCGAGATCGTGGTCAGCCGCCGTGAATGGGAGACCCTGGACGAACCGGCCCCCGAACAACGCGGGCTGCTGCGCTCCCACATCCGGATCCCCGGCCTGCGCTGGAAGCAGATCGTTCCCCAGCCGATCAACGACCCGGCCCTCGCGCCCTTCACCACCGGACACGACCTGTTCGGCGACGGCAGCATGGTTCTGGTGCCCACCCCCGGCCACACCCCGGGATCCCTGTCGATGCTCGTCCGCGGCCCCCAGCACCCGCCGCTCCTCATGGTCGGTGACGTCACCTACGACTCCGGCCTGCTCGAAGCGGGGCATGTCCCCGGCGTGGGCGAGAGGAAGCGGCTCACCGACACCACCGTGAAGATCAACGAGATGCGCCGGCGCAACCCCGGCCTGACCGTTCTGGCCGCCCACGACCCCGGCGCCGCCTCCGCCCTCGCCACTGCCACCGCTACCGCCACCGCCACCCGCGTAACCGGGCTCGCCCACGTCGCCCACGACTGAGCGGAGCGCACAGCGGCCTCGCGCCGAACCACTCCCGTACGCGGGCAAGGCCCTGGGGCCAGGGGCGGGGGCCGGGGCAGGACCGCTCCACAGAACCGGTACTGATCAGGGAGAATGCCCCCATGCCCGCCATGCGTCCTGCTGAGGAACTCCGCTACCTGATCCTGGCCGCCCAACGTGAGGGCAACCGGCAGCTCGGCCAGGCCCTGAAGCCCCTGGGAGTCACCACCTCCCAGGCAGAGGTCATCCGCGTCCTGGAAGACCGGCAGCCACTCACCCTGAACGGTCTGGGCGAACTCCTGGTCTGCGAGAGCGGCAGCCCCAGCCGCCTCGTGGACCGGCTCGTCTCCGCCGGCCTCGTCAACCGCGAAGCAGCCGCGCACGACCGCCGTCACATCGAACTCGCGCTCACCCCGTCCGGCGCAGAACTGGCCCGCCGGATCGCGGAGATCGAGGAAACCCTCTACCAGTCCATCGACACCCTGACCCACGCTCACGACACCGAACAACTCACCAATTTCCTAAGGGCTTTCGTGGCCGGCCACCCCTCCGGCCACGCCCTCGTCAAACGTACGACGTGACACCGCACCGGACCGAATGAGGCGGACCCTCGAAGGACGGTGACGGTGCCGGCGGCGCCATCACCACCGCAGCCGTGACGGCGCAACTTTGTATTCGACGGGTCGTCATAGACCTCACACCCTTGTTGCCAAAAGTTAGTTGCTGCAGCCGAGTGCGGCCTTCACGGACGCCGGCTGCGACGGCCCCGACGAATGCTGCGGGGAGGCCGACATCAGGTGCGGCGCCGCGTACTCCAGGGCCGCCGACGGTGTCGTCGTACGACGACTTGACGCTCAGCAGATCGAAGACCCCACGCAGCCCTCTTCTGCATTTCTATCGCTATTGCGACGAGCATGCAATAAAGGCGGTGTTGTGTAGCCGCGGTCGGGTACGGATCCATCACCTTTTTGCCCGTGCCGTGGACGGCATGGGCTGATCAGCGTCGTTCTCACTCGCGGTGGAGCGGAAGGGCTACGGCGACGTCGCCGTGCTGGAGGCGGGGACCAACTCGTTCCCGTCGTCCGTCAGAGTCGTGACCGCGGCGAAGATGTAGAGACAGCCCACAACCACCACCGCCGCACCGGCCAAGGCCGGGGTCCAGGTCCTCAGCCTGGCCATCGCCGTCCGGCCCCGGAACTGCCGTTCCATGACGGCGAAACCGCGGATGGTCGCCACGCCGACGGCGGTGAGGGTCAGTGCCATCCCGACGCCGAACGTGATCACGACGGCGAGGGCGCCGAGCGCACGGCCCGTCAGCAGCCCGCTGACAAAGATCAGGAACGCCGACGGTGACGGCAGCAGTCCGCCCGAAAGGGCCAGCGCCGCCAGCCCCTTGCGGGACCACGGGTTGGTCATCTCCTCCGCGTGGTGGTGATGGGAGTGGGCGGCATCGTCCCGCGACGCCGTCTCAGGGCCGTGATGTTCATGGGAATGCCTGTGCCCGTGCCCGTGGGAGTGGTCATGCCCGTGGGAGTGTCCGTGCCCATGAGCATGGCCGCGGCCACGGAGATGCCGGTACACCAGGCCCACTCCCACGATCGCGACGACCGCTCCCGCCCCGGCCTGCATCCACGCGGTTGCGGTCTTCGTACTGATCGCCGTGCTGCTGACCCCTACCCACAGCAGCGCGAGCACCAGTACGGAGAAGGTGTGCATCGTCGCGACGATCACGCCCAAGCGAGCCGCGTCCTTGTAGTTGCCCCGCGTTCCCACCAGGTAGGCGGCGGTGATGCTCTTGCCGTGGCCGGGGGCCACGGCGTGGGCGGCACCGACGCCGAGCGCGACGATCAGGGCGACCCAGAAGAGCGACCGCCCGTCGAAGAGGGCGATCAGGTGGTTGTCGAGACTTCCGGCGCCGGTCATGCGCTGCTCCTGGAACCAGTGCCGGTGTCGGCGGTTGTGACGGCTTCCGGACGTGGGCCCTGGGCGGGGACGGCCGCGGACATGGCGGGGATGCCGTTTCCCGAGTTGCGAGTGCTGCCGAACCGCGCGGCTTTGCGACGGCGCGACCGCCGGAGGACGAACAGGCCGATGGCCAGCGCCGCGACAACGGTGCCGGCAGAGAAGACCACGACCGTCCTGCGAACGCTTCCGCCGGAGGCAGTGAACTGAACGTGCCTGGTGGGCTGGGAGGATGTGAACAGTGTCTGCTGCGGTTCGGCAGGACCTTCGGAGGTGAGCATGGTCCGGTACGCCGGATGAAGGTCCGTGAGGGCGCCGATGGTCACGTCCGCCTCGACCACCGGTGCCGGGCAGTCGAAGGCCACCTGGGCTCCTCGGGCGAGGAACTCTTCCATCGCCCCGAGCACCGTCCCGTGGCAGGGGCGGCGGCCCTGACCGACAGTGATGTGTTCGAGCAGGTAGTCACGGACCGCCGTCGAGTGCTGCAGTCTCTGTTCGAAGCTCCCCCCGCTCTTCTGGCCGTCGAACACTCCGAGCGACTCGCCGAGTGTCACCCAGTCGAGCTTGTCGGTGTTCCACGCGATCACGAGGCGGGAGCCCTGGACGCTGACTTCGGCGGTGGATGGCGGACCGAACGGGTGCGCGCCGGCGGAAGGGGCGGGCCCCGCCAGGGTGGTGAGGACTGCAGCCGTCGCCCCTGCCAGCAGGACACGCGGCCGTAGCCGGACCGGAGCCCGCAGACGGGCGAGGAGTCGAGGGGACAAGGGTGCGGTTCCTTCGTGCGGCCCGGCGGGGGCGGAGCTCCGGCGCGCGTCGAGGTGGCGCTGAAACCGCACTCTGTACGACTTGCCGGACATCTTGCCGACCATCGCGTTGAGGCCAGATGAACTCGCCGAGCAGCACGCGTGCGTTGTTGGAGTGCGCGAACTCGTCGGTGCCCTCTTCAGGAACACCCGCCCGTGCCGGGCCAGACTCGTTCGCGACGGCAAGGTGGGGCCGACCGGATCCGTCGGATGCCGGGCGGGGAAACGGTCCTTGAAGGGGGACTTACCGCACCGTTGCTGAGCATTACAAGCGGCGAGCCGGTCGACCCCGCCGATCCCAATACTCTCGCAGAGTATGCGTTGTTGCAATTAGTTCGCAATAACGAGGTCGGGGGGCGATCATGGTGCACCCCGTACAGCAGGCACCTGCCGCAACTGCCGTAGGGGCGTCGTTCGATCATGTTCAGGTCCGTACCGCGCAGGGTCTCTCCGTTTCGGACACGCAAGGTACGGAGATTTCACGGCCACCCCCCGGATGATCTCGCTCAGCCCAGGAAGCTCAACCGGACCTGACGGTTCGGGTTGTCCCCGTTCGTGTCCACCAGGCACACCGACTGCCACGTGCCCAGGGACAGCCTGCCGCCGATGACCGGGAGTGTGGCGTGTGGCGGTAGCAGCGCCGGGAGTACGTGGTCTCTGCCGTGGCCCGGGGTGCCGTGGCGGTGTTGCCAGGGGGTGGTGGGCGGCAGGAGGGACTGGAGGGCGGCGAGCAGGTCGTCGTCGCTGCCCGCGCCGGTTTCGATGAGGGCCAGGCCGGCGGTGGCGTGCGGGACGAAGACATTGAGCAGGCCGTCGCGGCCCGCGGCCGTCCGCTGGAGGAATTCCTCGCAGGCGTGGGTCAGATCGGTCACCGCCTCGTGCGTGCCGGTCGTGATGTTCAGGATTCTGGTGGTGAACGCGTCGGACATACGGACATCCTCTCGCCCGGCCCTCGGAATTGCCCGTCCGCGTGCCGAGACACCATTGACCGGATCCGGAAACGCTCGCTACGTTCGGCGCCATGTTGCGTTCAGCTCTGCTCACCACGCGCGGTCATATCGACCTGCTGCGGGTGGCGTCCGCCGCGTGTTGTCGCGGCCGCTGATCCTTTCCGGCGCCCGTGTGCCGGTGTGACCTCGTGTCCGCGTGACCTCGTGATCTCGCATCTGCGTGAACACGCGTCCGCGTGACCTGGCACACCTGTCGTTCTTTCCGCCGGTGGCGTCCCGGCTTCCTTCTCGGATGAGTGCCGTAAGCCCCTGACCGTGTGACTCGGCAGTGCCGCCGCACACGGCCGTCGAGGCGCGCCCTTCTTCATTTCCGCGCTCTTTCGCCCCCCGTGGAGCTGTTATGACTCTCGGCCACGCCCCACCCGACATTTCCCCCTTGCCCAAGAACTCGACGTCCAAGAATCCGTCGCCCGACCTGGAGCCCATCACCCCCGCGTCGCTGCCCGGCTCGCTTCGGCGTTCGGTACCCCGGTGGCTGCGGCGCACCGTCGGGCCGGTGCTCCTGCTGCTCGGCTGGCAGGTGCTCAGCGCGACCGGGGTCCTGCACGAGGACATCCTCGCCTCGCCAGGCACCATCGCCCGGGCCGCGGGCGATCTGATCGCCGACGGCACCCTGCCCGCCGCCATGGGTGTCTCGCTCCAGCGTGTCGCGGTCGGACTGCTGCTCGGCGGGGTGATCGGTATCTCGCTGGCCCTGGTCTCGGGACTCTCGCGGCTCGGTGAGGACCTGGTCGACGCGACCGTACAGATGCTGCGCACCGTGCCCTGGGTCGGGCTGATCCCGCTCTTCATCATCTGGCTGGGCATCGGCGAAGCGCCCAAGATCGCGCTCATCGCGCTCGGTGTCGCCTTCCACCTCTATCTCAATGTGTACGCGGGCATCCGCGGGGTGGACGAGCAACTCATCGAGGCCGGGCAGTCGTTGGGACTCGGCCGCTGGGGGCTGATCCGGCATGTCGTCCTGCCGGGCGCGCTGCCCGGCGCGATGACCGGTCTGCGGTACTCGCTCGCCACCGCCTGGCTCGCGCTCGTCTTCGGCGAGTCCATCAACGCCGACGCCGGTATCGGCTTTCTGATGAACCAGGCCCGGGAGTTCTTCCGTACCGATGTGATCGTCGTCTGCCTGGTCGTCTACGCCTTTCTCGGGCTGCTCGCCGATGCCGTCGTCCGCACTCTCGAAAGGCTGCTGCTGCAATGGCGACCGACCTTCACGGGCCAGTGAGCCCGCGCCCCGCCGCCTCCGCCCGGGACGGAGCCGCGGTACGGGTCGAAGGGCTGACCCGGGCCTTCGATGGACGTCCGGTGATCGACAAGCTCGATCTGACGCTGTGGCCCGGGGAGTTCACGGTGCTGCTCGGCCGCAGCGGCTGCGGCAAATCGACCCTGCTGCGGGTGCTCGCGGGCCTCGACCGCGATATCGAGGGCACGGTGCTCGTACCGAAACGGCGCGCGGTCGCCTTCCAGGCGCCCCGGCTGATGCCGTGGAAACGGGTCTGGCGCAATGTGCTGCTCGGTCTGGACGGCAAGCCTCAACGGGCGGTCGCCGAGAGCGCGTTGGAGGAGGTCGGGCTGAGCCATCGCTCCGGTGCCTGGCCCAAGACGCTGTCGGGCGGCGAGGCCCAGCGCGCGTCGCTCGCGCGGGCGCTCGTACGGGAACCCGATCTGCTGCTGCTCGACGAGCCGTTCGGCGCGCTGGACGCGCTGACCCGGCTCAACGCGCAGCGTCTGGTGGCCGAGTTGTGGCAGCGGCGCGGCTGCGCGGTACTGCTGGTCACGCATGACGTGGAGGAGGCGCTGCTGCTCGCGGACCGGGCGCTGGTGATGCGGGACGGCGTCATCGCGTACGAGACGGAGGTCGCGCTGGACCGTCCGCGCTCCGTGGGCGATCCGGGTTTCGCCGCGCTGCGCTCGCGGCTGCTCAGCGAACTCGGTGTCGACGAACCGGCCGCGGACGCCGCCGCCTGAGCCCACCCAGATGGCGTCCGAGCCCGTCTGGACGCCGCTTGAGCCCACCCAGATGCCGCCCGAGCCCGTCTGAACGCCGCTTGAGCCCACCGGGACGCCGTCCGAGCATGCCCGGTCGGCTTCCACTGCCGCCCCGCCCGCCCCGTACCGAAC
>NZ_LATD01000255.1 GCF_000981895.1 Streptomyces odonnellii | reverse complement strand
ATGTCGCTGACGAACACCGAGCCGGCGAAGACCGCCCGCTACCCCAAGCTCCCCTGGCCCCGGATCCCGTCCCCCGCCCTCCGGCACCCGCTCGCCGAGCACGCCGATGCCAACCGGGAGGCCGAGCGGCGGGCACTGGAGGCCGCCGAGGAGGCGTTCCGTACCGCGGGCGGCATGATCGCCTGCTTCATCGCCGAGCCCGTCCAGGGCGAAGGCGGCGACAACCATCTCAGCGCCGGCTTCCTTCAGTCGATGCAGCGGCTCTGCCACGAGCACGACGCCCTGTTCGTGCTCGACGAGGTCCAGAGCGGCTGCGGGATCACCGGTACGGCCTGGGCGTACCAGCAACTCGGCCTGGAGCCCGACCTGGTGGCCTTCGGCAAGAAGACCCAGGTCTGCGGGGTGATGGGCGGCGGCCGGATCGACGAGGTCCCGGACAACGTCTTCGCGGTCTCGTCCCGGATCAGCTCGACGTGGGGCGGCAACCTCGCCGATATGGTCCGCGCCACCCGGATCCTGGAGACGATCGAGCGTACGCAGCTCTTCGACACCGTCGTCCGGCGCGGCAAGTACTTCGGCGACGGCCTGGAAGCCCTGGCCGCCACGTACCCCGCCGTGGTGACCAATGCCCGCGGCCGGGGTCTGATGTGCGCCGTCGACCTGCCGGACACCCGGCTCCGTGACGAGGTGCTGCGCCGGATGTACCGGGACCACCAGGTGATCGCCCTGCCGTGCGGCGAACGCGGCCTCAGGTTCCGCCCGGCGCTGACGATCGGCGAGAGCGAGATCGATCAGGCCCTGGACGCGCTGGCGCGCAGCGTCGAGCCGCTCGCCGTCTGACGCACCACATGTAGTCCCACTCGTCCGCATCCCGTACGACGGAGAGCCCACGAATGATGTCAGCACGGTACCCGAGGACCGCAGCCGACTGGACTGCCCGCATCGAAGAGGTGTCGAGCGAGCGCTGCGATCTGGAAATGCTGCTCAAGGACGAGTGGCGCAACAAGATCGCGGTACGGGACGACGATCCCGGTGTCCGTGCGACCAAGCACCGGGATCTGCTGATCGGCGGCCGGGACTACGCCGCGCTGAAGGACGCGCTCCGGGATGACGAGGCCATGTCCGTGGGCGCGTTCGCGCTCGCCGCGCTGCACAGCGTCATGCGCGCGTACGGCCACGGGAACCGGACGGTCGCGGCCTTCGTCGACGCGACCGATACGGACGGCCCGCGGCGGGCCGCCGTTCTCCCGGTCGTCGTCGACCACACCGAGCAGGCCCGGCTCACCTGCGCCGCGGCCGTACGGGAACTGGACGAGGCACTGCGGCGCGAGGACGCGTACGCGAGCCCCGCCGAGCTGCTGGAGCGCGGCCTCTTCGACGCCCTGCTCGTACTCACCGACCGTGACCTGCCCCTGGCCGACCTGCCGTCCACTCCGCTCGCCATGATCGTCCAGGACATCGAGGCCGAAGGCTGCCTGCGGTGGACGATGGCCTACGCGGAAGAGCTGTTCGAGGACCGGACGGTCGCCGGTGTGCTCGATGTCGTACGGGAGGTGCTCGGCCAGTTCGTCGGCCGGCCCGGACACCCCGTCGCGGGCATCGAACTGGCGTCGGAGGAACAGCGGGAGCGGCTGCGCGAATGGAACGCCACCGACGGTGACTTCCCGGAGGGGAAGCGGCTCAACGAGCTGTTCGAGGACGCCGTCCTGCGGTCGCCGGACCGCGAGGCCGTTGTCTTCGGCGACACCTCACTGACCTACCGTGAGGTCGACGAGCGGTCCAACCAGTTCGCGCACTGGCTGCTCGGCCCCGGAATGGGTGTGCGCCCGCAGGAACTGATCGGGCTCTATCTCGACAAGAGCGATCTGGGTGTCTTCGCCACCCTCGGCATCTGGAAGTCCGGCGCGGCGTACGTACCGATCGACCCGGCCTACCCGGCGGACCGGGTGCGCTTCGTCGTCCGCGACACCGGCCTGTCCGGCATCGTCACCAACCGCCACCACGCGGCACGGCTGCGGGAAACACTCGAAACGCTCGGTCCGGACCACTCCGGCGTCCGCGTCATCGAGATCGAAACCGTGCTGGCGGAGCAGGACGCCGGCGGAAGCGCGCTGCGGGAGAGACCACGGCTCTCCCTGGGCAGCCGCGACCTCGCGTACCTCACGTACACCTCCGGCACCACGGGCGTCCCGAAGGGCGTCCCCAAATACCACGACAGTGTCGTGAACAGCATCACGGATCTGTCCGAGCGGTACGGCATGCGCTCGCCCGGCGAGGAGCGGGTCGCGCTCTTCGCGTCGTACGTCTTCGAACCGCACCTGCGGCAGACCCTGATCGCGCTCATCAACTCGCAGACGCTGGTGATCGTCCCCGAAGAGGTCAGGCTCGACCCCGATCTGTTCCCCGCGTACATCAAGCGCCACGGCGTCACCTATCTCAATGCCACGGGATCGGTGGTCCAGCACTTCGACCTGCGCCGCTGTACGAGCCTCAAGCGGCTGCTGCTGGTCGGCGAGGAGCTGACGGCGGCCGGGCTGCGCCAGCTCCGTGAGAAGTTCTCCGGTCGTGTCATCAATGAGTACGCCTTCACCGAGGCGGCCTTCGTCACCGCCGTCAAGGAGTTCGCCCCGGGCGTGACGGAGCGCAGGGACCGCAGCATCGGGCGGCCGGTACGGAATGTGAAGTGGTACGTACTGAGCCAGAATCTGAAGCAGTTGCCGATCGGCGCCATCGGTGAGCTGTACATCGGCGGGCACGGGGTCGCCCCGGGCTATCTCAACCGGGACGATCTGACCGCGGAACGCTTCATGGCGAACCCGTTCCGGTCGGAGCGGGACAAGGCGCGCGGGGTGAACGCCCGTATCTACCGGACCGGTGATCTGGCGCGCGTACTGCCGTCCGGTGAAGTGGAGTTCATGGGGCGCAGCGACTTCCAGCTCAAGCTCAACGGTGTGCGGGTGGAGCCGGGCGAGATCGAGGCGCAGGCGACGGAGTTCCCGGGAGTGCGCAAGTGCACGGTCGTGGCCCGCGAAGGCGCGGGGGGCACGGGCGACCGCCATCTGGTCGGGTACTTCGTGACCGAGCCGTCGGCGGAGGTGACCGAGGACGAGCTGCTGGCGTTCCTCGAACAGAGGCTGATACGGATCATGGTCCCGGCCCGGATGGTCCGCCTCGACACCATCCCGGTCAATGTCAACGGCAAGGTGGACTGGCGGGCGCTGCCGGAGGTGGAGCTCGCCCGCCCGGGCGGTGCCCACCGGGGCGATACGCCCGCGCCCACCGCCGGCGGTGCCCCGGCCGGTGGAGCGGCCGGTGGTGTCATCGACGAGCTGCGCGAGATCTGGAGCACGGTGCTCGGAGTGCCGGCGGCACGGATCGGCGACGGCGACGACTTCTTCCGGCTCGGTGGCCAGTCCATTTCGTGCATCCTGCTGATCGCGCGCGTAAGGCGGCGGCTGGGTGTCTTCGTCGGCGTGGAGGACGTGTTCACCCTCAGGACGCTGGGCGAGCTGGCCCGCCACCTGGACCAGCGGCGCGAGGAGCCGGGGCACGCGCCGGAGCCGGAGCCGACGGCGGCCATGGAGCGGGCCGGCGGCGAGCGGGCACCGGCCGAGGGCGAGTCCGTCGGACTGCTCGCGAACGGTCTGCAACAGGGGCTGCTCTACCACGCGCTCAAGCGCAGGAACGGCGACGACGCCTACGTCATGCAGTCGGTGCACCGCTACCACTGCGCTATCCGCCCCGATCTGATGCGGGACGCCTGGCAGCGGGCACGGCGGAAGTACCCGGCGCTCAGGCTGCGTTTCGAGTGGGGCGAGGAGCCGCTCCAGATCGTCGACAACGACGACAAGCCCTTCGAGTGGCGCTTCACCGACCTGAGCGATGTGGCGGACTCAGCCGAACAGGACGCCCGTATCAAGGAGTTGCAGGAGCGCGACCGGACCGAGCCGTACGATCCGGCCGCGGGCCGGCTGTTCCGGGTCTATCTGATCAAGCAGCGCGAGGACCTGTTCTCGCTGATCTTCAGTTGCCACCACATCATCCTGGACGGGTGGAGCCTGCCCGTACTCCACGACGACGTGCACCGTACGTACCTCCGTCTGCTCCGGGGCGCCGACGCCGAACCGGCCGTCGACAGCGCGTACCTGGCGGCGCAGCGGCACTGGGAGGCGCACCGGAACGACGACGTCGAGTACTGGACGCGGCAGGTCGAACGCATCGACGAGCGCGGTGACTTCGCCGGGCTGGTCAAGGAGGAGATCCGCTACCAGGTCGCGCTGAGCGACTACGACCACGTACGGGAGCACCGTACGAAGAAGCTGCGCCTCGGCGCGGACCGGACCGCCGCGCTCAAGGCGGTGTGCGCCGCCCACCGGGTCACCCTGCACTCGGTGCTCCAGTTCGTGTGGCACAAGGTGCTGTACGCCGTCGGCGGCGGGAACACCACGGTGGTGGGGACGATCGTGTCCGGCCGCAACCCCCATATCGACGGCATCGAGAACTCGGTGGGCCTGTTCATCAACACACTGCCCGTGATCGTCGACCACGACGACCAGGCGACGAAGAGCGTCGGCACGGCCATCACCGAGATCCAGACCGCGGTGAACACCATGAACAGCAGGAGCACCGTGGAGCTGGGCCGGCTGGAGACCGGCGGCATGAAGCGCCGGCTGTTCGACACACTGCTCGTGCTGGAGAACTATCCGCGGCTCCTGGACGAGGACGAGGAGCGGGAGCACGAGGAACTGCTCCGCTTCGAGAAGGCGTACGACGCCGACAAGGTCGACTATCCGCTGGCCGTCGTGGCGCGCGAGGAGGGCGACGAGCTGACGGTCACGCTGTGGTACGCGGGTGAGCTGTTCGACGACGACGCCATCGGCACGCTGCTCGATGTGACCGGCACGCTGTTCGGCCAGGTGGCGGAGGACATCGCGCGGCCGGTCGACGCCCTCGAATTCGTCTCGACGCCGATGATCGAGCGCTTCGACGCATGGAACCGTACGGAGACCGGGTTCCCGGACGGCAAGACCCTGCACGGAGTGTTCGAGGAGATGGCGGCGGCCTGGCCGGACGAGATCGCCGTGGTCTACCGCGAGACCAGACTGACGTACCGTCAGCTCAACGAGCGGGCCAATCAGTTGGCGCACTATCTGCGGACCGTCGAGGATCTGCGGCCGAACGACCTCGTCGGACTGATGGTGGACAAGAGCGAGCTGATGATCACCGCGATCCTGGCGGTGTGGAAGACCGGAGCGGCGTACGTACCGATCGACCCGGGCTATCCGGACGACCGCGTCGCCTTCATGCTCGAAGACACCCGGTCCCGCCTGGTGATCACCAACCACGCCCACGCCGAACGGCTCCGCGGCCTTCCCGGCGCGGCCGAGCTGCCCGTGGTGGAAGTGGACCAGTTGCCGATGGGCTACCGGTCGACGGACAACCCCGTCACGGCCGTGACGAGCACGGACCTCGCCTACGCCATCTACACCTCCGGCACCACGGGCAAGCCCAAAGCCGTGCTCGTGGAGCACCGGGGAGTCGTCAACCTCCAGACGTCCATGATGAAGCTGTTCTCGCTCGACAAGAGCGCGGGCGACGAGGCCCTCCTGTCGTTCTCCAACTATGTGTTCGACCACTTCGTCGAGCAGATGACCGATGCCCTGCTCAACGGGCAGAAGCTGGTGGTGCTCGACGACTCGATGCGTACGGACGCCGAGCGCCTGTACAAGTACATCAACGACGAGAACGTCACGTATCTCTCCGGCACGCCCTCGGTCCTCTCGCTGTACGACTACTCGACGACGACGTCCCTGACCCGTATCGACGCGATCGGCGAGGACTTCACCGAGCCGGTCTTCAACAAGATCCGCGGGATGTTCCAGGGCACCATCATCAACGGGTACGGCCCGACGGAGATCTCGATCACGAGCCACAAGCGGCTGTACGCGCCCGGCGAGCGCCGTGCCACCAAGAGCATCGGCCATCTGGTGGCCAACACCATGTGTTACGTGCTCGACAAGTCGATGCGGCGCGTGCCGGTCGGAGGCATGGGCGAGCTGTACATCGGCGGTGTCGGTGTCACACGCGGATATCTCAACCGTGACGAGCTGACGGCGGAGCGTTTCCTGGACAATCCGTTCCGGACCCCGGAGGAGAAGGCGTCCGGGCAGAACGCGCGTATCTACCGGACGGGCGACCTGGCCCGATGGCTGCCCAACGGCGAGCTGGAGTGCCTGGGCCGCACGGACCACCAGGTCAAGATCCGCGGACAGCGTGTCGAGCTCGGCGAGGTCGAGGCGGCCCTCTCGTCGTACCCCGGTGTGACCCGGTCCCTGGTGATCGCCCGTGAGCACCGGGCGGCGGGGCGCGGCGGCGCCGGGCTCACCGGCGCGCAGAAGTATCTCGTCGGCTTCTACGTCTGCGAACGCGAGCTGGACGAGACGGATCTGAAGCAGTGGATGCGCAAGAAGCTGCCCGAGGCCGTGGTGCCCTCCCGCCTCCTGCGCATCACGGACACCCCGGTGACACCCAGCGGAAAGCTGGACACACGGCGGCTTCCGGAGACGGACTTCGGGCCGGACGAGGGCGGGGAGTACGTCGCGCCCTCGAACGATGTCGAGGCCAAGCTGTGCGGCATCTGGTCCACGGTGCTCGGTGTCGCGCCGGACCGGGTCGGTGTGCACGACGACTTCTTCGCGCTCGGTGGCGACAGCCTGCGCGCGATGGTGCTGGCGCAGGCCATCACGACCGGTTTCGGCCGTGGCCTCGGCGTCACGACCGTGCTCCAGCACACCACCCTCGGGGCGCAGGCGGCGCATATCCGGGAGATGGCCGCGCAGGTGGAGGAGGAGCGGGGCGAGCCGGCGGGCGGCGCAGGCGCGGCGGGCCCGGCAGGCCCGGCCGGGGTGGAGAACCCTCCGGCGTCGCTGGCGCAGGAACGCCTGCTGTTCATCGACGAATTCGAGGGCGGGACCGCCGCGTACAACATCCCGTTCGTTCTCCGGATCGCGACGGCGCCGGACGACGAGCTCGTAACGCGCGACACGGTCACCCGCGCGCTGCGCACACTGGTACGGCGCCATCCCGCGCTCCGCACCCTGCTCATCATGGACGGTGCCGGTGTCCGGCGGCAGCACACGCTGTCCCAGGACGACGCGTCCGCCCTGTTCGATGTGCCCGTGCACACGGTCGGGAGCGTCACCGAGCTGGACGAGCAGCTCGTGGAGCGCTCGGGGTATGTGTTCCGGCTGCACGAGGAACTGCCGCTCCGGACAGACCTGTTCGTGCTCGGCACGGACCCCGGCAGTGTGTATCTGAGCGTTGTCCTCCACCACACATGCTTCGACGGCTGGTCGTGGAACACCTTCCGCGGCGAGCTGGCGGCCCTTCTGCACGGTGTGCCCGAGGCGGAGCTGGGGGCGGGGCACGGTACGTACGCGGACTTCGCCGTGTGGCAGCGGGAGTATCTGGCCGGGCGGCGGATGTCGGAGCTGACCGAGTTCTGGACGGAGAGGCTGGCCGGGTTCGAGACGGTCAGGCTGCCGCTGGACAACCCGCGCCCGGCGCGGTTCGACTACCGCGGCCGGGAGATCGAGTTCGGCCTCGACGAGCGGACCACCGAGGCGCTGAGGGCGCTGGCCCGGTCGTCGAGAGTGAGCCTGTACAGCGTACTGCTGGGTGCCTGGTGCCTGATGCTGCGCATGTACACCGGCCAGGACGACTTCGTGATCGGAACCCCGTCGGCCAACCGCGGGCGCCCGGAGTTCGACCGTACGATCGGCTTCTTCGCGAACCTGCTGGCCCTGCGGGTCCGGGTCGACTCGGACGCCACGCTCGCGGAGTACATACGCGCGGTCGGCGCGGATGTGGTGGCGGCGCAGGTGCACGGTGAGCTGCCGTTCGAGCAGCTCGTGAAGGAGATGGACCCGGAGAGGGATCCGAGCCGTCACCCGGTCCTCCAGATCAACTTCACACTCCAGAACGTCACGGACCGCGACCCCGGTGCCGACGCGATCGCTTCGGCGTCCGACGGGCGGAAGGCGCTGGTCGACTACAAGCCGGACGGCGGCGGCTGGACGGCCACCAAGTTCGATCTGTCGGCCACGCTCACCGAGACCTCGGGCGGCCTGGCGGGCAATCTGACCTTCGCCGCGTCCCTCTTCGACGATGCGAGCGCCGAGGGCTTCATCTCCACGTTCCAGCACGTCCTGCGCGAGTTCGCCCGGCTCTCGGCCGCCAAGGACCGGGTCACGCCGGCGGACGTCACCTGCCTCGACGAAGCGGGCCGGGCGGCGCTGCTGGCCGACGCGGCGGAGCCCGCCGGCCCCGTCGTACCGGCCGCCGCGTCCGGTATGTCCCGGACGCTGCACGGAGTGTTCGAGGAGATGGCCGAGACCTGGCCGGACGAAATCGCGGTCGTCCACGGCAAGACCAGGCTGACATACCGCGAGCTGAACGAGCGGGCCAACCGGTTGGCGCACCATCTGCGGAGCATCGCGGAACTGCGGCCGAACGACCTGGTGGGCCTGGTGCTGGACAAGAGCGAGCTGATGATCACGGCGATCCTGGCGGTGTGGAAGGCCGGTGTCGCCTACGTACCGATCGACCCCGGCTATCCGGACGACCGGGTCGCCTTCATGCTCGAAGACACCCGGGCGCGTCTCGTACTGACCGACCACGCCCACACCGAGCGGCTCCGCGCACTGCCCATCGCGGCGGAACTGCCGGTGGTCGATCTGGACGAGTCGCCCATGGGCCATCGGCCGGCGGAGAATCCCGTCACCGCCGTGGCGAGCACCGACCTCGCCTACGCCATCTACACCTCCGGCACCACCGGCCAGCCCAAGGCCGTACTCGTACCGCACCGCGCGGTGGACAGCTTCCGCGAGCAGGTGGCCGAGCGCTACTTCGGGACTCCCGGCTCATCGCGCCAAGGCGTCCTGTTCCTGGCCAACTACGTTTTCGACTTCTCCGTCGAGCAGTTGGCGCTCTCGGTCCTGAGCGGCCACACCCTGATCGTTCCGCCGCCCTCCCCCGCCCACGACGACGGCTTCTACGACTACGCGAACCGTGCGGGGCTCACGTATCTGAGCGGTACGCCGACACAGATCCAGCAGTTCGACCTCACGCGACTGCCGCGTCTGCGGTGTGTGCTCGTCGCCGGTGAGGCGTTCCACGAGCGCCACTTCCGGAAGATCCGGAACGAGTACTCCGGACCGATCGTCAACGCCTTCGGCACCACGGAGACGGCCGTCTACAACACCGGCCGGCGCTTCGAGCCCGGTGAGCCCTACCGGAACACCTTCGGGAAGCCGCTCGGGAACACCCGGCTGTATGTCCTCGGCGACGCGCTGAAACTGCTTCCGACGGGGGCGATCGGCGAGCTGTACATGGCCGGCGAGTGTGTCACGGACGGCTATCTGAACCGGCCGGACCTCACACGCGAGCGGTTCCTGCCGAACCCGTTCCGTACCGAGGCGGAGCGCCGTGCCGGCCGGTACCCGGTCATCTACAAGACCGGGGATCTCGTGCGGCGGACGAGGGACGGCGAGTTCCAGTACGTGGGACGCAATGACGCGCAGGTCAAGATCCATGGCATTCGCGTCGAACCCGGCGAGGTCGAAGCGGTGCTGGCCGCCTGTCCGAACGTACGGGAGTGTGCCGTCGTCGCCACGGCCGACGAACACGCCCCGGACGGCGGCGGCATGCGGCTGGTCGGCTACTACGTGGCGGAGACGGGCGTCGGCGAGGCGGTGGACCGGGCCGTCGAGGAGGACGAGATCTTCGCCGCCCTGCGCGCGAAGCTGATGCCCGGCATGGTGCCTTCGCTGCTGGTACGGCTCGACCGGCCGCTGCCGATGACCATCAACGGAAAGCTCGACACCAAGGCGCTGCCGAAGGCGGTCCTGTCCACGGAACGGGCGGGCTACACCGCGCCGCGCAGCCGTACCGAGGCCCGGCTGTGCCAGCTCTGGAGCGCGGGGCTGCCGGGTGGCACGGTGGGCATCGACGACGACTTCTTCCGGTCGGGCGGTGACAGCCTCAGCGCCCTGCGGCTGGCGAGCCAGGTGGGGCGGGAGGTCGGTCGCAGGATCAGTGTGAAGGACATCTTCGACTTCCCCACCGTCCGGCGGCTGGCGGACAACGTACTGTCCGGTCCGGAGAGCGGGCACGGTACGCGGGACGGCAATCGGGACGAGCGTGTGGAATCCGAGCAGCCTGAGCAGGGCCGGCTGTCCGGTGACTGCCCGCTGCTGCCGATTCAGGAGTGGTTCTTCGCGAAGCCGCTCGCGGACCGCGGCTGGTGGAACCACAACTTCGCCATCACCACACCGCCGCTGGAGATGACAAGGCTGCGCCAGGCGGTGACGAGGCTGGTCGCCCACCATGACGCGTTCAGCCTCCGCTACACCGGGTTCGAGGGTGCTGGATCCGGTGGCGCCGGGTCCGACGGTGACAGGTCCAACGGTGACGGGTTCGACGGTGGCGGCGGTACGGAGATCACCCAGGCGTACGGTGACGGCCGCCCGGATGTCGTACTGCACGAACTCGACGTGAGCGGCCTGCGCGACGAGGACATCAGCCGGCAACTCGCCCAATGGCAGAGCGGTTTCGACCTGGAGCGCGGACCGGTCGCCTGTGCCGCGTATCTCCACGGGTTCGACGACGGCACCGCCCGCGTCTGGTTCGCCCTGCATCATCTGATCGTCGACACCGCGAGCTGGCACATCCTCACTCAGGACCTGGAAATCCTGTACCACGACGGGGAGCTGGAGGAGAAGACGGGCAGCTACCGGCAGTGGGCGCGGGCGCTGCGCCGCTATGTCCCCGGTGAGGACGAGCGGCGGCTCTGGACGGAGATCAACGAGGGCATGGCTTCCGCGGCGCCGGGCGTGCTGTCACCGTCACCGGAAGCGTACGGTGCGGCGGCACACCGCGAGGAGTTCGCGCTGAGCCCGTCGGACACCCGGGCCCTGCTCACCGAGGCCCACCGGGCGTACGACACCACCATGAACGACCTGCTGCTGACGGCGACCGGACACGCGCTGCGGTCGGTCACGGGTCTGGCCACGAACCACATCACGGTCGAGGGCCACGGCCGCGAGCTCTTCGACGGAGCCCCCGATGTCCGGGACACGGTCGGATGGTTCACGACGATGCATCCGCTGGCCGTCGAAGTGGACCCCCAGGACCTCGGGCGCGGCATCCTCGCGACGAAGGAGGCCCGTCGGCGGGTACCGCACAACGGCATCGGTTACGGTGCGCTCTTCGGCCGGTACTGCAGCGAGCACGCACCCCTTCCGCCGGTCAGCTTCAACTATCTCGGGGTGATATCGGACGAGGTGTCACAGACGCCGGACCAACTGGCGGGCTGGCGGCTCGACTCGGCGATGTCGGGCAGCAATGTCTCCGGACGCAACCAGGGAGCCGATCGGGGCGCCGATCAGTTCAGTGTCGATGTGACGATGAGATGCGCCGGCGGCCGTCTGATCACGGTGGTCGACAGCCGGCTGGACCGGGCCACCACCCAACGGTTCACGAACGAACTCAAGTCATGGCTGGAGCGATTGGTCGCCCATACGTCGACGATGGCGAGCAACGGAGCGGGCAACGGAACAAACAACGGGACGCGCAACGGGACGCGCAATGGCGTGGGCCATGCGCAGGCGGCCCCGCAGTCGGCAGCCGAGGACGAGGCCTTCGATCCGTACATCCTCGTCAACGAGGAAAGCGCGGAGCGCACCCTCTTTGTCTTCCCGCCCGGCGAGGGCGGTGCCGAGAGCTATCTGAGCAATATCGCGCAACGGCTCCCCGGATACCGGCTGGTGCTGTTCAACAATGTGCATCTGCACTCCCCGATGGAGTCGTTCGAGGCCCTGGCCCGGTTCTACACCGAGCACATCCGGCGCCTCCAGCCGTCCGGCCCGTACAGCTTCTTCGGATGGAGCTTCGGAGGAGTTCTCGCCCTGGAGGTCTCGCTGCAACTGGCCCGTGCGGACGAGAAGATCGACAACCTGTTCCTCGTCGACCCGTACTTCAATGTGCCGCAGGCGTCGGCCCGGATCGGACTCCCCGATGTCGAGGACATTCTCGATCCGATCAATTACCACTACGCACCGAACGAAGCCGATCTGAAGCGGCTCGGGGTCCGTATCGGAAACCTGGTGATGTTCAAGGCGGGCGAGCCGAACGACATCGTCCGCGACGACCACCAGCGCCGGCTGTTCGCGTTCTACCAGCGGTCGCGGTACAACAGCCTGGACACTCTTCTGCCGGCCGATTCGATCGAGATCCACCCGCTGTCCGGCGAGACCCATCATTCGTGGGTACGAAACGAGCGCCTGGTCAGGGGCATGTGTGAACGCGTCTCCACGGCGCTCTCCGATGCCTTTGAACAGATTCCGGCTGAATAGGCCGAGTCCCTGAAGGCCGAGTCCCTGGAGGATTCTTCCATGCCAATTCTGATGCCGTCGGCACACGTTCCGACCATCGACATCTCACCGCTGTTCGGCGACGACTCGGACGAGAAGACACGCGTCGGACAGGAGATCAACAAGGCGTGCCGCGGGTCCGGCTTCTTCTACGCGTCGAACCACGGGATCGATGTCAAGCTGTTGCAGGACGTGGTCAACGAGTTCCACCGGACCATGACCGACCAGGAGAAGTACGACCTGGCGATCCACGCGTACAACAAGAACAACTCGCACATCCGCAACGGCTATTACATGGCGGTCAAGGGGAAGAAGGCCGTCGAGTCCTTCTGCTATCTGAACCCGTCATTCAGCGACGATCACCCGATGATCAAGTCCGGAACGCCGATGCACGAGGTGAACCTCTGGCCGGACGAGGACAGGCATCCCGGATTCCGCCCGTTCTGCGAGTCGTACTACCGGGACATGCTCCGGCTCTCCACGGTCATCATGCGCGGTTTCGCCCTTGCCCTGGGCAAACCCGAGCACTTCTTCGACCCCGCGCTGGCCGAGGCCGACACGCTCTCCTCCGTATCCCTGATCCGCTATCCCCACTTGGAGGACTACCCGCCGGTCAAGACGGGCCCGGACGGTACGAAACTGAGCTTCGAGGATCATCTGGACGTTTCGATGATCACCGTTCTCTATCAGACCCAGGTCCAGAACCTCCAGGTCGAAACGGTCGACGGCTGGCAGGACCTGCCCACGTCCGAGGACAACTTCCTCGTGAACTGCGGTACGTATATGAGCCATGTCACGAACGACTATTTCCCGGCCCCGAACCACCGGGTGAAATTCGTCAATGTGGAGCGCCTGTCGCTCCCCTTCTTCCTCAACGCCGGCCACAACAGCACGGTGTACCCCTTCATTCCGGAGGGCGAGTCCGCGGATTCGACGGACCAGGCGACGGGCGAGGCGGCGGACCAGCCTACGGACCAAGTGACGAACCAGCCGATGTCCTACGGCGAATACCTCCAGCACGGTCTGCGCGCTCTGATCGTCAAGAACGGCCAGACGTGAGCCCAGCGGGCCCCGGTCGGCGGCCGGGTGGCGCGGCAGCTCGTGGCCGCCGCGCCACACGTGCGCTCGGGAGTCACGTTGTGGTGCAGGAGACTGTTGGCCAGGTTTGGTTGCCGTTGTGCTGGATGGTGACACCCCAGTTGTTGCCACTGCCGTTGGGTTTGGCTGTGAGCGTCTGGGAGTTGGGGTAGCCGGCGCTGATGTTCCAGGTGGACAGGATCCTGGCCGGGGACGGTACGTTCATCGTCACCGTCCAGGCGCTGGAACCGCTGACCGCGACATTGAGGTTGTACCGGTCGCTCCACTGCTGACCGGCCGACAACGTCGCGGTGCATCCGCTGCCACCACCGCCACCGCCGCCACCGCCGCCGTCGGGGGCCACGGCGCGCCCGGTCTGCGGGGAGATCATTCCGGCGCACAGACCGCGGGCCGCCAGCCCCTGGGCGATACGCGGGATCGCCGCGACCGTGTTGGCGGGCCAGTCGTGCATGAGGATGATCTGGCCGTTGGTGAGCCGGCCGGCGGCCTGGACGATCGCGTCCGTGCTGGCGTTGTTCCAGTCCTGCGAGTCGACGTCCCAGATGATCTCGGTGAGGCCGTACTTGGCCGCGACCGACTTCACCGTCGCGTTGGTCTCACCGTACGGCGGCCGGAACAGCTTCGGTGTGCCGCCGCCCGCGCCCGCGATGGCCTGCTGGGTCCGGGAGATCTCCGAGTCGATCTGCGCCTGGCTCTGCTGGGTCAGATGGGGGTGGGTGTAGCTGTGGTTGGCGACCCACATACCGGCGTCGACCTGGGCCCGGACCTGGGACGGGTTGGCGGCCGCGTACTGGCCCTGGTTGAACATCGTGGCCCGCAGCCCGTTCTGCCTGAGTGCGTTGAGCAGGCTCGATGTGGTGCCGGACGGGCCGTCGTCGAAAGTGAGCCCGACGTATCCGTTGCAGGCGGCGGCCCGTGCGGGGTTGGCTGGCGCGGGGGCGGCCTGAGCGGAGGCGGCCTGAGCGGGCGCGGCGGTGTTGACGGTGAGGGCGCTCGCCGCGGCCAGTGCGACGACGGCCAGTCCCGTGACCAGGGAGCGTAAGGGGAGTTGTGCTCTGGCTTTCATGAGGAGTGGTCCTCCAGCCTGGGGATTCGGGGGTCAGGTCGTGGTGCAGGAGACTGTTGGCCAGGTTTGGTTGCCGTTGTGCTGGATGG
This sequence comes from Streptomyces odonnellii, assembly GCF_000981895.1. Lineage (GTDB taxonomy): Bacteria > Actinomycetota > Actinomycetes > Streptomycetales > Streptomycetaceae > Streptomyces > Streptomyces odonnellii. The sequence continues at coordinate 12,841 of NZ_LATD01000255.1, read as the reverse complement.
TGACACCCCAGTTGTTGCCACTGCCGTTGGGTTTGGCTGTGAGCGTCTGGGAGTTGGGATAGGCGGCGTTGATGTTCCAGGTGGACAGGATCCTGGCCGGGGACGGTACGTTCATCGTCACCGTCCAGGCGCTGGAACCGCTGACCGCGACATTGAGGTTGTACCGGTCACTCCACTGCTGACCGGCGGACAACGTCGCGGTGCATCCGCCACCGCCTCCACCACCGCCGCCATCGCCACCGCCCGAACCGGTGCCGCCCACGGTGATGTTGGAGTTGCCGCTGCTCTGGTAGCCCTCGGTGCCGAGGATCATGTAGTTGAAGGTGCCCAGGCTCATCCCGACGCGGGCCCAGGCGTCGAAGTGGTTGCCGGTGGTGATGGTTCCGCCGGTCCTCTTCGCCTGCCGGACGCTCCAGTACTGGTTGAAGGTGCGGATGCCCTCGATGGAGGGGGCGTTGTAGCGCGTCGTCTGGTAGATGTCGTACGTACCGCCGTCGCTGGTGACGGTGCCCTTGTACGTTCCCGTGGGCCGGTAGGTGCCCCAGTTGTCGACGACGTAGTACTCCACCAGCGGGTTCGTCGACCAGCCGTAGAGAGCCAGATACGCGTTGCCGGACGGGTTGAAGGTGCCCGAGTAGGTCACGCTCCGGCGCCCGCCGGTGCTCCAGCCCTTGCCGGCGACGAAGTTCCCGGTGTTGCTCCACGAGGTGCTGTAGTTGCCGCCGGACCCCAGGTTCATGGAGACCGATCCCTGTGAGTCGGTCCAGAACGAGTAGTAGTAACCGTTGTTGGTGCCGGTCTGGTTCGTGGTGACGACCGTGTCGGCGTTGGCGGTGCCAGGCATGGTCATCGCGGCCACGGCGACCAGTAACAGGGTGCAGGCACTGCTGATGAACAGCCTGAAGCGGCGGGCCGGCGCGAAGCGGCCAAGCCCGCGGCGCGTCGGACGTGCGGGTGCGTCGTTCATGTACGTGCTTCCTCCTCGTCCTCGTGAGGCCGACGGGGGCCGGGCAGCGTGACATGCGTCTGCGAGGTGCGGTGGGTCGTGTTTCGGTCGTGCCCCGGAAGACCGGGAGCAGAGCCGGGTCACGGTGGCGGTCCACATCGGCAGTGGTTGAGCTCTGCCAACGGCGACAGTGTTGGTCTGCCCCTGTCGACTGTCAACAGTTTCGGCAATGGATGCGAAATATTCGCTGAGCCCAACGTCACATCGGACGGGCATTCGTACAGCTCAAAGCCATATCCAGCCGATTGGATCGAGGTGCTCCCAGAAGGAGCCCTCACGTGGAGATCAAAATACAGGAAGACTCTTCGAAACATTTCGAAGGGTCTTCGTCGGCGCGCGCGAACCCCGGTCGTTCAGCGCCTCGTCAGACGCAGGGCCTCGGCGACGGCGGTGAAGGCGGGCATCGGATCGGCGTCGATGGGCTGAGGATAAAGCGGTACGTTGTCCGCTCCGGCCGCCAGCCGGGCCTCGACCCGCGCAGCGATGTCCTCGGCGCTGCCGTACGCGGCCAGCGCGTCGACCACGGCGTCGTCGGGCTCCGCGCCGACCACGAGATCAGGGAAATCCGTCTCCTTGGGACTGTTGGCGAAATTCGCGACGGTGAGGTACAAGCGCGCCCAATCGCGCGCCTTCTCCCTCGCGGCATTCACATCGGTGTCGAGGAATACGGTTTCCACCGCCGCGAGTACCGCGTCCGATCCGAACAGTTGCCGTGCCCGCTTGGTGTGCGTCTTCGGCTTCCGGTATATCTCTCCGTCGATCTCGCGGTTCCCCACACCGATGCCGACCACGAGCCGCCCGGGATGGCGCTGCTCGATCCGGTGGAACGACTCGGCCACCTGGTCGGCCGGGTCCACCCAGATATTGACGATCGCCGTCCCGACGGTCACCCGCTCCGTGACGGCCAGGACCTGCTCGGGGATCGCGAGATCGCCCGGTACGTTACTGATGATCCACACCGTGCCGTAACCGAGGCGTTCCAGTTCGGCGACCCGATATCCGGGAAAGAACCGGGAAAACTGCTGGGACTGCAAATACGCGCCCACGCTGCCAAGGTCAGGAGTCTTCATGCCGCCACCATAGGTGCGCGGCTCAGCATGTCCGACCGGATGCGGGAAATATTGAACCTATGTCGAAGGAATCCGCGAACTCTTTCGACTCCCGTAGGTGGCCAGGTTGCCGATCGGCCGTCGGTTGCAACGCCCTGGTCGTCGCCACCGGGGTACGGCCACGGCGGCTGCCCGGTACGGAGGGGCTGCGCGGGGTCCACCATCTGCGCACACTGGACGACGCGCTCGCCCTCAAGAAGCGGCTGCGGCCCGGCGGGCGGCTTCTCGTCGTCGGTGCGGGCTTCATCGGCGCCGAGGCCGCGGCGACCGCACGGAGCCTCGGTCTCGCGGTGACACTGGTCGAGGCGGCACCGGTGCCGATGGCGCACGCGGTCGGCGAGGAGGTGAGCCGGGCGCTGGCCCGGGCACACCGCCGGCACGGTGTCGCCCTGCGCACCGGAGTCACGGTGGACGAAGTACTCGGCCACGACTGCGAATTCACCGGTCTCCGGCTGAACGACGGCTCGGAGATCGCGGCCCCGGACGTCGTCGTCGGTATCGGTTCCCATGCCAACACCGAATGGCTGCGGGGCAGCGGACTGCTCCTGGACAACGGTCTGGTGTGCGACGAGTTCAGCTCGGCGGCACCGCGCGTCCATGGCGTCGGCGACGTGGCCCGCTGGCACAACCCGCTCTTCGGCGTACCCATGCGGGTCGAACGCCGTACGAACGCCGCCGAACAGGGCCTGGCCGTAGCCCGCAACCTGCTCGCACCGGCCGCCCGGCAGCCGTTCGCGCCGGTGCCGTACTTCTGGTCCGACCAGTACGGCATGAAGATCCAGGCGTACGGCCATCTGCCCGGGCACGAGGAGACGGCCGTCGTCGAGGGCGGCCTCCGGTCGGACCGCTTCCTGGTCGCGTACCGGCGTGGCGGCCGCATCGCCGGTGTTGTGGCGGTCAACATGCCACCGAAAACGCTGCGCCCGTGGCGGGCGGCGATCGCCGCCCACCACGAGGCAGGTAAATATCATTCACCAGGCGGTGAAGAATGTTAACCTGGGCGGCGTGACTGTCGAACGACGCCCCACCGGCCAACACCACGGAGATCTGCGCAACGCCCTGGAGCAGGCGGCTCTGGCCCTGGTCGCAGAACGGGGTCCGCACGGTTTCACACTCGCCGAGGCGTGCCGCCGCGCCGGTGTGAGTGTGTCGGCACCCTACAAGCACTTCGCCGACCGGGACGCCCTGCTGGCATCACTGGCGCTCAAGGGCTACGAGGAACAGCGCCGCCGCTACACCGCCGCGCTCGCGGAAACCACCGACCCCGCCGAACAACTGGCCGCGTTCGCGGCGGCGTACGTACGCTTCGCGTCCGAGGAACGCGCGCTGTTCGACATCACGTTCCTGGCCGGCCTGGACAAGTCCCACCACCCCGAACTGGCCAAGGCGGGCACCGACCTGTTCGACACCCTCATGCCCATCACCGGCCAGATCACCGAGGACCCGACCGCGGCCTTCGACCTACTGGTACGAATCGCGGCGGCGGCGCACGGGTTCGCACTGTTCCTCCAACAGAACATGCTCCCCACGGCCCAGAACAACCTGAAGGAAGCCGAATCCCGCGCATCCCGCACAGCCCACGCCATCATCGCCCAACAAACACACGCAACGGACTAAATTCCCACCCGGCCGCCCACATTGGTCGGGTGTGAGGCCAAGTGCAGAGCCGTTCACCTGCGCTCATCGAGGGCGGCCTGTCGGCGCCGCGACGGCGGCGGGTTCGGATCGCACGGCCGTGAACCGCGCTGAATGAGACGGAAACTGAGACGGGGGACCCGCAGGCGGCGCTCCCTGTCAGACCCTTGGTGAATCATCCCGGACATGGGATACGAACTTCACATGACGCGGGCGTGGGACCTGATGGGCAGTAAGGAGTGCCCGATCACGTTTGAGGGGTGGATCGCATTCGCGCGTGATTGTCCCGTGCTTCGCGAAGACGGGTACCTCGACTTAGCCGGCATCGGCCGGCAGGCGTTGTTCACCTGGATCAGTCCCAGAGGCAGCACTGTCGGCTTCCATTGGCGGGAGGGACAGGTAACAGCGTCCGGAGCGCACGCCCCTGGCATCACCAGGACAGCCTTGGCAGACCTTGCGGGGGAACTGTCGGCGAACCTCATCGGTGATGACGGCGAGCACTACACGGGAAGCCCCGGCGCTGCAGAGGCGGAGAACTGAGCTTGCGAAGGCCGTCTCTTTTGACGGCAGTTGTTCCGCTGGCCTGAGGCGACGCGGTGATGGACCCCAGGCTGCCCCGCGGTCAGACCCCGCTGTTCGCCTTTGCTCCCCGCAGGATCCGGCACCGGTCTGGCACCAGACCGCCAGACGCAGGAGAGCTTGTGCGCCACGCGTCAGCCAGATGCGGATCAGAGGAAGCCAACAAGAATGGCGCTGGACGGGATCGGATCAAAAAATCTTGAGAGGCAGGCTGATCAGGAGGGAAGCGGATCAGCCGGGTCCTTCTGTCAGCAGCGCTCACAGAGGTGGACATCTTCGGTCCGGCCACGGCGTACCTGTCCTTGCCGCAGAACGGGCGGGTCCGCGAGGTCGGCGCCGTCTGTCCTTGGTGCGTCGCGGAACATCGAGTAAATGTTGCGGATCGGTGCGGCCGATTCGACGGCTGCGCGATCGGCGTCCGGGGCAACGGTCGCGCTGGTCAGGGCGACCGGGTCGCCGTCGGTCGGACTGGAGCAGTCGCGGCAGATCGCTTCACCTGCGAGGCGCGGCGGTAGTTCCTAGTCGGCGCGAAGTACTTCGACATAACTAAACGATGCAGCATAGGGACTCGTGGTCACAGGACTGGAAGACCCGCTTGCCGTGGTGCTCTGGGCGTGACAATCGCCAGGAAGGGGTTGGGCGCTGGTGCGGCACTCGCCATTTCCCGGGACCTCACCTGCGGTAATGCTTCAAGATCCCGTCCTCGCCTCGTCCACAGACCCCGTCATGCGGCCGCTTCGCGCCGCATACGCCTGCCTATACGCGAAGACCCCGTTCTCAGCGAAACCGCTGATGGCGGGGTCTTAGGCACACTTACACAGTGTGCCCCCGGCAGGATTCGAACCTGCGCACACGGCTCCGGAGGCCGTTGCTCTATCCCCTGAGCTACGGGGGCGCGTCGCTGTGGTGGCGACGGGTGAAACCCTACCAGCTTCGGCGGGGTGGCTGTGAACAGGTATTTCCAGGGGTGGGTCAGGCTGTGGAGCGGGGCTTCTTCTTGGGGGCCGGCTTCTTCGTGGCGGCCTTCTTCCGTGGCTTCGGGGGGAGCTTGGTGACCTCCGCGACCTCGCCCTCCGCGCCGCGGGCCTCCTTTGCCGCGCGGACGCTGTTCTCCAGGGCCGCCATCAGGTCGATGACCCGGCCGCCGCCCTCCGCCGGTGCGTGTTCCGGCAGGGGTTCGCCGCCGGCCTTGGCGGCGATCAGTTCCTCGACCGCCTCGCGGTAGTCGTCGTGGAGGGAGTCGAGGTCGACCGAGCCGAGGGTGTCCATCAGGGCGTCGGCCAGGTCGAGTTCGGCGTCCCGTACGGTCACTTCGGTCTCGGGGGCGACGCCCTCCGGGGCGCGGATCTCGTCCGGCCAGAACATGCCGTGCATCGCGATCACGTCGCCGACCACGCGCAGCATGCCGAGCCGCTCGCGCCCGCGCAGGGCGAATTTCGTGACCGCGACCCTGTCGCTGCGCTTCAGCGCCTCGCGCAGCAGGACGTACGGCTTGGCCGCGGGCACGCCGTTCGCGGAGAGGTAGTACGCCGTGTCCATCTGGAGCGGATCGATCGAGTCCGCCGGGACGAACGACACGATCTCGATCGTCTTCGCCGTCGGCAGCGGCAGCGCGGCCAGGTCCTCGTCCGAGATCGGGATGATGGTGCCGCCCGCGTCCTCGTACCCCTTGCCGATGTCGGCGGCCGCCAGTTCCTTCCCGTCCAGTTCGCAGACCTTGCGGTAGCGGATACGGCCGCCGTCCTCCTTGTGGATCTGGCGGAAGGAGATGGAGTGGTTCTCGGTGGCGTTCACCAGCTTGATCGGGATGCTGACCAGGCCGAAGGAGATCGCACCGTTCCATATGGATCGCACAGCCCATCCCTTTCATCCGTTAATAGGGAAGTTTTGTGGGATTCTCATCGTATGACGCCGATCACCGTGGTGGAGGGGCGGCGCCTGGCGCTCAGCAATCTGGAGAAGGTGCTGTACGGCGCGACGGGCACCACCAAGGGCGAGGTCCTGCACTATTACGCCCGTACGGCGGGCCCCCTGCTGGCCCATCTCGCCAACCGGCCCGTCTCCTTCCTGCGCTACCCGGACGGGCCCGGCGGACAGGTGTTCTTCACCAAGAACCCGCCGCCCGGCACGCCCGACTGGGCGCGGGTCGCCGAGGTGCCCCGGAAGACGGCCGACAGTGGCCGGCAGGTGGTGGTGGAGGATCTGCCGACGCTGATGTGGGCAGCGAACCTGGTGGTCGAGTTCCATACGCACCAGTGGCAGGCCGACGCGCCCGGCCTCGCCGACCGGCTGGTCCTCGATCTGGACCCCGGGGCGCCCGCGACCGTGGTGGAGTGCTGCGCGGTGGCGCGCTGGCTGCGCGGGCGGCTGGGCGCGGACGGGCTCGAAGCCTTCGCGAAGACCTCGGGATCCAAGGGGCTGCATCTGCTCGTACCGCTGGAGCGGGCCCCCTCGGCGGAGGTGTCGGCGTACGCGAAGGGGCTGGCCGTGGAGGCGGAGGCGGCGCTGCCGGAACTGGTGGTGCACCGGATGACCCGCTCACTGCGGCCGCGGAAGGTCTTCGTCGACCACGGCCAGAACGCCGCGGCGAAGACGACCGCGGCGCCCTACACCCTCCGCGCGCGGCCGGAACCGACCGTCTCCACGCCGGTGACCTGGGACGAGATCGCGGACTGTACGACAGCCGAGCAGCTCGTCTTCCGGCTGGAGGACATCGCGGGACGGCTGGAACGGTACGGCGACCTCCTCGCCCCGCTCCTCGACCCCGGCCGCGCGGGCCCGCTGCCCGGGGCGTGACCCTGGGTGTGACCCGAGGCGTGAGCCAGGGCGTGGACCCGGGTCGGCCGGCGGCCGGGGACACGCGCGTACAGCACCTGCAGCGCGCCGCACACCTACCGCGCTACACCGACAGCCAGGTGTGGCGGTCGCGGGCCGTCGCGTACAGGGTCTCGATGTCCGCCGGTTTGAGTACGCCGCCGAGGGACGCGAGCGACGGGATCTCGGTGTCGTGCAGGATCCGCACGTCCGGTGGGGACGGCAGCGTGCCGGTACGGCCCGTACGGAAGGACGGCTCGGACGCGTCGACCACGGCGAGGACCGGCCGTACGGCGGTGGCCAGGGCGTACGAGGCGCGCTCGGCGGCACGGCGAGCCCAGCGGAGCTGGGGAAGCGGTGCGGAACGGCCTGTACGGACCATGGGATCGGCGATACGGACCCGCTGTCCGCGGGCGGCGAGGGTACGGACGGCCAGTACGCCCGCCGGGCCGATCGCGAGATGGTCGATACGGGCATCGGCGCCGGGCAGCGGAATCGAGTGCAGCACCCGCCAGCCGACGCCCTCCAGGTGGTCGAGCTGGTCGCCGACGATCTGCTGGGCGAGCAGCTCGGTACGCAGTGGGTTGTGGCGCCATGGGTCCTTGCGCCATGTGCCCGCAGGCCATGTGGCCGTACGCCATGTGGTCCGGCCCCATGTGCCGCGGGCCCATGTGCCGCGGCCCCATATGCGCTGACGCCACGGGGCGGCGCTCTGCGTGGCCTCACCCTGTGTGGTCCCGCCATGGATGGACGCGCCCTGTGTGGTCCGGCCCTGTGTGGTCGTACGCCATGTGGTCCGGCCACGGTTCAGGCGGCCCGGCCGCGCCTCCGGTGCGGGCGGGTCCTCCCGTACCACCGAAGCCGAGGGCGAAGCCGTCAGTTCCGCGTGGAGCGCCTCTCCCGGGCGGTTGGGGGCGAGGTCGTCGTCCGGGTGGAGCGAGAGCCGGTCGAGATCGGCCGGGGTCGGCAATGGGGGCGGTCCGACGGTCACCTCACCGGCGAGGTACGGCGTGAGCGCGGCCAGCACGTCCTCGCGCCCCGCCCCCGGGCGCGCTCCGGGGAGCACGCTGACCCGGCCGCCCGTTCCGGCGCCGGGCCCCTGGCCGTCGCTGTCGTACCAGGCGACAGTCGTACCGTCCGGCAGGCTGACATACAGCCGGTCCCGGCCCCGTACACGCACCGGCGTGACACGTAATCGGATCGTCGTCACAGCACCTCACCCCCACTACGGACCATGCCCATGGGACCAGCCTCGGGGCGGCCGAGGCAATAGCCCCCGAGGCCCTGAGGCCCCGAGCCGCTCGGCGCGCCCGGCCTCCGACCCTCGCCCCCGGCTCTCTGCTCCCCGCCCCGGCTCCCGGCTCCCGGCTCCCGGCTTACGGTTCCGGGCCGTGCCCCCGGCTCAGTCACTCTTACCCGCACTGTCACTCCCGTACGGCAAGCTGGTTACAAAGACCGCACTCTGTCGGGGGCCGCGTGTCCCGCGGAAGGAACCCAAATGATCATCTTCGGCACCAAGGGCTATCTCTACCAACTCGCGATACTCACGCTGGTCTGCGGGCACTGCGGCAACCCCTCCGCGCACACCCTGAAGAAGCGCGTCACCAAGTTCACGCTGTTCTTCGTGCCGCTCTTCGCCTTCTCCACGAAGTACGTCACCCAGTGCACCTTCTGCGGCGCGGACCAGCGGGTGACGAAGGAGCAGGCCGACGAGCTGCTTCTCCAGAGCAGCGGCCACGGCGCGGCGAACCTCGCGTACAACCAGCAGGAGCAGCGGAACCTCTAGGGCTTGCCCCCATCAGGCTTCAGCCTCCGGGCTACGGCCTCGGGCCTCCGGCCTCCGGACTCCAGCCGCCGGACCCCGGTGCCGCACGGAGAGTCATAATTTGCGGACTCTGAGTAGCGAACCTAGCGTGAGCCTCGCGAGTCATATGCCGGAATCACCGGCTCCTCGCCCTCAGGTCACAGGAGTCTCCATGCTCGTGCGTTCGCTCGGCCGTACCGCCGTCGCCCTCGCCGTCACCGCGGTCACCGCCGCGACTCTCGCCACCGCCGCCGTCGCACCCGCGGCGGCCGTGCCCCTGACCACCAGCCCCTCGGCCACCGAGCCGGAGGACCATACCAAGCCGGCGGCGATGCCCACGCCCGAGCCCGTCGCCACCAAGCCGCCCGCCACCAAGCCCGCCGACGACACCGCGCCCGCCAAGGACGCCGCGGTCCCCGCCCGTTACCGCGGCAAGATCGTCGCCAGGACCGGCCTCCTCCTCCGCGACAAGCCGACCCGCAGCAGCAGAGTCGTGGGCGAGCTGGAGTACGGCGACATCGTGCGCATCTTCTGCCGGGTGGAAGGCGGCTATGTGGACGGGAACAACCGCTGGTACCTCCTGGCGGACGGTAGCTGGGCCTGGGGATCGGCCAAGTACATCCGCAGCCTGGGTGAGACCCCGCACTGGTGCTGAACGGGTACCCACAGGCAACGGGTACCGACAGGCGCTGACGGGCGCCGGCAGGTACCAAACCTGACGCGAAACCAGCCACAGCACCGGTCCGGCATGCCTTACGCCGCCACATAAACGGACATAAGGCATGCCGCCTTGCTACGTTTCGCTCCATGACCGCAACGACGGCGGACACTCCCCCGCCCGAGCCACGCCTCCGCAAACGCCGCGGCGTCGAACTCTCGCTCCTCGTCTGCGCCGTCCTCATCTCCGTCTTCGGCTACGTCAGTGTCGGCCTCGGCACGTACGGAGCCGTGCCGCCCGGCGCCGCCGGTTACGGCGCCGGGCTCGGCATGCTCGCCCTGCTCGCGCACATCGCTGTCCGTCTGCGCGCCCCGTACGCGGATCCCCTGCTGCTGCCCATCGCCGTGCTGCTCAACGGTCTGGGTCTGGTCCTGATCTACCGGCTCGACCTGGAGACCCCGAACGCCGTCGCGGCACCGACGCAATTGGTGTGGTCGACGTTCGGCGTCGCGCTGTTCATCGCCGTCGTCGTGTTCCTGCGCGACCATCGCGCGCTTCAGCGGTACGCGTATCTCTCGGTCGTCACCGCACTGGTGCTGCTGATCGTGCCGATCTGCTACCCGGCCGTGAACGGCGCGAAGATCTGGATCAGGGTCGGCGGGCTCTCCTTCCAGCCGGGCGAGTTCGCGAAGATCCTGCTGGCGGTCTTCTTCGCCGCGTATCTCGCCGCGAACCAGAACGCGCTCACGTACACCGGCCGCCGGTTCCGCAAGCTCCATCTGCCCACCGGGCGGGTGCTCGGGCCGGTCGTCGCGATCTGGCTGCTCAGTGTGATGGTGCTGGTCCTCGAACGGGACCTGGGCACGTCGCTGCTCTTCTTCGGGCTGTTCGTGATCCTGCTGTACGTGTCGACGGGGCGCACCGGCTGGATCGCCGTCGGTCTGCTGCTCGCGGCGGCCGGCGCCTTCGCGGTCGGCTCGCTGGAACCGCATGTGCACAGCAGGGTGCAGGACTGGCTGCACCCGTTCGCGTCCATCGAGGCGGGGCGGGGGCCGGGCCAGCTCGCGCAGTCGCTGTTCGCGTTCGCGGCGGGCGGGCTGTCGGGGACCGGGCTCGGCCGGGGCGAATCCATTCTGATCGGCTTCGCGGCCAAGTCGGACTTCATCCTCGCCACCGCGGGCGAGGAACTGGGGCTGCTCGGGCTGGCCGCGCTGTTCCTGCTGTACGCGCTGCTGGTCGCCCGGGGTTACTGCGCGGGGCTGGTGCTGGTGGACCCGTTCGGCCGGTTGCTCGCCACCGGGCTGGCCTCGATCCTGGCCCTTCAGGTGTTCGTCATCGCGGGCGGGGTGACGGGGCTGATTCCGCTGACCGGTATGGCGATGCCGTTTCTGGCGCAGGGCGGTTCGTCCGTGGTCACCAACTGGATCAGCGTGGCGCTGCTGATCCGGCTCAGCGACTCGGCGCGCAGCCCGCGGCCGGAGGCGCGTACGGATGACCGCGCCGATGCCAGGAGGCCTACGAGCCTCGCGACGCCTGCGAAGCCCGCGAAACCCGCGAGCCCTGCGCACCCGGCCGAGCCGGGCAGCGCCGTCAGCCCCAGTGGTCCCATCCAGCAGGGCAGCCCCGGCGGTCCTGGTGGTCCTAGTGGTCCCGGCGACCCTGGTGGTCCCGCCGGCACCGCCCATCCCAAGGCCCCCGACACCGAGCGCGGCAGCGTCTCCCCCGCCGTCCTGGAGGACGACCGGTGATCCGCCATATCCGGCACACCGCCCTCTTCTGTCTGCTCCTCCTCATCGCACTGCTGCTCAACGCCATCAGGATCCAGATCGTCGAGTCCCGCTCCCTCGACAACAACCCCGCCAACCGCCGTGCCTCCGTGGCCCGTTACGCCCAGCCGCGCGGCGACATCCTGGTCGAGGGCAGGACGGTCACCCGCCCCAAGGACACCGGCGAGCTGCTGCGGTACGAACAGACCTACACCCAGGGGCCGTTGTACGCGCCCGTCACCGGCTACGCCTCCCAGACATACGGCACGACCCTGCTGGAGAGCGTCGAGGACGAGGTCCTCTCCGGTACGGAACCGCTGCTCTCCCCGCTCCCCTTCCTCCCTCTCTGGCACGACATCACCCGCGGCCGGCAGCCCGGCGGCACGGTCGTCACCACCATCAGGGCCTCGCTGCAACGCGCCGCGTACAAAGGGCTCGCCGGGCGGCGGGGCGCGGTCGCGGCGATCGAGCCCACCACCGGCCGGATTCTGGCGCTGGTCAGCAGCCCTTCGTACGATCCAGGGCGGCTGTCCGGCACCGGCCATGAGGTGACCACGGCCTGGAACCGGCTGACCGGGGCGAGCACTCAGCCCATGCTCAACCGGGCCATCCGGGAGACCTATCCGCCCGGTTCCGCCTTCAAGATCGTTACGGCGGCGGCCGCGCTGGAGTCCCGTACGGTCGTCGACGCCGACGCCCCGACACCCATCGCCGAACCGTTTGTCCTGCCCGGGACCAGGACCACCCTCCCCAATGAGGTGACCGGCTGCCACCGGGCCTCGCTGGCGTACGCGATCAGATGGTCGTGCAACTCGGTGCTGGCCGGGCTCTCCGTACGGACCGGACTGGCCGGGATGGTGGAGACCGCGGAGGCGTTCGGTTTCAACGACAGCGGGCTGCGGATTCCCACCGGGGTCGCCCCGTCGCGCTTCGGCACCCGGATGAGCGATGCCGAGCTGGCCCTGTCCTCCATCGGGCAGCTCGACACCCGGGCCACCCCGCTCCAGATGGCGATGGTCGCGGCGGCGGTGGCCAATGGCGGGGACCTCAGACACCCGTATCTGGTGGACCGGATCACCACGTCGGACGGGGATGTGGTGTCGCGTACGGGCGAGCGGCCGTACCGGCGGCCGATGAGCCCGGCCACGGCGCAGCAGTTGCGGGAGATGATGACCGGGGCGGTCAGGGACGGTACGGGTACGAGGGCGGCCATCCCCGGGGTGACGGTCGGCGGGAAGACGGGGACGGCGCAGCACGGGGTGGGCAACTCCGGCCGGCCGTACGCCTGGTTCATCGCCTGGGCGCAGGAGGAGGACGCGGTACGGCCCGCTGTGGCGGTGGCGGTGGTCGTGGAGGACACGGCGGCCGACCGCGCGGACATCAGCGGGGGCGGAAGCGCGGCTCCGGTCGCGCGGGCGGTGATGGAGGAGGCGCTGCGAGACTGAGCGGGGGTGGGGTGGGAGGGACGTG
>NZ_LATD01000254.1 GCF_000981895.1 Streptomyces odonnellii | reverse complement strand
CCCGTGCAACGGCTCGGCGGCCCAGTCGTTCCAACTGATCCAGCAGCCCTGCCCCCACCCGCCCCGCCCTCCGGCCGCTCCGGCGCACGGGTACGGAGCCCTGCCGCTCGTTGACATGAGTGGCAAGGCCTCACCCACGCGGCGGAGCGGCCGGGTCGCCGAGAGATCCGACCGGCCGTCCGCCCCGCTGCTCCTGGACCCCGTCACCGCCCGCGCCGGCGGTCCGCTCACCCCGTGCGGAAGCTTTCCGGTGGGCCCAGGTAGGTCGGGCGCAGGCCGCCCGTGTCGATGATCAGGCGTTGGAGGATCACCGTCGGGTCCACCATCCAGAAGACCAGGCGGTGGCGGCCCGGTCTGGGCAGGATGTGCTGGGTCGCCGTGCGGTTGATGTTGTCCGACGTGTTGCGGGCCCACTGCGGGTTCATCAGTCCGTCGTCCGCGCCCGTCGCCGCGATGATGTCGACCGTACGCGGCACCTCGTCGTCGAAGGAGACCGCGTACCGGAGCCCGGCCACCGGCAGGGCCGGGTTGCGGGGCGAGACGTACGCCCAGACCGTGACGGGACCGGACGCCAGCAGGCTCAGCTCGTACTCCAGCCGGGGCGAGCCCCCGCCCCGCCTCGGGGTGCGGCTCGCGGCGGTGACCGGGAAGGGTGTCATGCCCGCGCCCGTACGACCGATGCCCTCGACGCGCTGCCAGCGGACGCCGTCGGCCCCCACCGCACGGCTGAAGTGCTCCGCGTCGATGGCCACATGGCCGCCCGCCTCCACGAAGCCGTTGACGCCCGCGAGTCCGTCGAGACCCGGCACCCGCCGGTGGTCGACGACCGCGGTGACCGGGACCGCCGTGCCCTCCGGCCCGTACACGACGATCTCCGCCTCGGTCCTGCCGCGCGGCGCCCGTGACCAGTCCACCCGCAGCTCGGCCCGTATCTGCTGATCGACCCGGCCCCGCGGGCGGTCCACGGTGATCCACGGCACGGACGGCTCGATGCGGTAGCCGAAGGGGCTGAGGCCCCGGTTGAAGACCTCGATGTACGGGTCGGGGCCGGTACGGTACGGGCTGAACTCGGGCAGCACCGCCCGGCTCCCCGCCCCCGGCCACCACTCCTCCGAGCCGTCCACCGCCACGCCCAGCCGCGCCGCGTCCGGCAGTTCGATGCGTCTGACGGCCGGGAACAGTTCGTCGGGCAGGGCGACATTGTCCAGCTCGGGCTGCTGCCAGGGCGCGTTCGGACCGTACCGCTCGATGTCCCCGTACCCGATGTGCGGCTGGGTCTGGAAACCGCGCCACTTGCCGCCCGCGATCCGGTTGTTGAAACGTTCGGCCAGGGCGAAGTCCTCGGCGAGCCCGGCCTCGGCGGCGGCCGCGCGGTCGTCGGTGGCGGCGCGGCCCTGCCGGGCGTAGAGGAGATTGGTGAACTCGGCCTCACGCAGAACGTACACATTGGCGGTGGCCTGGACCGCGTACCCCACCAGTTCGTACCACGCATCCTGGTCCGCCGCCGGCAGCCGCCGGGCGATCCGGTCGGCGTCCCTGGCGAGTTGCCGCCACTCCTCCGTGACCCGCTCCAGCTCGCGGTGGGCGGAGAGCGAGAACGGGGTGGCCTGGTCGTCATAGACCACCGCCGACGAGTCGGTTGCCGGGTCCTTCGCCGGGTCCAGGGTGATCCTGCGGTTGAGCAGCTCGGGCTTGCGGCGGGACTGGAGCCGGCCGTACGCGGCGAGTACGGAGGCGATCGCGGCGGCCTGCGCCTCGCCGAAGTTCTGCCGCGCGTACCGCCGTTCCCACTCGGGCAGGTCCGCGAGCGTCCAGCGGTCCGGGTTCCAGGCGTAGTCGAGGAAGAACTGGGTCGGCAGCTCATTGCCCTTGAGATCACCCACATTGGTGACCCACAGCCGGTTGTTGCCGTACGCGACGGCCTGGTGGAGCTGGTCCCACATGTTCGGCAGGGAGGTGGTGTCGACCCACTTGTAGTTGCGGCCGAGGCCGACGTAGTCGAAGTGGTAGTAGAGGCCGTAGCCGCCGCTGCGGGCGGGCTCGGCCGGGTCGGGGTGCTTGCGGATATTGCCCCAGTTGTCGTCGGTGAGGACGACGGTGACATCGTCGGGCGCGCGCAGTCCGCGGTCCCAGTAGTGCTGGACCTCCTTGTAGAGGGTCCACACCTGCGGTACGGAGGCGGGGGCGGTACGGGAAGCTCCTTCGGTGCGGTCGGTACGGTCGGTACGGGAGGCTCCTTCCGTACGGGAGGCCCCCGCGGCGGCCCGCTCCCCCAGGACCTCCGCCAGGATCTGCCGCTGCGCCGCGATGATCTCCCGCATCAGCTCGATGCCGTCGCCGTCCGGCAGGCTCGTATCGCCGTTGCCGCGCATACCGAGCGTGACCACGCCCTCGAAGTCCTGGTCGGCCATGCGCCGGATCCCCTCGGCCCAGTACGCCTTGATCGCCTCGGCGTTGCGGAGGAAGGACCATTCGCCGGTGCCGCCGTACGGATCGTGCCCGGGGGTGACGATCGCGCCGTCGCTGTCGCGTACGGCGGGCACGGCATGGCGGTTCCACTCCTCGATGCCCCGCATCATCGGAGCCTCGTGGGATGTGCCCATGACAATCCCATACTCCTTGGCGCGGGCATGGTTCAGCGGATCGTCCTCGGCGAAGGCGCGCCCCCAGACCGCGGGCCAGAGGTAGTTCGCCTTCAGGCGCAGCATGACCTCGAAGACCTTGGCGTAGAAACCGGCGTTGAAACCGCCGGGGTGGCCCTCGGCCTTGCCGGGGCCGAAGTAGGCCGGGGCCCAGGTGCCGAGCGCCGGGTTCTCGTCGTTGATGAAGATCCCGCGGTACTTCACGGCGGGCGTGCCCTGGGTGTGGCGGCCCGGCAGGGCGTAGAGGGCCTCGCGCCGGACCGGCCGTACATCGTCCCACCAGTACCAGGGCGAGACGCCGATCCCGAGGGACACGTCGTACACCCCGAAGACCGTGCCGCGCTGGTCGCTGCCGGCCACGACGAACGCGCGGTCCACGCCCGGCAGCGGATCCTCGACCACGGTCTGGAGTGAGGTCTCCCAGGCGCCCTCGATCCCGCCGACATCGAGCTTTCCGGCGGCGATCAGGCCGTCGACCAGCGGGGAGCGCCCGATCGTACCGACGAGGGTGATCTCGCGGTGGCCCCGTGGAACCCCGCGCCTGGCGAGTCCGGGGCGTACTCCGGTGACCCGCTCGATATCGTCCCGCAGATCGCCCACCGCACGGACCACCCCGGGGTGGTCGTCGGCGCTGACCACGAGCGGTGCCGCGTGCCCGGACCGTACGAGCGGGAAGGCACCGGTCCGCGGGGTGAGGGAGATGTATGCGCCCGGGTCCGTGGGCCGGGCGCCTCCGTCTCCGGAGGCGGCCACCGCGGCCGGGGCGGCGAGGCCCGTCGTACCGAGACCGACCGCCGCCCCCGCGCCGATCCCGATCCCGGTGCCGAGAACGGCTCTGCGGCTGGGCTCGCGAGGGACCGCGCTCTCCATGGCACCCATGAATCTCCTCCAGTCGCTGGCACCCTTTGGTGAGTTCTTTGCATACTGGATCGGAGAATTCCCCGAAACAATGGGCGTGCACAACCGAAAGTTTTTCGAAGCCCGAAGCCCAAAGCCCGCCCGGAGCCCGAAGCCGTAAACGCCGAAGCCCGCCCCGAAGCCCCGAGTCCGCGGTCCGGCACCGGAGCCGCGCCCGGCACGACAAAGGCCCCGCACCACCGTCCTCATCAGGACGGAATGCGGGGCCCTCGCGGACCAGGTCGGTGTACTACTTGTTGATCTTGGTGACCTGGCCGGCGCCGACGGTCCGGCCACCCTCACGGATGGCGAACTTGAGGCCTTCCTCCATGGCGACCGGCTGGATCAGCTCGACCGTCATGACGGTGTTGTCGCCCGGCATGACCATCTCGGTGCCCTCGGGGAGGGTCACGACGCCGGTCACGTCCGTGGTACGGAAGTAGAACTGCGGGCGGTAGTTGTTGAAGAACGGGGTGTGACGGCCACCCTCGTCCTTCGACAGGATGTAGGCCTGGGCCTCGAAGCTGGTGTGCGGCGTGACCGAACCCGGCTTGATGATGACCTGGCCGCGCTCGACGTCCTCACGCTTGATACCACGCAGGAGCAGACCGACGTTCTCACCGGCCTGGCCCTCGTCGAGCAGCTTGCGGAACATCTCGATACCGGTGACCGTGGTGGTGGTCTTCTCGGTCTTGATACCGACGATGTCGACGGTCTCGTTGACCTTGAGGACACCACGCTCGATACGGCCGGTGACGACGGTGCCACGACCGGTGATCGTGAAGACGTCCTCGATCGGCATCAGGAACGGCTTGTCGACGTCACGCTCGGGCTGCGGGATCGCCTCGTCGACGGCGGCCATCAGGTCGAGGACC
Organism: Streptomyces odonnellii; assembly: GCF_000981895.1. Taxonomy (GTDB): domain Bacteria; phylum Actinomycetota; class Actinomycetes; order Streptomycetales; family Streptomycetaceae; genus Streptomyces; species Streptomyces odonnellii. Next base: position 25,615 of record NZ_LATD01000254.1, on the reverse strand, counting down.
GTCTGGCCCCACTCCTTGTCGCCCTCGAGCGCCTTGAGCGCCGAGACCTTGACGACCGGCAGGTCGTCGCCCGGGAACTCGTACTCGGAGAGAAGCTCACGGACCTCGAGCTCGACGAGCTCCATGATCTCCTCGTCGTCCACCATGTCGGCCTTGTTCAGGGCGACAACGATGTACGGCACGCCGACCTGGCGGGCCAGGAGCACGTGCTCCTTGGTCTGCGGCATCGGGCCGTCGGTGGCGGCCACCACGAGGATGGCGCCGTCCATCTGCGCCGCACCCGTGATCATGTTCTTGATGTAGTCCGCGTGACCGGGGCAGTCGACGTGCGCGTAGTGACGCGACTCGGTCTGGTACTCGACGTGCGCGATGGAGATGGTGATACCGCGCTGGCGCTCCTCAGGAGCCTTGTCGATCTGGTCGAAGGCCGAGGCCTCGTTCAGGTCCGGGTACGCGTCATGCAGCACCTTGGTAATGGCGGCCGTGAGGGTCGTCTTACCGTGGTCGATGTGACCGATGGTGCCGATGTTGACGTGCGGCTTAGTCCGCTCGAACTTCGCCTTCGCCACTGGGGTCCTCCTGTGGAGTGGTTCTGTACGCCTTACTCATCGGCGCCAGGTGATCTTTGCTGGGATGCCGGGGCCCGGGGCGTTTCCTCCGTACGCGGTGGAAACACCCCAGGGCTTGCCGGTGACAAGCCTAAAGCGTGAACTCGGGAGAGTTACTCGCCCTTGGCCTTCGCGATGATCTCCTCGGCGACGTTCCGCGGAACCTCGGCGTAGGAGTCGAACTGCATCGAGTAGCTTGCGCGACCCGAGGTCTTGCTGCGGAGGTCTCCGACATAGCCGAACATCTCCGAGAGCGGCACCAGGCCCTTGATGACCCGGGCGCCGGCCCGCTCCTCCATGGCCTGGATCTGGCCACGGCGGGAGTTGATGTCGCCGATGACATCGCCCATGTAGTCCTCGGGCGTGGTGACCTCGACGGCCATCATCGGCTCCAGGAGCACGGGGGACGCCTTGCGGGCACCCTCCTTGAACGCCTGCGAACCGGCGATCTTGAACGCCAGCTCGGAGGAGTCGACCTCGTGGTACGCACCGTCGAGCAGCGTGATACGTACGCCGGTCATCTCATAACCGGCCAGGATGCCGAACTGCATGGCTTCCTGCGCGCCCGCGTCCACCGAAGGGATGTACTCCTTGGGGATACGGCCACCGGTGACCTTGTTCACGAACTCGTACGAGGCGTCGCCGCCCTCGATCGGCTCGATCGAGATCTGCACCTTGGCGAACTGGCCTGTGCCACCGGTCTGCTTCTTGTGGGTGTAGTCCACCCGCTCGACGGCCTTGCGGATCGTCTCACGGTAGGCGACCTGCGGCTTGCCGACGTTCGCCTCGACGCGGAACTCGCGCTTCATGCGGTCGACCAGGACTTCGAGGTGAAGCTCGCCCATACCGCCGATGACGGTCTGGCCGGTCTCCTCGTTGGTGTGCACCTGGAAGGAGGGGTCCTCCTCCGCGAGCCGCTGGATGGCGACACCCAGCTTCTCCTGGTCACCCTTGGACTTGGGCTCGATCGCGACCTCGATGACCGGCGCCGGGAAGTCCATGGACTCCAGGATCACCGGGTTCTTCTCGTCGCAGAGCGTCTCACCGGTGGTGGTCTGCTTCAGGCCCATCACGGCGACGATGTCACCGGCGCCCACGGCCTCGATCTCCTCACGCTTGTTCGCGTGCATGCGGTAGATCTTGCCGATGCGCTCCTTGCGGCCCTTGACGGAGTTCAGCACGGCGGTGCCGGACTCCAGGCGGCCGGAGTACACCCGGACGAAGGTGAGCTTGCCGAGGTGCGGGTCGCTCATAATCTTGAACGCCAGCGCGGCGAGCGGCTCGTCTTCGGACGGCTTGCGGCGCACGATCTCCTCCGCGTCCTTGACGTCGTGGCCCTCGATGGCCTCGACGTCCAGGGGGGAGGGCAGGTAGCGCACCACGGCGTCGAGCAGGGGCTGAACGCCCTTGTTCTTGAACGCCGTTCCGCAGAAGACCGGAGTGACGGTGGTCCCGTCGCCCTTGCCCGACGCGATCGTGATACGGCGGATCGCCGCGTAGAGCTGCTCCACGGTGGGCTCGATGCCCTCCAGGTACAGCTCCATCAGCTCGTCGTCGTTCTCGGAGACGACCTCGAGCAGCTTGCCGCGCCACTCCTCGGCCGCCTCGGTGTGCGTGGCCGGGATGTCGACGACGTCGTACATCTCGCCCTTGGCGGCCTCGGCGGACCAGACGAGGGCCTTCATCGTCACGAGGTCGACGACGCCCTTGAAGTCCATCTCGGCACCGATCGGAAGCTGCATGACGATCGGGGTCGCGCCGAGGCGGTCCGAGATCATGTCGACGCAGCGGTGGAACTCCGCGCCGGTCCGGTCGAGCTTGTTGACGAAGCAGATACGGGGCACGCCGTAACGGTCGGCCTGGCGCCATACCGTCTCGGACTGGGGCTCCACACCCGCCACACCGTCGAACACGGTGACCGCGCCGTCGAGGACGCGGAGCGAACGCTCCACCTCGACCGTGAAGTCCACGTGCCCGGGGGTGTCAATGATGTTGATGGTGTGGTCGACGTCCTCGAGCGGCCAGTGGCAGGTGGTCGCGGCGGACGTGATCGTGATGCCGCGCTCCTGCTCCTGCTCCATCCAGTCCATCGTGGCAGCGCCGTCGTGGACCTCACCGATCTTGTAGCTCACACCGGTGTAGAACAGGATGCGCTCGGTGGTCGTCGTCTTGCCCGCGTCGATGTGGGCCATGATCCCGATGTTGCGGACCTTGGCCAGGTCAAGCGAAGTGGTGGCCATGAGGCTCAATCTTCTCTCGGTCTCGATGGGGGTAGCGACTACCAGCGGTAGTGCGCGAAGGCCTTGTTGGACTCGGCCATCTTGTGCGTGTCCTCACGCTTCTTGACCGAGGCGCCGAGACCGTTGGAAGCGTCGAGCAGCTCGTTCATGAGGCGTTCGGTCATGGTCTTCTCGCGACGGGCGCGGGAGTACCCGACGACCCAGCGGAGTGCGAGGGTGGCGGCGCGACCGGGCTTGACCTCGATCGGCACCTGGTAGGTGGCGCCACCGACACGGCGGGACTTGACCTCGAGCGTGGGCTTGACGTTCTCAAGCGCGCGCTTCAGCGTGATGACCGGGTCGTTGCCGGTCTTCTCGCGGAGACCCTCCATGGCGCCGTACACGATCCGCTCGGCGGTGGAACGCTTGCCGTTGAGCAGGATCTTGTTGATCAGCGAGGTGACAAGAGGAGAGCCGTAGACCGGGTCGATGATGACCGGGCGCTTCGGGGCGGGGCCCTTACGAGGCATTCTTACTTCTCCTTCTTGGCGCCGTAGCGGCTGCGGGCCTGCTTGCGGTTCTTGACACCCTGGGTGTCGAGGGAACCACGGATGATCTTGTAACGAACACCAGGCAGGTCCTTCACACGGCCACCTCGCACGAGCACGATGGAGTGCTCCTGAAGGTTGTGTCCCTCACCCGGAATGTAGGCCGTGACCTCGATACCGGAGGTCAGACGCACACGCGCGACCTTCCGGAGGGCCGAGTTCGGCTTCTTCGGGGTGGTCGTGAACACACGCGTGCAGACGCCCCGGCGCTGCGGGGAACCCTCGAGCGCGGGCGTCTTGTTCTTCTCGACCTTGTCCTGCCGGCCCTTGCGGACCAGCTGCTGGATCGTAGGCACTACTTCTCCGGTTTCTGTGTGCCGTCAGTACAACTAACCTGGAACGACTCCGACCCACGCGGTCGGGTGTGTCGAATGCTGCATGACCCCGCCGCAAGCGAGGAAAGCGCAGATTACGGTGGCCGATACTCGAACTCGCCATGCGGCTGAAGACACGCACAGGAGCCCAGGCACACCCCAGGCACAAGGTCTGAGCGTACCTACCTCATCGACTCCGGTCAAAACAAATGCCCTGGACCAGACACGCCGTACGCACCCCGCATGCCGGAGGGCGGCCGCCCCGCGAGGGATGGCCGCCCTCCAGTACTCTCACGCCTTACTGGTTGTACGGACCGTAGTCGTAGTCCTCCAGCGGGACGGCCTGGCCGGAGCCGGTGCCGAACGGTGAGTAGTCGATGTCGTCGTAGCCGACGGCCGAGTACATCGCGGCCTTGGCCTCCTCGGTCGGCTCGACCCGGATGTTGCGGTAGCGGGACAGACCCGTACCGGCCGGGATGAGCTTACCGATGATGACGTTCTCCTTGAGACCGATCAGGGAGTCCGACTTGGCGTTGATCGCCGCGTCGGTGAGGACCCTGGTCGTCTCCTGGAAGGACGCCGCCGACAGCCACGACTCGGTGGCCAGCGAGGCCTTGGTGATACCCATGAGCTGCGGACGGCCGGAGGCCGGGTGGCCGCCTTCCGTCACCACTCGGCGGTTCTCGGTCTCGAACTTCGAGCGCTCCACCAGCTCGCCCGGCAGCAGCTCCGCGTCGCCGGACTCGATGATCGTCACCCGGCGCAGCATCTGCCGGATGATGATCTCGATGTGCTTGTCGTGGATCGACACACCCTGCGAGTTGTAGACCTTCTGGACCTCGCCGACCAGGTGGACCTGGACCGCGCGCTGACCGAGGATCCGCAGCACGTCGTGCGGGTTGGTGGCACCGACGGTGAGCTTCTGGCCCACCTCGACATGGTCGCCCTCCTCCACCAGCAGACGGGCGCGCTTCGAGATCGGGTACGCCGTCTCGTCGCTGCCGTCGTCCGGGGTGACGACCAGCTTCTTGGTCTTCTCCGTCTCCTCGATACGGACGCGGCCGGCCGCCTCCGAGATCGGGGCGACACCCTTGGGCGTACGGGCCTCGAACAGCTCGACCACACGGGGCAGACCCTGGGTGATGTCGTCACCGGCCACACCACCGGTGTGGAAGGTACGCATCGTGAGCTGGGTGCCGGGCTCACCGATGGACTGGGCGGCGATGATGCCGACCGCCTCACCGATGTCGACCAGCTTGCCGGTGGCCAGCGAACGGCCGTAGCAGAAGGCACAGGTGCCGACCGCGGACTCACAGGTCAGGACCGAGCGGGTCTTGACCTCCTCGACCCCGGCGTTCACCAGCGCGTCGATCAGGACATCGCCCAGGTCGACATTGGCCGGCGCGATGACCTTGCCGTCGATGACGACGTCCTCGGCGAGCATCCGCGCGTACACGGACGTCTCGACGTCCTCCGTCTTGCGGAGGACCCCGTCGGCGCCCTTGACCGCGATCTTCAGCTTGAGGCCGCGGTCGGTGCCGCAGTCCTCCTCGCGGATGATCACGTCCTGCGAGACGTCCACCAGACGACGGGTCAGGTAACCCGAGTCGGCGGTACGCAGGGCGGTGTCGGCCAGACCCTTACGGGCACCGTGCGTGGAGATGAAGTACTCCAGTACGGACAGGCCTTCACGGAAGGACGCCTTGATGGGACGCGGGATCGTCTCGTTCTTGGCGTTGGACACCAGACCACGCATACCGGCGATCTGACGCATCTGCATCATGTTTCCGCGCGCGCCCGAGTTGACCATCATGAAGATGGGGTTGGTCTTCGGGAAGTTCGCGTTCATCGCCTCGGCGACCTCGTTGGTCGCCTTGGTCCAGATCGTGATCAGTTCCTGGGTGCGCTCCTGCTTGGTGATCAGACCGCGCTCGTACTGCTTCTGGACCTTCTCGTCCTGCGCCTCGTAACCCTGGACGATCGCCTTCTTCGCCTCGGGCACGACCACGTCGGAGATGGCCACGGTGACACCGGAACGGGTCGCCCAGAAGAAGCCCGCCGCCTTCAGGTTGTCGAGCGTCGCCGCCACGATGACCTTGGGGTAGCGCTCGGCCAGATCGTTGACGATCTCGGAGAGCTGCTTCTTGCCCACCGAGTAGTCGACGAACGGGTAGTCCTCGGGCAGCAGCTCGTTGAAGAGCGCGCGGCCCAGGGTCGTACGCAGCCGGAAGCTGTCGCCCTGCTGGTACGTCTCGGCGTCCTCGCCGTCCGCGGGCACCGGCGGGGTCCAGCCGCGCGGCGGGATGGTGCCCACCGGGAAGCGGATGTCGACCTTGGCCTGGAGCGACAGCTCACGGTTGTCGAACGCCATGGTGGCCTCGGCGCTGGAGCCGAAGGACCGGCCCTCGCCCTTGACCTCGCGCTCCTCCTCGTCCGTGGTGAGGAAGAAGAGACCGAGCACCATGTCCTGGGTGGGCATGGTGACCGGACGGCCGTCGGCCGGCTTGAGGATGTTGTTCGAGGACAGCATCAGGATGCGGGCCTCGGCCTGCGCCTCCGCGGAGAGCGGCAGGTGGACGGCCATCTGGTCACCGTCGAAGTCCGCGTTGAACGCGGTGCAGACGAGCGGGTGGATCTGGATGGCCTTGCCCTCGACGAGCTGCGGCTCGAAGGCCTGGATACCGAGGCGGTGCAGGGTCGGCGCGCGGTTCAGCAGCACCGGGTGCTCGGCGATGACCTCTTCGAGCACGTCGTACACGACCGTACGGCCGCGCTCCACCATGCGCTTCGCCGACTTGATGTTCTGCGCGTGGTTCAGGTCGACCAGACGCTTCATCACGAACGGCTTGAACAGCTCCAGCGCCATGGCCTTCGGCAGCCCGCACTGGTGCAGCTTGAGCTGCGGGCCGACGACGATCACGGAACGGGCCGAGTAGTCGACGCGCTTGCCCAGCAGGTTCTGGCGGAACCGGCCCTGCTTGCCCTTGAGCATGTCGCTCAGGGACTTCAGCGGGCGGTTGCCGGGACCGGTCACCGGACGGCCGCGGCGGCCGTTGTCGAACAGCGCGTCGACGGCTTCCTGGAGCATCCGCTTCTCGTTGTTCACGATGATCTCGGGGGCACCGAGGTCGAGAAGCCGCTTCAGGCGGTTGTTACGGTTGATCACCCTGCGGTACAGGTCGTTCAGGTCGGAGGTCGCGAAGCGGCCACCGTCGAGCTGCACCATCGGACGCAGGTCCGGCGGGATCACCGGGACGCAGTCCAGCACCATGCCCTTGGGGCTGTTGCTGGTCTGCAGAAACGCGGAGACGACCTTGAGGCGCTTGAGCGCGCGGGTCTTCTTCTGGCCCTTGCCGGTACGGATGATCTCGCGGAGGCGCTCGGCCTCCTCCTCCAGATCGAAGGACTCCAGGCGCTTCTGCAGCGCGGCGGCGCCCATCGAGCCGTCGAAGTACGTGCCGAAGCGGTCACGCAGCTCGCGGTAGAGCAGCTCGTCGCCCTCCAGGTCCTGGACCTTGAGGTTCTTGAAGCGGTTCCACACCTCGTCGAGACGGTCGATCTCGCGCTGCGCGCGGTCGCGGAGCTGCTTCATCTCGCGCTCGGCGCCCTCGCGCACCTTGCGGCGCACATCGGCCTTGGCGCCCTCGGACTCCAGCTCGGCCAGGTCGGTCTCGAGCTTCTTGGCGCGGGCTTCCAGGTCGGCGTCGCGGCGGTTCTCGACCTGCTGGCGCTCGACGGAGACATGCGCCTCCAGCGAGGGCAGGTCGCGCGTACGGCGCTCCTCGTCCACGAACGTGATCATGTACGCGGCGAAGTAGATGACCTTCTCCAGGTCCTTCGGCGCGAGGTCGAGCAGATACCCCAGGCGCGACGGGACGCCCTTGAAGTACCAGATGTGGGTGACGGGCGCGGCCAGCTCAATGTGGCCCATCCGCTCACGGCGCACCTTGGCGCGCGTGACCTCCACGCCACAGCGCTCACAGATGATGCCCTTGAAGCGGACACGCTTGTACTTGCCGCAGTAGCACTCCCAGTCCCGGGTGGGGCCGAAGATCTTCTCGCAGAAGAGTCCGTCCTTCTCGGGCTTGAGGGTGCGGTAGTTGATGGTCTCCGGCTTCTTCACTTCGCCGTGCGACCAGGTCCGGATGTCGTCCGCGGTGGCGAGGCCGATCCGCAGCTCGTCGAAGAAGTTGACGTCGAGCACTTGTCGTCAATCCCTCTTTCGGGGGTTCGAGCCCCCTCGCGTCAGCGAGAAATATGGGGCACTTCAGCAATGGTCTGATCGGGTCCGGGGAGAGCCGGCCGGATACGGGATCCGGCCGGCCAACCCGTCAGACCTCTTCGACGCTGCTCGGCTCGCGCCGGGACAGGTCGATACCGAGCTCCTCCGCCGCGCGGAAGACGTCCTCGTCCGTGTCGCGCATCTCGATGGACATGCCGTCCGAGGACAGCACCTCCACATTGAGGCAGAGCGACTGCATCTCCTTGATGAGCACCTTGAAGGACTCGGGAATGCCGGGCTCGGGGATGTTCTCGCCCTTGACGATGGCCTCGTAGACCTTCACGCGGCCGGTCACGTCGTCGGACTTGATCGTCAGCAGCTCCTGGAGGGCGTACGCGGCGCCATAAGCCTCCAGCGCCCACACCTCCATCTCTCCGAAGCGCTGACCGCCGAACTGGGCCTTACCACCCAGCGGCTGCTGGGTGATCATCGAGTACGGGCCGGTCGACCGTGCGTGCAGCTTGTCGTCGACCAGGTGGTGGAGCTTGAGGATGTACATGTACCCGACCGAGATCGGGTCCGGGAACGGCTCACCGGAGCGGCCGTCGAACAGGTGCGCCTTGCCGGACGGCTGCACCATCCGGTTGCCGTCGCGGTTGGGGATCGTGGCCTCGAAGAGACCGGAGATCTCGTCCTCGCGGGCGCCGTCGAACACCGGGGTGGCGACATTGGTGCCGGGGGCGACGTCGTCGGCGCCGATGGCCTTGAGCCGCTCCATCCACTCCTCGCTGCCCTCGACCTTCCAGCCCTGGCTGGCGAGCCAGCCGAGGTGGATTTCGAGGACCTGCCCCGGGTTCATCCGGGACGGCACGCCCAGCGGGTTGAGGATGATGTCGACCGGGGTGCCGTCCTCCAGGAACGGCATGTCCTCGATCGGCAGGATCTTGGAGATGACGCCCTTGTTGCCGTGGCGTCCGGCGAGCTTGTCGCCGTCGGTGATCTTGCGCTTCTGGGCGACGTACACACGCACGAGCTGGTTCACGCCCGGCGGCAGTTCGTCGCCCTCCTCGCGGTCGAAGACCCGTACGCCGATGACCTTGCCGGTCTCGCCGTGCGGCACCTTCAGCGAGGTGTCACGGACCTCACGGGCCTTCTCGCCGAAGATCGCGCGGAGCAGCCGCTCCTCCGGGGTCAGCTCCGTCTCGCCCTTGGGCGTGACCTTGCCGACCAGGATGTCCCCGGCGACGACCTCGGCACCGATCCGGATGATGCCGCGCTCGTCGAGGTCCGCGAGGACCTCCTCGGAGACGTTCGGGATGTCCCGGGTGATCTCCTCGGGGCCGAGCTTGGTGTCCCGGGCGTCGACCTCGTGCTCCTCGATGTGGATCGAGGAGAGGACGTCGTCCTGGACCAGCCGCTGGCTGAGGATGATCGCGTCTTCGTAGTTGTGGCCCTCCCACGGCATGAACGCCACGAGGAGGTTCTTGCCGAGCGCCATCTCGCCGAGCTGGGTGGCCGGACCGTCCGCCAGCACCTGGCTCTCGACAACCCGGTCGCCCTCGTTGACGACGACCTTCTGGTTGACCGAGGTGCCCTGGTTGGAGCGGGAGAACTTGGCGATGCGGTACGTGGTGTACGTGCCGTCGTCGTTGGCCACGGTGATGTAGTCCGCGGAGACCTCCTGGACCACACCCTCCTTCTCGGCCTTGATGACGTCCCCGGCGTCGACCGCGCAGCGGTACTCCATGCCGGTGCCGACGAGCGGGGCCTCGGAGGTGATCAGGGGCACGGCCTGGCGCATCATGTTCGCGCCCATGAGGGCACGGTTGGCGTCGTCGTGCTCCAGGAACGGGATCATGGCGGTCGCGACCGACACCATCTGGCGCGGCGAGACGTCCATGTAGTCCACGTCGTTGCCCGGGACGTAGTCGACCTCGCCGCCACGGCGGCGGACCAGGACCCGGGGCTCGGTGAAGCGCAGATCCTCGGAGAGGGTCGCGTTCGCCTGGGCGATGACGAACCTGTCCTCCTCGTCGGCGGTCAGGTAGTCCACCTCGTCGGTGACCTGGCCGTCGGTGACCTTGCGGTACGGGGTCTCGACGAAGCCGAACGCGTTGACCCGGCCGTACGAGGCGAGCGAGCCGATCAGACCGATGTTCGGGCCTTCGGGGGTCTCGATCGGGCACATGCGGCCGTAGTGCGACGGGTGCACGTCACGGACCTCGAAGCCGGCCCGCTCACGGGAGAGACCACCCGGGCCAAGAGCCGACAGACGGCGCTTGTGGGTGAGACCCGACAGCGGGTTGTTCTGGTCCATGAACTGCGAGAGCTGGCTGGTGCCGAAGAACTCCTTGATGGAGGCGACGACCGGCCGGATGTTGATCAGTGTCTGCGGCGTGATCGCCTCGACGTCCTGGGTCGTCATGCGCTCGCGCACGACGCGCTCCATCCTCGCCAGACCCGTACGGACCTGGTTCTGGATCAGCTCGCCGACATTGCGCAGACGGCGGTTGCCGAAGTGGTCGATGTCGTCGGTCTCGACCACGATCGTCGAGCCGTTCTCCCCGACCGTCTCGGTCTCACCGGCGTGCAGCTTGACCAGGTACTTGATGGTCGCGATGACATCGTCGGTGGTGAGCACGCCGGCGTCCAGCGGCTCGTCCGCGCCGAGCTTCTTGTTCACCTTGTACCGGCCGACCTTGGCGAGGTCGTACCGCTTCGGGTTGAAGTAGAGGTTCTCCAGCAGCGTCTGAGCGGCCTCACGCGTCGGGGGCTCGCCCGGGCGCAGCTTGCGGTAGATGTCGAGCAGGGCGTCGTCCTGGCCCTGGGTGTGGTCCTTCTCCAGGGTGGCGCGCATCGACTCGTACTCGCCGAACTCGTCCAGGATCTGCTCGGTCGTCCAGCCGAGAGCCTTGAGGAGGACGGTCACGGACTGCTTGCGCTTGCGGTCGATACGGACACCGACCATGTCGCGCTTGTCGATCTCCATCTCCAGCCAGGCACCCCGGGACGGGATGATCTTGGCGGAGTAGATGTCCTTGTCGGACGTCTTGTCGATCGACGAGTCGAAGTAGACACCCGGCGAGCGGACGAGCTGCGACACCACGACACGCTCGGTGCCGTTGATGACGAAGGTGCCCTTGTTGGTCATGAGCGGGAAGTCGCCCATGAAGACCGTCTGGGACTTGATCTCGCCGGTCTCGTTGTTGGTGAACTCGGCGGTGACGAAGAGCGGGGCGGCGAAGGTGAAGTCGCGCTCCTTGCACTCGTCGATCGAGTTCTTGGAGGGCTCGAAGCGGTGGTCGCGGAAGGTCAGCGACATCGACCCGGAGAAGTCCTCGATCGGGGAGATCTCCTCGAAGATCTCCTCCAGACCGGACTTCCTGGGGACGTCCTGCCCGTTCTCGAGAGCCGCCTCGACACGAGCCTTCCAAGCGGCATTGCCGAGCAGCCAGTCAAAGCTCTCGGTCTGCAGCGCAAGGAGGTTCGGAACCTCGAGGGGCTCCTTGATCTTTGCAAAGGAGATGCGCAGCGGGGCGGTGCTGGCGCCGTTGTTCGTATTCGCGGTCGAGGCGTTGCGCGAGGCGGCCAAGAGGGGGTCCTTCCGAGGGCTCGGACTCACTACGCGCGTACCGGTCCCAGGCTGGGCACGGAGACAGAAAGCCCAGTTCAGGGCCTTTCAACCACCGATGCTCATACGAGGGGGTGCCCCTGGTGACGGGCAGGGAGCAGCTAACAGGCAGCGCAAAGGGACAGTGTAGCCACTTGGCACACTGATGTCCAGACCGGGTTTTCCGACACCCTCGTTGTTCTCAACACCCTTGTCTCAACCGCTGAAGCCTTCGCGCCGTAGGCGCACATCGATACTGCCCTCTTCGTCGTCGATCCATGCCTCGGATCCGGATCGATTGTGCCGACGCGTTCCTGAGAATTGCGCGCTGCGTGCGGTTCGTCAAGGCCCCCCACCCCCTGCGGAGCGTTACCGGGCGTACGGGAGAACGGCGATGATCACGATACTCGCCGCCGCCGGAAGAGCAAGGCAGCCCCCACGTGAACGCGGAAGGGCGACCACCCGACTGGGTGATCGCCCTTCGCGTCAACATCGCGCCTCAGGGGCGCCGAGACTGCCTCCGTACGCCCTGGGGGCGGGCGGTGGCGGACTCGTATGGGGTCACTTGACCTCGACGGAGGCGCCGGCGCCCTTGAGGGACTCGGCGGCCTTCTCGGCGGCCTCCTTGGCGACCTTCTCCAGGACGGGCTTCGGGGCGCCGTCCACGAGGTCCTTGGCCTCCTTCAGACCCAGGGAGGTCAGCTCACGCACGACCTTGATGACCTGGATCTTCTTCTCGCCCGCACCGGTGAGGATGACGTCGAACTCGTCCTGCTCCTCGACGGCCTCGACCGGGGCACCGGGGACACCGGCGACCGGGGCGGCGACCGCGGCGGCGGCGGTGACGTCGAACTTCTCCTCGAACGCCTTCACGAACGCGGACAGCTCGATGAGGGTCATGTCCTCGAACTGCGCGAGCAGGTCTTCCTGGCTGAGCTTCGCCATGATGGCGGTCCTTCCACTATGTCGGCTGGTGCCGTACGTACAGTTCCGCGGGCGTACCGGCCCGCTCCGACCGAACGAGCGTGATTACTCGGAGTCGGCCTCGACGGGAGCCGGCGTACCGGCACCGTCCTGCTCTTCCTTCTTGACGCGAAGCGCTTCCGCGGTGCGGACGAACTTCGACGGAAGCGCCTGGAAGAGGGAGGCAGCCTGGGACTGCTTGCCCTTCATGGCACCCGCCAGCTTGGAGAGCAGAACCTCGCGGGACTCGAGGTCCGCGAGCTGCTTGATCTCATCGGCGCTGAGCGCCTTGCCGTCAAGGACGCCGCCCTTGATGATGAGATTCGGGTTGTCCTTGGCGAAGTCACGAAGACCCTTCGCCGACTCCACCGGGTCACCGGTGACGAAGGCAACAGCCGTCGGACCCGCGAACAGGTCGTCCAGCGTGCTGATCCCGGCCTCGTTGGCCGCGATCTTGGTCAGCGTGTTCTTCACCACGGCGTACTGGGCGTTCTCACCGAGAGAACGGCGCAGCTCCTTGAGCTGCGCCACGGTGAGACCCCGGTACTCGGTCAGCACGGCGGCGTTCGAGCTGCGGAACTTGTCCGTCAGCTCCGCCACCGCGGCAGCCTTGTCGGGCCTTGCCATGAGCGTCGGCCTCCTTCCGGGTGATGAGGACCGCTCGGAAGGGGCTGGGCACAACGAAACGCCCCGGCGCAGGCGCACGGGGCGTAGCTCGACCGAATGGAATCCGGGAGCTGTCCACAGTCACCTGCGCAGGTCGTCCGCGGCTAGCGGATCCTTCGGCCACCGCGCCCTCGTACGAGCACACGGCAACGACCAGCGGTCTTTGGCTTCCCGGTGAGAGTACGTGCATCGCGCCGTGCCAGGCAAATCGGGGCCGGCCGGCCCGCGGACGGCCGACCGGCGCCGACGGCGCGTGGCCGCGTCAGGCGGCGGGCTGGACGCCCTTCATCATCTCCGCGAGGTCCACGGTCTCGGAGGCCGGCGGGGCCTTGATCCCGACCGGCTTGTTGAAGTCCTCGAAGGTGATCGTCAGGTCCAGCGGGCCCTTCTTGGACTCGCCCCGGGTGCGGAACTGCTTGGTGTGGTCCTCACCGTCGATCCACATGTCCATCGTCAGCCTGTCGACGCCCATGTCCTTGTACGCCTTGAGCGTCTTCTCGCGCTTCTCCCGGGCCTTCGGGTCGTCCCCCAGCGCGGCGGCCATCTGCTCCAGCGTGAGCGTGCCGGTGTAGCGCGTCGTGGCGACCCCGTCGACGGTCTCCTCGCCGACCTTCTTCAGGTCCTTGGCGGCGGTGAGTGCGCCGGACTCCGCGGCCGGGTTCTTGTCCACCTGGCTGGACAGCCCGCCCAGGGGGCTCTCGCCGGACTTCGCGAGGGCCGCCATGGGGAACTTGATCCAGCTCTTGCCGTCCATCTCAGCGGCGGCTTCCTTGCCACCGTTCATGTACATGGCGTCAGAGGTGAGCCGGATCTCGAACTCCTGCTGCTTCCCGTCCACCTCGCCCCGCATCTTCATCTGGACGGCCAGCGGCTTTATGCTCATCGCGGCCTCGCCGCTGATGGACCCCTCGCCGGGAACGCTGCCCTTCATCGTGTAGCTCAACGAGGTGATCTTCTCGTTGTTGTCCGCGGCCTTCTGCACGGCCGCGACAGGGGACATCTCCACACTCTTCGTCGTGGCCTTGCCGTCCGCGGCGGGCTTGCCGCTCTCCGTCTGTGCCGAGCAGGCCGCCATACCCCAGACCAGCGCTCCCGCGAGCGCGGCCGCCGCGGCGTTCCGGTACATCGTCTTCATGAATCCCCCCACAGTTATGCAAAAGATCTCTCAAGCCGGGTGAACTCTACCCGCCGCCTCGGACAGCGCCCTCCGAATAACGAACCGGTCCCCGCACCTCAGGAGAGGTGCGGGGACCGGTTTGCGTGCGTACGACAGTACGACCCGAGGCTGCCGTCAGTGTCAGACGGCGGCCGGGTCCTCCTCGACGAGGAGGTTGCGGGTGCGGTTGGCGTCCAGCGGGATGCCGGGGCCCATCGTCGTGGTGAGGGTCGCCTTCTTGATGTAGCGGCCCTTCGCGGCGGACGGCTTCAGACGGAGGATCTCCTCCAGCGCCGCGGCGTAGTTCTCGACCAGCTTCGTCTCGTCGAAGGAGACCTTGCCGATGATGAAGTGCAGGTTCGAGTGCTTGTCGACGCGGAACTCGATCTTGCCGCCCTTGATGTCGGTGACAGCCTTGGCGACATCAGGGGTGACCGTGCCGGTCTTCGGGTTCGGCATCAGACCACGCGGGCCGAGGACACGGCCGAGACGGCCGACCTTGCCCATGAGGTCCGGGGTGGCTACGACGGCGTCGAAGTCCAGACGGCCCTTCGAGACCTCGTCGATCAGTTCGTCGGCGCCGACGATGTCGGCGCCCGCGGCGCGCGCTGCCTCGGCACGGTCACCGGTTGCGAAGACCAGGACCCGGGCGGTCTTGCCGGTGCCGTGCGGAAGGTTCACGGTGCCACGGACCATCTGGTCGGCCTTGCGCGGGTCGACGCCCAGCCGCATGGCCACCTCGACGGTGCCGTCGAACTTGGTGGTGGTGGTGTCCTTGGCGAGACGGACGGCTTCGAGCGGGGCGTAGCTGCGCTCCCGGTCGATCTTGGCGTCCGCGCCGCGGAGAGCCTTGCTGCGCTTCACTTCTTCTCCTGGTGGTTCTTCATACAAGGGTGGAGGGTGTGGTCCGGGCCGCGCAGGGCCCTGCCACGGGGCGTGACCGGTGGGGTCAGCCCTCGACCGTGATGCCCATGGAACGGGCGGTGCCGGCGATGATCTTCTCGGCGGCGTCCAGGTCGTTCGCGTTCAGGTCGGGCATCTTGGTCGTGGCGATGTCGCGCACCTGGTCGCGGGTGAGCTTCGCGACCTTCTTGACGTGCGGCTCGCCGGAGCCCTTGTCCACACCCGCGGCCTTGAGGATCAGCTTGGCGGCCGGCGGCGTCTTGGTGACGAAGGTGAAGGAGCGGTCCTCGTAGACCGTGATCTCCACCGGCACGACCATGCCACGCTGCGACTCGGTCGCGGCGTTGTAGGCCTTGCAGAACTCCATGATGTTGACGCCGTGCTGGCCCAGCGCGGGGCCGACCGGCGGAGCCGGGTTGGCCGCGCCGGCGCTGATCTGGAGCTTGATGAGCCCCGTGACCTTCTTCTTCTTGGGAGGCATGTGCTCTCTCCGGGTCCTAGTGAGAGTTTTCAGCCGGCCATCCGGTCATCCGGTTGGAGGCATACCGCACAACGATAACGGGTATAGGTGCGCGGCTAAAAACCGACAGGTCAGACATCTGCGGAAGCCTGTCTGACCTGGTCGGAAGCTGTGGTTCCAGAAAGCGGGCGAACCGTCCCGGCGGGCGCGCGGCGCCCGGCCGGTCCCGTGCTCAGTTCTTCTGGATCTGGTCGAAGCTCAGCTCGACCGGGGTCTCGCGGCCGAAGATCTCGACCAGGCCCTTGACCTTCTTCGAGTCGGCGTTGATCTCGTTGATGGTCGCCTGGAGCGTGGCGAACGGGCCGTCCGTGACGGTGACCGAGTCGCCGACCTCGAAGTCCAGCACCTGGACCTCGACCTTGCGGGCTGGCATCGGCTTGCCCTCGGCCTCGGCCGCCTCGCGGGCGGCCTTCTCCTCGGCCTCCGGCGCGAGCATCTTGACGATCTCGTCCAGGGTCAGCGGATACGGGTCGTAGGCGTTGCCCACGAAGCCGGTGACGCCCGGGGTGTTGCGGACGACGCCCCAGGACTCGTTCGTCAGGTCCATACGCACCAGGACATAGCCCGGGAGCTTGTTCTGGCGGACGTTCTTCCGCTCGCCGTTCTTGATCTGGACGATCTCTTCCTCGGGGACCTCGGCCTGGTAGATGAAGTCCTCGACGTTCAGCGAGACGGCGCGCTGCTCCAGGTTGGCCTTCACGCGCTTCTCGTAGCCCGCGTAGGTGTGGATCACATACCACTCGCCCGGCAGTCCGCGCAGTTCCTCGCGGAGCGCGGCGATCGGGTCAGCGGGCACATCGGCCGGAGGCTCGGCGTCCGCTCCGTCGGCCCCGGCCTCGTCGTCGGCGTCGTGCGCATCCTCGGCGGAGTCGTCGTCCGCTCCGGTCCCGTCGTCCTCGACATGGACGGCAGCCTCTTCGGCCGGCTCGCCCGCGGCGACATCAGCGGCTTCGGCCTGGTCTGGCTCGACAGCGTCCGCCGCCTCGACGATGCCGGTTTCGTCCTTTCGGGACTCCTCCGACTCGCTGGCGTCGTTCAGTTTCGGGTCAGACACGGTGGCTGCTTCTTCCTGGCTCAATGGGTGGAACACGCGAAAGGGGCGCCGCGCCGGGCGCCCTCCGCGGGATCAGCCGAAGACGTACTTGATCGCTTGCTGGAAGCCATAGTCAATCACGGTCACCAGACCGATCATGATGACAACGAAGACAATCACCACTGTGGTGTACGTCGTCAGCTGATTGCGAGTCGGCCAGACGACCTTGCGCAGCTCGGCGACGATCTGACGGTAGAAGAGCGCGAGACGGCCCAGAGGACCCTTCTTTCCGCGCTTGCCACCCTTGCGTGGCTTCTTCGACTCCTCGGACTCATCGTCGGCATCAGGCTTGTCGATGGAGCCCACGGCGTCCGTCACGCTCTCTCACCTGATTCCCGGTCGTGGCCGTGCCGCGCCCGGGGGAGCCGCACGGCGATGCGTTGAATATACGTACATGCGCACACAGCCTAGGCGAAGGTGTGTGTAGCAGGGCCGGAGGGACTTGAACCCCCAACCGCTGGTTTTGGAGACCAGTGCTCTACCAATTGAGCTACGACCCTTTGTGTCAACCTCAACCTACCGCATCCGACCGGGTGCACGGAGTGCCTGGTACGGACCTGTCTGCCGAGAGCCAACGACGAGTGAGTGTACGTGGTCCCGGCGCCCGCGTCGAACAGCTTGCGCCGGATCCGTCGAGGACCGGTCCCCGACCCGTCCGGCGGGCAGCTCGTCGTCTGATGTGTCCATCATGGGAAACCTGTGTGCCGGTGCGGTTTCGGGTCTGGGACCATGGCCGTATGAGCGCTGCAATCCCACCCACCGAGCGCCGGGTCTCCGCCCGAGTCGGCGCGATCTCCGAGTCCGCGACCCTCGCCGTGGACGCCAAGGCCAAGGCCCTCAAGGCCGCCGGGCGTCCGGTGATCGGCTTCGGCGCCGGCGAGCCCGACTTCCCGACGCCCGGATATGTCGTCGACGCTGCGGTCGAGGCCTGCCGCAACCCCGCGTACCACCGCTACACCCCGGCCGGCGGGCTCCCCGCGCTGAAGGCCGCCATCGCCGAGAAGACACTGCGTGACTCCGGCTATGAGATCGAGCCCTCCCAGGTCCTGGTGACCAACGGCGGCAAGCAGGCGATCTACGAAGCGTTCGCGGCCATACTGGACCCGGGCGACGAGGTCATCGTCCCGGCGCCGTACTGGACGACGTACCCCGAGTCGATCCGGCTGGCCGGCGGTGTCCCGGTAGAGGTCGTGGCCGACGAGACCACCGGCTACCGGGTCTCCGTCGAGCAGTTGGAGGCGGCCCGCACGGAGCGTACGAAGGTCGTCCTCTTCGTCTCGCCGTCGAACCCGACGGGCGCGGTCTACAGCCCCGCCGACACCGAGGCCATCGGCCGCTGGGCCGTCGAGCACGGGCTCTGGGTCATGACGGACGAGATCTACGAGCACCTCGTCTATGGAGACGCCGAGTTCACCTCGCTGCCCGCCGTCGTACCGGAGCTGCGCGACAAGTGCATCGTGGTCAACGGGGTGGCGAAGACCTACGCGATGACCGGCTGGCGGGTGGGGTGGGTCATCGGCCCCAAGGATGTCGTCAAGGCCGCGACCAACCTCCAGTCGCACGCCACTTCAAACGTGTCGAATGTCGCGCAGGCCGCGGCGCTCGCGGCGGTCTCCGGCGATCTCACCGCCGTCGCCGAGATGCGCGACGCCTTCGACCGGCGCCGGCAGACGATCGTGCGGATGCTCAACGAGATCGACGGCGTGGTCTGCCCGCGGCCGGAGGGCGCCTTCTACGCGTACCCCTCGGTGAAGGGCCTGCTCGGCAAGGAGATCCGGGGCTCGCGCCCGCGGACCACGGTCGAGCTGGCCGCGCTGATCCTGGAGGAGGTGGAGGTCGCGGTCGTACCCGGCGAGGCCTTCGGTACGCCCGGCTATCTGCGGCTTTCGTACGCGCTCGGCGACGAGGACCTGGTGGAGGGCATCGCCAGGATCCAGAAGCTGCTCGCCGAGGCCCAGGACTGACTTCGCCCAGGAGCGACGTCACGCGTGCTTCGCGCGAACCGGCTCCGGGACATTCGCGAAAGCCATGCGAGAACGGGCTCCCGATCAGGACCGGGGGCCCGTTTTTGCGTTCGAGCAAGATCTCGATAGGGGAAAGAGGCTGTCGGCAGGCCCTCACGTGCGGCAGGATCCTGGAATGGAGAGCACCACCCGACCCCGCGATCTCGGTCGTCTGCCCAAGGCCCATCTGCATCTGCACTTCACCGGCTCGATGCGGCCCACGACCCTGCTGGAACTCGCCGAGAAGTACGGCGTCCATCTCCCCGACGCGCTGACCAGCGGCGAACCGCCGCGGCTGCGCGCGACCGACGAGCGCGGCTGGTTCCGTTTCCAGCGGCTGTACGACATCGCCCGGTCCTGTCTGCGTACCCCTGAGGACATCCAGCGGCTGGTGCGCGAGGCCGCCGAGGAGGATGTACGGGACGGCTCCGGCTGGCTGGAGATCCAGGTCGACCCCACGTCGTACGCCCCCATGCTGGGCGGGCTGATCCCGGCTCTGGAGATCATCCTGGACGCCGTGGACACGGCCGCCCGGGAGACCGGTCTCGGGATGCGGGTGCTGGTCGCGGCGAACCGGATGAAGCATCCGCTGGAGGCCAGGACCCTGGCGCGGCTCGCCGTGCGGTACGCGGACCGGGGCGTCGTCGGCTTCGGTCTCTCCAACGACGAGCGGCGCGGGATGGCCAGGGACTTCGACCGGGCCTTCGCGATCGCCCGGCACGGCGGGCTGCTGGCCGCGCCGCACGGCGGCGAGCTGACCGGGCCCGCGTCCGTACGGGACTGTCTGGACGATCTGCGCGCCGCCAGGATCGGGCACGGCGTCCGGGCGGCGGAGGACCCCCGGCTGCTGCGCAAGCTCGCGGAGCGCGGGGTGACCTGCGAGGTCTGCCCGGCGTCCAATGTGGCGCTGGGGGTGTACGAGAAACCGGAGGACGTGCCGCTGCGGACGCTGTTCGAGGCCGGGGTTCCGATGGCGCTCGGCGCGGACGACCCGCTGCTGTTCGGCTCCCGGCTGGCGGCTCAGTACGAACTGGCCCGCGCCCACCACGGGTTCAGCGACCCCGAACTGGCGGAGCTGGCGCGGCAGTCGGTACGGGGCTCGGCGGCGCCGCCGGAGGTACGGGAGAAGCTGCTGGCGGGGGTCGACGCCTGGCTCGCGGACGAACCCGCGGGGTCCGACGCGTAACCGGTGCCTCGCCGCGCAATCGGTTCCTTCTCCGGGCGCGTGATCGGTGTCTTCTGTGCGTGTCTTCTTTAGAGGGTCACGCCTACCGTCACCGGTTCGTTGACGAGCGTGATCCCGAAGGCCGCGTGCACCCCGGCGACCACCTCCCGGGCCAGCGCGAGCAGGTCCTCGGTGGTCGCCCCGCCCCGGTTGGTGAGGGCGAGGGTGTGCTTGCTGGAGATACGGGCCGGGCCCGTGCCGTACCCCTTGGTGAAACCGGCCTTGTCGATCAGCCAGGCGGCGGAGGTCTTCGTACGCCCCTCCCCCGCCGGGAACGCGGGCGGTGTCACATCGGCGCCGAGAAGGGCCGTTGCGCGGCCGAGGAACTCGGCGTACTCCTCGTCGGCCAGGACCGGGTTGGTGAAGAAGGAGCCTGCCGACCAGGTGTCGTGGTCCTCCGGGTCCAGCACCATGCCCTTGCCCGCCCGCAGCTTCAGGACGGTGTCCCGGGCGACGGCGGCGGGGACACGGTCACCGGGCTCGACACCGAGGGCACGGGCCGTCTCGGCGTACTTGAGCGGGGCGGACAGCCCGTCGGCGTCCTCCAGCGCGAAGCGGACCCGCAGCACCACATAGCGCTCGGGGTGCTCCTTGAAGCGGCTGTGGCGGTACGAGAAGGCGCACTCGGCGTTGGTGAGCGTGACGGGGGCGCGCGTGGCGCGGTCGTAGGCGACGACCTCGGTGATCGTGCTGGACACTTCCTGGCCGTACGCCCCGACGTTCTGGATGGGCGTGGCACCGGCCGATCCGGGGATGCCGGCGAGGCATTCGACGCCCGCCAGGCCCGCTTCGACGGTACGGGCGACCGCGTCGCTCCAGATCTCGCCCGCGGCCAGCTCCAGCGCGGTGCCGTCGAGGGCGAAGCCCCGCGTGCCGATGCGCAGTGCGGTGCCCTCGAAACCGCGGTCCCCGATGACCAGATTGCTGCCGCCACCGATGATCAGGAGCGGGGTGCCGGCCGCGTCGGCCTGCCGTACGACGGCGATGACCTCGTCGTCGGTGGTGGCCGTGACGAGGCGGGTCGCGGGGCCGCCGAGCCGGAAGGTGGTGAGGGGGGCGAGGGGCGCGTTGTGGAGTTCCTGCACGGGACGGCCCGGGGGCCGGGCGGTGTGGCGCGTCAGGCGGCGGCGGACTCGTACTCCTTCACCTCCTGCGCACCTTCCGCGGCCGGGGCCGTCCGGCGGGCGCGCCGCCCTGGGATGAGCAGGGCGGTCAGCGCCGCGAGCGCCACCGCCCCGGCGCCGATCCAGAGCGCGGGGACGGTGCCGTCGACGAACGCGTCGCCGGACTCGTATCCCCCTCGCGCCGCGAAGACCGCGCCGAGGACCGCGACCCCGAGTGCTCCGCCGACCTCGCGCAGGGCGTTGTTGGCGCCGGAGGCGATGCCCTGTTCCGCGGGGCGGACGCTGGACATGACCAGGCTGGCGGCCGGGGCGAAGTACATTCCCATGCCGATACCGCTGATGATCAGGGCGGGAAGCTGCGCCGAGTAGGCCACCCCCGGCTCGATGACCAGCGCGAACCAGCCGAGCCCGATGGCCTGGAGCGCCAGTCCGGCCGCCACGACGGGACGGCCGCCGATACGGTCGGAGACCACACCGGCGATCGGGGAGACGAGCAGGGGCATCGCCGTCCAGGGGAGCATCCGCAGACCGGCCTCGGTGGGCGAGTAGCCGAGAACGCCCTGGAGGAACTGGCTGAGCAGGAAGATCGAGCCGAACATGCCCAGGAACATCAGCAGGCTCGCCGCGTTGATCCCGGTGAAGGCGCGGCTGGCGAAGAGGCGCATGGGCAGCATCGCGTCCGGGCGGCGCAGGCCGTGGAACACGAAGGCCACGAGCAGCGCCGTCCCCGCGAACAGACCGAGCAGCACGGTGTTGCTGGTCCAGCCTTCGGCGTTGGCGTTGACCATGGCGTAGACGATGCCGAAGAGACCGGTGCTGATCAGGACGGTGCCGGGGATGTCGAGCCGGGCGCCGGGGCCGTGCGATTCCTTGAGGCGCAGCCGGGCGAGCGGCAGCAGGGCCAGGCCTATCGGCACGTTCAGCCAGAAGATCCAGTCCCAGGAGAAGTGCTCCGTGAGGCTTCCGCCGACGAGCGGGCCGCTGGCGACGGCGAGGCCGGTGATGGCTCCGAAGATCCCGAGGGCCGCGCCACGCCGTTCCGCGGGGACGGCGGCGGTGAGGAGGGTGAGCGCGAGCGGCATCATGATCGCCGCGCCGACGCCCTGGACGGCGCGCGCGGCGATCAGCGCGTCGATACCGGGCGAGAGGGCCGCGGCGGCGGAGGCACCGGTGAAGATCGTCAGACCGGTGAGAAAGAGCCTGCGGCGGCCGAACCGGTCACCGAGGGCCGCCCCGAACATGAGGAGCACCGCGAAGGTGAGCGTGTACGCGTTGACCGTCCACTCCAGGTCCTCCAGCGCACCGCCGAGATCCTCGCGGATGGAGGGCAGGGCCGTGGTGACGACGAGGTTGTCCAGGGCGGCCATGAAGCTGGCGGCGCCGGTGATGACAAGGGCCCAGGCGGCGGAGCCGCGGGCTGCTGACTGAGGCATCGCTCTCTCTTTCGGGTTGGCTTTCGGGTTGGCTTTCGGATTGGTTCGCGCAGGTTAGTTATGGATGACTAACTTCTTGGGGCAGAGCTCAGCGCAGAAGAAGGACATGCGGGCAGGAAGCCGCGAGCAGGGAGGAGTGCGAAGGGAGAGGTGAGGGGCAAAGACGTGCGGCTCAGCCCTCGACCGGCCGCGCCGAGTCGAAGAAACCGGACCAGACGCGGTTCCCGGACGGGAAGCCCAGCGAGACAAGGGTGTTGATCAGCATTCCGTACGCCAGGAAGCCGGTGGTCTCGTCGACGTCCGCCCCGAGCGCGAGATGGACCGTGTCCCAGAGCACGAGCCAGCCGGCCCGTACGGAATCACCGAAGGCGTGATCGCCCGCGGCCTCGGCGGACGCCACCGCGACATACATCTGCATCTGCATGTGCAGCTTTTCCGGATCGTCAGCGATGAGTTTTTGGTACGCGGTGGCCATGGCATGGAGGGCCTCCTCGCCCTCCAACCCCTCGGACGCCTGCTCGAAGACATGGATCGTGTCCGCGAGACAGCGCTGCGAGGCGGCGAGGAAGATGGCCGCCTTGTTGGGGAAGAGGCGGAAGAGATACGGCTGGGAGACGCCGACCCGCCGGGCGATCGCCTCCGTGGAGGTGCCGTTGTATCCGGAGCGGGCGAACTCGGTGACCGCCGCACGGATGACGCTCTCGCGCCGCTCTTCTGCGCTCATCCTGACCATACGAGTAAGTTATTGACCACTCACTAACTCTGTCAACCCCCGATGTGCGTGAGGCCCGGCGTAAGGGGCGCCCGTAATGGCCGGCGCCCCTTACCTACGCGCTGTGATCTTCACGTACAGATGTAGTCGTCGCGCACGCGGCGTGGCGCCCACCTGCGTCATGTGATGCCCACCCGCGTTGAGCTGGTGGCACCGCTCAGGCCAGCCGTACGACCGCGCGGGCCATGCCCAGCACCTTCTGGCCCGCGCTCATGGCCGTCAGGTCCACCCGTACCCGGCTGTCGTCCAGCTTGGCCGCGACCTTGGCGCTGACCTCGACCAGCGCGCCCTTGTCGTCGTTGGGCACCACGACGGGCTTGGTGAAGCGGACACCGTACTCGACGACGGCCCCCGGGTCGCCGACCCAGTCGGTCACCACCCGGATCGCCTCGGCCATGGTGAACATGCCGTGCGCGATGACGTCCGGGAGACCGACCTCCTTCGCGAACTTCTCGTTCCAGTGGATCGGGTTGAAGTCCCCCGACGCACCCGCGTACCGCACCAGCGTCGCCCGGGTGACGGGGAAGCTCTGCGCAGGCAGCTCCGTACCGACCTCGACCTCGTCGTAACCGATCTTCGCGGCCATCGGTCTCATGCCTCCCCGGCGGCCCGCGCCACCAGCTTCGTCCACGCGGTCACAACATGCTCGCCGGCCTCGTCGTGCACTTCGCCCCGTACGTCGATGATGTCGTTCCCGGCGAGGGACTTGATCGTCTCGATGGTCGAGGTGACGGTCAGCCGGTCCCCCGCCCGTACGGGACGGGAGTACGCGAACTTCTGGTCGCCGTGCACCACCCGGCTGTAGTCCAGGCCCAGCTGCGGATCCGCGATGACATCGCCCGCCGCCTTGAAGGTGATCGCGAACACAAACGTCGGCGGGGCGATCAGGTCGCTGTAACCAAGCGCCTTGGCGGCCTCGGGGTCGGTGTACACCGGATTGGGGTCGCGCACCGCCTCGGCGAACTCGCGGATCTTCTCCCGGCCGACCTCGTACGGCTCGGTGGGGGGATAGCTCCGCCCCACGAAGGACTGATCGAGCGCCATGGACTCGCTCCCTCCTGATGGATGTGACCACTACACAACGGCACGGGGGCCGCTACAAACGACACGAGGCCGTCCCCCAATGGGGACGGCCTCGCAGACGAGCCTGATTCAGCGCGTTTCGCGGTGCGCGGTGTGCGAGTTGCAGCGCGGGCAGTGCTTCTTCATCTCAAGACGGTCCGGGTTGTTGCGCCGGTTCTTCTTGGTGATGTAGTTCCGCTCCTTGCACTCCACGCAGGCCAGCGTGATCTTCGGGCGGACGTCGGTGGCAGCCACGTGAGTGCTCCTTGGACGGACAACGGATGAACAGATGAACGCAGAAAAGAGTAGCCGATCGAAGGACCGACCCCACAATCGGCTACTTTGTGTAGCGGTGACCGGACTTGAACCGGTGACACAGCGATTATGAGCCGCTTGCTCTACCGACTGAGCTACACCGCTGCGATGTTGGATCTCCTCGCCCGGACGGGCGAGGGTCACCGAACATCTGAGCCCCAATACGGAATCGAACCGTAGACCTTCTCCTTACCATGGAGACGCTCTACCGACTGAGCTATTGGGGCGCGGCAACGAGGTAAAGCATACCCGATGTTGAGCGGTTCTCAGAACCTCGGCTCTGAACGGGACTTGAATGGGTCATGAACGGCGATGAACGCAAAAATGCCCTGTACCAGACCTCTGGTACAGGGCATTTCCATAAAGTTTGTTCGGCGGCGTCCTACTCTCCCACAGGGTCCCCCCTGCAGTACCATCGGCGCTGTAAGGCTTAGCTTCCGGGTTCGGAATGTAACCGGGCGTTTCCCTCACGCTATAACCACCGAAACACAATGAAACACACAACCCGCCGGAAAAAGTCACAGCTGTTCGTGGTCTCAGAACTAACACAGTGGACGCGAGCAACTGAGGACAAGCCCTCGGCCTATTAGTACCGGTCAACTCCACCAGTCACCTGGCTTCCATATCCGGCCTATCAACCCAGTCGTCTACTGGGAGCCTTACCCCCTCAGTGGGGGTGGGAGTCCTCATCTCGAAGCAGGCTTCCCGCTTAGATGCTTTCAGCGGTTATCCCTCCCGAACGTAGCCAACCAGCCATGCCCTTGGCAGAACAACTGGCACACCAGAGGTTCGTCCGTCC